>JAFTUH010000017.1 GCA_017466375.1 Clostridia bacterium | reverse complement strand
TAAAAGTCATTAGCTTTCATCATCTCTATAAAGTTCTGATAATCTTTCTTTTCTACAAAAATATCAATATCGTTATGGGCTCTTGACTGATATCCAAGAAGAGCATCTACACCCCAGCCGCCATCAAGAAAGACTTTAATCTCCGCATCTATTGCAAATTGAAGAATCTGTTTTACATCTGTTATATTGACCATCTTATCATCTCCGCAAATTCAAGTTTATCTAATTGATAATATTTTACCACAAAAATGTGAATAAATAAAGAGGACGACACGAATGTAAGTATCGTGTCGTCCTATAAATAAACGGTTCTGTGTAAAGCGGAACCGTTTATTTACGAGTAAGAATAGCTTATAGCAGAAAGTCTTCAAGTGCTTTTGCGGTTTTGGCTTTATATGCCTTGAACATATGAGAATAGATATCGCCAGTCACCCCGATACCACAATGCCCAAGATTTTCAGACACCATTTTAATATCGACTCCAGCGTTAATCATCAGACTGGCGTTGCTATGGCGCAGAGCATGAACACTTAAACTCGGCATACCGTTCTCCGACAGCAGTTTCTTCAGTTCTTTGTTAATGCCACCTCTATCACCATATTTACCCAGTGGAGATGGGAATACAAGCTGGCGACATTCTTCGCTCATGCCTACACGCTGTTGCTCATTCTCTTGCTGTTCCTTGTGGTTCTTTAGCAAGCTAACTCCATAACTTCCCAACTTAATGGTACGAATGCTGTTTTCAGTTTTGGGCGAAGACATGTATTTTTCACCGTAAGCAAAAGCCAATGTATCAGAAACATTTACAACCTCATCTACAAAGTCAATTTGACTCCAAGTTAAGGCAAGTGCTTCCCCGATTCTCAGTCCCGTAAGCAGCAAGAACCTTATTAGAGTATTAAATGCGCTATATTCAGCGGTAAGTTCCATCAACTTCTTACATTGCTCACCATTAAGGTATTTGACTTTCTTTTTCTTGTTAGGGTCTTTCTTGTGGTTGGCATTCACGCAGGGATTTTCGTTAATATACTTCTGCTTTACACCATAAGAGAAAACACTCGACATTACTGTCTTTAGTTTCCGTGTCGTTTCGGGCGACAAATCAAGACCCGTAAAAAAGGTGGTCAATTCTTTGTTTTCGATACCAACACATTCCCTGTCTCCAAAGACAGGGAGTAGATGGATTCTCAAATCCCCCTCGTAGTTGTACATGGTTACTGGTTTCAATTCATTGGGAGCAAACTCCCTCATATAAATATCAACAAGTTCCTTAAAAGTAATGCCTTTTTCAACTTTAGGCGGCTCTTTACATAAATCTTCAAAATCGTTATATGCCCTCTGAATCATCTTTTCCGCCTTGGTCGGTGCCGTTCCTTCAGGTAATTTGTATGTCATAGTACGCCGAATATGCTTTCCGTTTTCATCAAATCCCATTGAAACGGTAAAACGATATGTATTTTCACCACGCTTGGTAACGCCTTTAATGCTCATAATATCTCTCCCTTCTTAACTGGCTGGCTTGAGATTAGCCAGCATTTCACACATAAGGTCAAAATTGATAAAAGCCTTTTTGCCACTATAGATAGCAGGAAGCTTTCCTTCTCTTAATAATCTGCGGATAGCAGTTTCAGTCAAAACGCCTGTTGCGGCGATTTCTCTAACGGTCATCATCTTCGGAATGTTAGTAGTCATATATGTGTAATCTCCTTTCGAGTTGTTGTTCTGTAGTTTACACATATACTCTAACATATTTTTTACTTAAAAGACAAGGGTTCCAGTCTTTGCTATTCCTATCGACAGGAATAGCAAAGAGCAAAAAAAGAATATCGAAAATATATTTAATATTCTATGTCCCTTGGCTCGTCAATTTTTTCGACAAATCCTGCCGAAGTGAAAAGACCATCGAGTGAAAAGGAAAGGTCTCTGCCATATGCTTCAGCGTTGAAGTATGGCAATAAATGTTCTGGGACGGAGATTGCTTCCAGCTCATACAGGAAGTATTCTCCCAGTTCCTCATGGGTATTGACATCGGGATAGATGGTATAGCAGTCCAAATTACACGCCAGCTTCAACAGCTCGTCCGCTGTTCGGGGACTTTCGTACTCTGACACCGCTTCCAGCATTTCGAGTTCGCTTTTGCTCATTCCCCGTAAACGCTTAGCCAGTCGATTTAGACTATGAATACTGGTATGCTCTCCAATGACTTCATTGACACAGTTAAGGTCGCTGGAACTATCGCAGATAAACCATTCCTCATAGACCTCATTGATACCGATACGCCACAGCAATCGCTGCAGCTTACTTTCCGTACAGGGAAGTATAATCCAGCTGCACGCTAATTTGCCCTCGTTATAAAGACCAAGATTACAGATACAGATACTTACCATAATAATTGCTCCTTTTCTATATTTATTGGATATTAGATTATAGTGTTGGAGCAGTCAAAATATAAAATGCCCTTGCTGTGAAGCAAGAGCATATATATCAGAACGGCAAATCTTCGTCATCGTCATCGGCTGTTGCGGTGGCTTCGACTGTCGGAGCTTCTGCCGCTATTGGTTCGGGTGCTGGTGTTGCCAGCTTCGGTAAAAACATCGACTCATCGGGCATAAGGTTGAACAACTTAAAACGGCGGGTCTTAAGTTCATCCTCAAACACATACTCTATCTTTACATCTAAGCGGAGCAACGCCAATGTGTTCTTGTATGTTTCCAATAGGCAGTTCGGAGTATGTAGGCTGGCGTAAAGTGTTCGTTCCTGTGGCTCGTTGTCTGTGAGGTACTTTAGCATATTGAGCGTGGTATCAAAGAAAACAACAGTATCAATGTCGGCACGGAGTGTAATATGCTCGTCCTGTTCCAGCCAGTAATGCCAGCACATCGGCATAGTTCCCTCTAAACGCTGGAAGTGTTTTGTACCAGTTCCCAGCTTCTCAACACCGATGGTATCGCTGTCGGTTCTGTTTAGAAAAATCAGATTGCGGCGGTCAAGGTCATACGCCAGCAGATGACGGCTTATCAATTCTGCCACAAGGTCTGTGTTGATATCCTTGCTTCGGAAGAACGGAAACAACTGCTTGTGTGCCTTGGCTCGGTCATAGTTTAAGAACTGGCTGAAATCCATGTTGATACGCTTTGTCTCTAATCGTGAAGCCACTTCGGGATGGTCGGCTATGTACTCTTGACAGGACTTGTCGTTGATTGCCTTGCTGGACTGTAAAAATCTCTGTAGGAGAATACAGGCAAGGCGAAACTGTTTGACATAGGGTGCGGTGATATGCTTGTTATTCACCAAGTCCAAGATACAGGAAAACACACCAACATCCAGTTTTGCTTTATCCACCAGCTGGAAATCGTACCATACGCAGAACTCTAAAGCTGTTCTCTTTTCTTCCTCAGCTTGCTTTTTCAATTCTTCGTAATGCTTTGTTCTGACTGAACGAGAAGTAATCAAATAGTCTTTTGCTTTATTATAATAGCTTTTCATCAAACTCTTTCTCCTTTATATAAGTTTTAAGAACCATCAGCAAGCTGATGGTCAATTAGATAACCTCGCTTATGCGAGGGAGCTTACCAAAGCTCTTTGGAGCACCGACTGGAACGCATGGCGTTCTCGGTAATAACCAACCCGTAGGGAAGCTGTCGCTACCAACCGCCTTACCGGCGGTTGGATCCACCGTTTATATGATTATACGCTAAGAGTATTCGCAATTATTAAACGAAAGTGTTCGAGGACAAGAAAGTCCCCTCGCAAACAGCGTTGCGAGGGGACTTCAATATTCCTGCCCTTTTATGTTCAACCCTTAACGGGTTGTTACCATTTATTATTCTTTACCCGATTTATTCTTGCCACTTGTATTTGCTTGCTTAGTCAAATATAGTCGAGCAATCATAACAGGTGTATCAGGTCTGTTATATTATACTATACTTCAAGTTCTGCGAAAATATAACAGAACTATGCTTATCTATGTAAAAACCTTGCGATTTCACGCAAGGCTGAAGAAAGATGAAAATATATGACAAGCAAGATTACGCCCTTGCCACAGCGGAATACTCCTGTTCCATGTGCTCAATCCATTCGGTGAAGGATTTTTCAAAATCCTCTGCCATAACAGTTGAGAGGAACAGTTCTTCATCATACGATAAAATCATATTGCTCTCCAATCTTTGACAAGTTTGTATCTTATATCTCATTCTACGACAAAGAAGAGGGAGATATAACACCAATCAGTTTAGGTAGTGGTATATTATCACATCTATGCGGTTGTGCCCCATGTTCTGAGACACCTCTGCCATCACATCACGCTCATACCCTCGGACAATCTCGTTGTTGTATCGACTGATAGCCTTTTCAAGAGCCTGCTCGTTGATGAACTTGCTTCTGTAGCCATCGTAGTAATCATGCCCATCTTCATGAGCCTGCTTCAAGTCAGCATATAAAGCCTGTGCGTACTCGCGTCGTGCGTAATGTGGGTTGGCGTTGCTGTCAACGGCTCGGAACATTGGAGAAGTAGTCCCTTGCTCCGCAATCTTCTGATTGACAAGCTCGGTTATCCTTGGTCGCTCCTGTTCCAGCACAACGCAGTTTCGCTCCCTGCCGCCTTTCTCTATGAGATGGAAGCCAATGACTTGACCGCTTACGTTTCGTACCGCCTGTTCGGGGGTGATGGTGGCAATGGACTGTCTGCGTATGCCTGTTGCCCTTACAAACTCAATCTGCTCTCGGTTTCGCTTGGCTTCTGAGGTGTCGTATAGTGCCGTACCTCGGTTGTTAGTGATGTGTGAGTGCTTTCTATCTTGGAAGCCGAAGTCTCTCGGCGTAAACCTGGTATCCAACAGCTTGTTGATTGCTGACAGGTCTCTACTGTGGGTGTAGGCAGACAAGGCCGAGCGACTGAGCATATAGTCCTCTATATGCTGCCTTTCTATCTCAGCCATTGTCCTAACCCCTTGACCTTTGAGAAAGTCAGCAAAGCTGTTTGCTATGCTTCGGTATGTATCGGCAGTGCGGATGGAATGAATCCCCTCAGCCCTGTTCGGATTGGTCTTATCGTCCTTGATTTTCTTCTCCCCAATACGGAGCAGTTCATCAATACGACGGTTCAATTCAATCTTGATGTTTTTACTTTTGCGACCCATTCTCGCCCCCCCTTAGTTAAGTCTAAAACCACTTTTTCGCCTTTGGCTGGGAAAAGGGCATAACCCATAACTGATACAAAATGCTCTCGGAATATGTGAAGAAGCGGCGGCTTCGCCGTTTCTTCACATAGTACCTACTAAATTGTAGCGATTGGCTCAATATCCCAATCGCTGTCATACTCTCCTTTCTTTCGACTAAGTTTTTCATATTGATATATGATACTGAAATCCGATGTTGAATATAACTCTATGCCTCACAACGCTATTCAGTTTTCAAGGAACAAGCCAGCTGACACACAGATTATGCGATATTATCCGTTGAAAATCAAGACTTTCAGCCGATGCTATTCCTACCAATAGGAGCAGTTATATTGACTTTTGAGAATATTTAATATATAATTATTATTGTTAGGAGGATTTTGCTATGAACGAGTTGTTTCAAGTTGATATAGAGAACCTTAATCTCATCCAGTTATCACGCTGGATAAAGCAATGTCGCACAGCCATTCAGCCGAGCGACAGACCGATTTATACTGAGTACCCCTATCGGTACCAAGAAGCCGTTGCTGAGTTCTGTAAGGAGTATATAGAGTTCTTCAATGCTCATAAGGGAACAATGACAAGCACACAGTTTGATAGAGCACTCAAACTGTCCGTGCTAAAGTTCCCCCGATATGTGGCTATCACCAGCGATGGCGAGGAAATTGACATTACCGCTGATGTTGAACAATTACAGTTGGAGAACACAACCAGCCACTTAATATCCAAGAGCATTAACAGAGAAGCTGATAGGGTTAAGCAATACTCAAAGAATATAGCCAGCTTCAAATCGGGCAAGCGTGAAGCCTTACATGCCATTATCAACCAGCTGTCGTTGGAGACTATTACATATAAGGTAAATATTCTTGAAAAAGCCGAACAGATAAACAAGATGGATATAAAGAAAGTGCTTCGGGAGATTAAGCGTGGTAAATGGCAAACGGTAGAACGAAAGCTGAAGCCAGCCGAGAGCAGAACCATATCCGACTATCTGATTGCTGATATTCGAGAGAACCATATAAACAAAAATGTCTTCTATTCCTTTTCCAAGAACAAGGAAGAAGACAAACGCCGTGTGTATGGAAAGCTGTTTTTGTGTAATGTGGGCTTCTACATCGGTCTGAACGCAGAGGAGATGGAAGCCGTACTCAGAAACGAGGGTTATACCATTCAATGCTCCAATCGCCCCGATGACCGCATCTTGTTTGACTGCTTCTATTATTCATTCAGCCGAAACTACGCCAGCGCACTTTTGAAGAAAGACGGGTGGGATGGTCTCGAAATTGGCAAATAAGAGCAAACTTCCCATATTGTTTTATATCGTTTGCTATCATCGCATAGCGTTTTGCACCAAGTTTGCACCAAGTCATATTTTCATAAACAAATAAAAACCCCGAAACCATAGTGGTTTCGGGGTTTTTTGAACAATAGTAGTGTTCCCAGATTATCTCTTGGAGAACTGCGGAGCGCGACGTGCGGCTTTGAGACCGTACTTCTTTCTCTCCTTCATTCTCGGGTCACGAGTGAGATAGCCTGCCTTCTTCAGAGGAGCGCGGAACGTCTCGTCTGCGAGAAGGAGTGCGCGTGCGATACCGTGACGGATCGCACCTGCCTGACCGGAGAGACCGCCGCCGGCAACGTTTGCAACTACGTCAAACTTGCCCTCAGTTGCGGTTGCTGCGAAAGGCTGGTTGATGATGAGCTTCAGGGTCTCGAGACCGAAATATGCGTCGATATCCTTACCGTTGATGATCACGGAGCCGGAGCCGGGATATACGCGAACGCGTGCGACAGAGCTTTTTCTTCTGCCCGTACCGTAAAAATAGGGCTTAGCACTTGTATACATTCTTTATACTCGTCCTTTCTTACTTTACTTCATACGGGGTGGGGTTCTGCGCCTGCTGCTTGTGCTCGGCACCTGCATACACCTTCAGACGGGTGAATGCCTTATCACCGATAGAGTTATGCGGAAGCATACCCTTGACAGCGTACTCCATAGCGAGCTCGGGACGAGTTGCCATGAGGGTCTTGTACTGAACCTTCTTCATACCGCCGATATAGCCGGAATGATGATAGTGATACTTGTTCTGCAGCTTGTTGCCGGTCAGAACTGCCTGTGCAGCGTTTACAATGATCACAAACTCACCACAGTCAACATGAGGGGTGAATTCGGGACGGTGCTTGCCGCGCAGAATATTGGCTGCCGTGACCGCGGTTCTACCGAGCGGCTTGCCAGCTGCATCGATAACGTACCACTTGCGCTCTACGGTTTCCTTTTTTGCCATGAAAGTGGACATAGCGTTCCTCCGAAAAATATTTTTGGTTGTATTGTCAACGCATAGAATTATAACACAGCGTGTCCGCCCTGTCAAGGGGTTTTCAGAATTTTTTTGAAAAATTTTAATTTAGCACGGTGATATCTCCCGTTTTCTTCGATTTTCTCGCGTTTTCATGCATTTTGATTGAAAAGGAACGGAGGTGAAACTATCTCATGCGTGTTTCCTCGCAGGGAGGGAGAAGAACCATGTCAAACTGCCGAATGGGGACGGTATAACACAATCAAGCACCGTCCATCAGCCGACCGTCCCCGCGAGGTTGCTTTGCAACCTCCAACGCAAGACAAAATCCCCTCCCTGTACCCTCCCTCATCTCCTTGGCTGGCGGCTTGTTCTCCTGCATATGCTACGGAGGTTAAACAGGTTTATCGGGGAAATTTGCTGTACTATATTTACAACGCACACGGCGATGTGGTAAAATATATTAGCGGCACAGGCGCGGTGCTTAAATCGTACTTTTGGTGAGGTGTCAATGTGGATAACAATCCAATAAAAATTGTTGTAAAACAAGATATTCCACTTACTTTTGAGGCAATATCGACTGTGTTTTATATTCAAATCGGAGACTTTTGCTTTCCCGATTCGGAATGGACTGATCTTAGTTTTTCCGTATTGCAGATGTGGACATATAAACTTGTTTCTGCAACCAGTCAATCCATAGATCTGTATTTTCTAGATGGGCCATTTTGGTTGAAAATTCAACAATTGAGAGATGGTGAAATCAATCTATGTTTTATGCACGATGATAAAATGATTCGCCAAGAGGTAAGCGCCTTAAATCGTTTATATATAGCATTGATTGATGCATATGACCAACTTCTTTCCATTGTTCGCAACGAACACATAGAGGATAAAAAAAAGGCAGGACTTTCAAAAGACATTACAGGTTCAATATCTGCATTGAAAGCAAAACTTCTTACAAATGATTCGTAAACAATGCGAGTGTATTTATAAAAGATCTTGGAAATAGCCGGCAAAGAAAACCAACCCTTACTTTCCCTAACCCAAAGAAGAGCCGTTTTTACGGTTCTTCTTTTTTCTTTCATATTCAGTTCCTGCCACTATCTTCTCCTCTGCTCGCTCGCGCGGGAGCGCGTCTTTTACGATGGCGTTTTTGCTGTGTTTGCACCACATTTCGATCATGATTCTCCTATAAGATGAAGCGCAAGTGGTATGTTGTAAAACAATTACCGCTAAAAGAACGCATGTGAGGTGGGTGGGGGGCAGGGGAGGGCGGACTCTTCCGTCCCTCCCCTCGCCGTGGCTGGTGGTGTGGAGGTGTTCCACGCTTAACACCTCCACGTATGATTACGTCGGAACTTTCCGTTTTCCGCGTAGGCGGAAATTGCGCCCGAATCCCGGCGCAAAGGAAAGTTCGGGCAGACAGTCAGCTTACACGCGATTTACACTTCACATCATACTGTCTGCGGTTGACAAAATCCCCATTTGGATGTACAATATATAATATAATGGAGAGATAATGCACTGCCTACAATATCCGTTTTTCAGAAAGGCTATAGAATTATGACATACTACGAAATACTTGAAGTATCAGAGAGCGCATCACCGGAAGTAATCAATATGACCTACACAGCTCTTACGTTCAAATACCATCCGAACCAAAATAATGGTGATAAAAATGTTGCCGAGGAAAAGATTAAGCAAATAAACGAGGCGTATCATATTCTTTGCAATTCTGAAGAAAGAGCGCGTTACGACGCTTCTTTGCACAACGAAAGAAGCTCCCAAAATGCCAATCAACCGAAAAAAGACAAACAGCAAATGGAAAAGAAGTCTCCCTCACTGAAACGGAGTACAATCACCGTATCTCTGCTTCTGTTATTGGCGCTCATTTTGGATGTGTTTGGATATGTTTTAGCGTACATCGACGGTGCTTTTCCTTTAGATTATGCACTTTTCTGTGCCTTCTTGGATTTCATAATTTTTACTTTTTTGCATTTGTGTTTTCCCCTTCTGATAGGTTTTACCAAAAAGGTATGTTCACAGAAATTCATAGAGACAATATCGTGGATCAGCAGTCTTTCAATTGTAGTTTTTCTCAATGCTTTAACGGATCCATCATCAGGTATTGCATGGTTTCAAGCACTCATTTATGCAATTGTCAGTAAGCACATCTTGTTTCAGGCACACCTAAACATGCGACGAAGAAAAACAAGAGTAGTTGTAGCATGCATCGTTCTTCTCGCCTTTCTTTTCAACCTGGCTGTCGGACTAATGGGTTTTGTATCAATTCAAAATAATGCAAATGTTATTACCAAAAAGCCTCAAAATTCTTCAGTCTATTATATTAGAGATGAACATTTGGAAACAAAAGAACCTTCCACTTACCATGTTGATATCAATGGAAATGTATCGCGAATAGAGTACGCCTCCTATTATATGGACGAAAATGGAAATCTTATAAGAATAAATTAATAAATAAAAAGCAAAAGTGATGATCACTCACAATTCCACCCCAGATTAATGGAGGAAGTATACAAACATGGTTGATTTGCTTCAGTTACAGAAATATTTTATCCTGTCCCACCTGCACGAGGGGGACGTCGCCGTAGATTTCACAATGGGCAACGGTCACGATACCGCATTTCTGTCCAAAACGGTCGGTGCGAGCGGCTCCGTTACCGCGTTCGATATTCAGCCGCAGGCACTCATCAGCACCGAAAAAACGCTCCGCGCTGAGGGCTGCCCCGACAACTGGCGGCTCATCTGCGCGTCGCACGACCGCGCGAATGAATTTATCCACACCCCCATCAAAGCCGGCATGTTCAACCTCGGCTATATGCCCGGCAGCGGCAATAAACAGCTCACCACCATGCGGGAAACGACGCTTCCCGCCGTGGAGCGCGCTGTCGGCATGCTTGGCAAGGACGCTATCCTGCTCGTCGCCGTCTATCCCGGACACGAGGAGGGTGCTTTGGAGGGCGAGGAACTAACGAAGTACTTCTCTACCCTCTCCCGCTTCAAAATGACGGTGGCAAAATTCCGCCTGCTCAATTCGCCCACCTCGCCGTTCTTCATGATCTGCGAAACAAAATGATCGGAGGCAATATGCAGAATCAGCAAAAGCCACGCCGCGGACAGACTCCGCCGAAAAACAACCGACAAAGCGCACCGCGCTCCGCACAAAACCCCACGGGACGCCCGCCGCAGGGCAGCCGTCCCCGCCCTCTCACACCGGAGGAGGCAGCCCGCCGCCGTGAGGCAATCGAGCGTCGCAGAGCAGCCGAGGCGGCACGTGAGAGACAGCGCATGATTGAAGAAAACCGCCGCCGCGCAAGGAGGAAACAAAACATGAAGCTCTTCGCAGGACGCACACTTGTTTTCATCGTGATCCTGCTGCTTTTGGCGGCAGTGACCGTCGTCGGATTCATCATCCACTTCAACCACACCAATCCCGAAAAAGAGCCGTCACAGATCACCTACGTCTTCGGCGGTGCGGACGCAGGTACGCTTACGGAGGATATCGCCTATCGGGACGGCATTCTCTATATCGATTTTCACGAGCTCGCTGGGTATCTCGGATTCACCCCCGTCGGCGGCGGTGACAGCATGCGCTACGTCATCACGCATGAGGGCACGGACAGCGCCGGAGACGGCACGGAGGAGGTCGTTCTCTTCAACGCGATCAGCGATCTTTGCGAGGTAAACGGACAGTCCGTCCGTCTGGAGGGAAAAGTCTTCCTTTCTGAGGATCATTACCTCGTTCCGCTTTCCTTTATCAGCGAATATATCCGCGGCGTTACCGTCCAAAACAAGGGGAAAACCGTATCCGTCGCACGCAATTATACGGATGAGGAAAACATGATTGAGGAAGAAGTCTCCTTCACGCTGAAGCCGATCAAGCCGATCGATCCGATCCCGGATGACAGCTCCGTCGGAGACATTGTCAACCCGCCCGTCACAACCGATCCGCCGACACCGCCCGCCGCAGAGCCTGTATCGTTCAAGAGCGATCTTTCCGCATACGAGCAGTACATGAATCCCTCCGACCGCGACGGATATCTGCTGCTCGTCAACAGCATGTCCACGATCGATGAAACGTATCTGCCGAACGATCTGACGAATCTTGCCGACACGCGCAAGGACGGCAGAAACACCCAGCAGCTGAAGCACACCGCCGCCATGGCGCTTGAGGCGATGTTCATCGAACTGCGCGCCAACGGATTCACTGACGTATCCGTCACGAGCGCATACCGCTCCTATTCGTATCAATCGTATCTGTTCAACATGTATACCGAGCAGGAGATGTCCCGCAATCCGAGTCTCACCAGAGCCGAAGCGGAGGCAATCACGGAGACGTATTCCGCACGTCCCGGTACGAGTGAGCACCAGACTGGACTCTGCTGTGATATGCACAATCTCTCCTCGGCACAGACCGCGTTTGCCAATCAGGCGGCGTACAAATGGCTGAAGGAGAACTGCTGGAAATTCGGCTTTATCATCCGCTTCCCCGAGGGAAAGCAGGATATCACGGGCATCTCCTTTGAGCCGTGGCACTACCGCTTCGTCGGCCGCTACCACGCAAAGGCGATCCACGATTCCGGGCTGTGTCTGGAAGAGTATCTTGAAACAATCGGCTGATAAAAACAGCCTGAAACGGTAAAAATAGCAAGGAAAGGAGGTGCGGCTATGTCCGACACGGAAAAGAAGCAGGGCGGTCTTCTCGGCACAGCTGCCGTGATGGCGGTAATCATTCTGCTTTCGAAAATCTTCGGTCTGCTCCGTGATATTCTCGTCGCGGGGGCATACGGCACAAGCGCCGCCGCTGTCGCTTACGAAACAGCAAGCCGGCTGCCGATCCTCCTGTTTGATCTCGTGCTCGGCGGTGTCGTTTCCGCCGCATTTATCCCCGTATTCAGCGATCTGCTCGTCAGAGAGGGCAAAAAATCCGCGATGCGCTATGCCGCCTCCTATGTGAACGTGATCTCCCTGTTCACGGGTGCGATTACGGTGCTCGGCATGCTGTTCGCCTCGCCCCTTGTCAAACTGCTTGCGCCGGAATTGCCAAACGAGACGCACGAACTCGCCGCCCATCTGACGCAGATCCTCTTCCCCATGGTGATCTGCACGGGACTTGCCTACGCCTTCGTCGGCATTCTGCAATCCATGGGCGAATTTCGGATTCCCGCGCTGATCAGCCTCGTTTCCAACACGATCATGGTCGTCTATCTCGTTTTTTTCGGCGATCGGTTCGGCATCACGGGACTTGCCGTCGCGATGCTTGCCGGGTGGGCGGCACAGGCTGTAGTACAGATCCCATCCCTTGTGAAATTCGGCTTTGCGCCGTCTTTGAAAGCGGGGCTGTTCACCCCCGACGTACGCCGCAGTCTTAAGCTGGCACTGCCGATTCTCGTCGGCACGTGGACACAGCCGATCTGCTCGCTGATCAACACGCGATTTGCCTCCGGCATGGACGGCGGACGCGCGATCACGGCACTCGGCTACGGCAACCGTTTGTACACGATCCTCGTCGGTGTCTTCTCATTCGTCGCGACAAATCTGCTCTTCCCGTATTTCTCCCGCGCGTCGGCTGAGGGAAATCTCAAAGCTTCACGACGGATGATGATAACCTCCGTCAAGACGCTCTCGTTCATCATCGCGCCGATTGCGGGCGGACTGATCGTGCTCGCCGAGCCGATCTGCGCCATCCTGTACGAGCGCGGCGAATTTACGCCCGCCGATACAGCGCTGACGGCGACTGCGCTTCGCTTCTTTGCCGTCGGTATGCTGTTTTTAGCGGCAAATGAGGTACTCACCAAGGCATTTTTCGCTGAGAAAAAGCCGATCTTTCCGATGCTTGCCGCCATTGGCGGTATGGCGGCAAACTTTATCTTCATCGTCCTGCTTGTCCCTTACGGCATCGGCGGTATCGCACTTGCCTCCGGTCTTGCAGCCGCCGTGCAGTGTCTGATCGGTGCGATCTGCATGAAAAAATCCGCCGAAGCGAAATTCCCTGTCGCTGATCTGCTGGACCTTGCCAAATCTGTCCTCGCCGCCGCTTTAATGGCCGCCGCTTTGTATTTCATTAAACCGCATCTGCCGGGCGGCACGATTGTCAATACTGTCCTCGCCGTCCTCATCGGCGCGGCACTGTACGCAATTCTCGCCCTTCTTCTGCACAGTGAGGAAGCGCGATTTGTTATCGAAAAACTGATTCATTCCCATAAAAAAGGAGACTTCACAAAATGATCCGCGTTCTGCATTTTATTTCCGACGCCAACATCGGCGGTGCCGGTCGGCTTCTGATCCACTGCCTGAAAAATTTTGACCCGACCGTCTTTGACGTCTCCGTCGTCGTGCCGAGGGGATCCGCCCTCGTGCCGCTGATCGAGGAGACCGGCAAAAACGTGATCGAGTGCGAGTTCGGGCGGGACAAGTCCCACGAAAAAGGCGCACTTACCGCTTATAAAAAGATCATCCGCGAGGTAAAGCCGCATATCGTACACACGCACTCAGCGTTTGATGCGAAGCTGGCGGCGTATCTCTGCGGTGTCAAGAGCCGCATCTACACGCGTCACAGCGTGTTTGATCCGCCGAAGAAGCTGACGACGTTCCCCGGCAAGCAAATCACCGGACTGGTGAACAACACCCTCGCGACAAGAATCATTGCCGTGGCGGATGCGGCGGCGGAGAATCTGACCGCGACGGGCGTGCGCCCTGACAAGATCACCGTGATCCTGAACGGCGTGGAAGCGCTCCGCCGCACCACGCTTGAGGAGCAGCTCACCCTGCGTGCCTCCCTCGGCTTCAGCGAGACGGATTTCGTAGCGGGCATCTCCGCCCGTTTTGAGCCGTACAAGGGGCACTCGTACCTGATCGAATCGGCAAAGCGCGTCTGCGCCGAGAACCCGCGTGTGAAATTCCTTCTCATGGGGCAGGGATCCACGTACGAGGAAACAGTCGCCGCCGTGAAGGATGCGGGGCTTACCGATTCCGTCCGCTTTACGGGATTCGTCTCCGACGTCGTGCCGTATTACAATATTCTGAATCTATCCCTCAACTGCTCGTGGGGAACGGAGGCAACCTCCCTCGCGCTTGCCGAGGCGATGAGCCTGTCACTCCCGACCGTTGCCACCCGTTTCGGCGGCAATCCGGGCATTATCAAAGACGGCGTGAACGGTCTGCTCACGCCGATCAAAGACGCGGATGCGATGGCAGACGCCATTCTGAAGCTCGCGTCGGACAAGGCGCTGTACGATTCCCTCTCCGAGGGCGCCGCGCGCCTGTTTAAGGAGAATTTCACCGCCGCCGCCATGACGCGAAAGATCGAACAGGTCTATCTTGAAGAAGCCAAGCGGTGCGGCTTCAGAGCATAAATCCCAAAAATCTGTAAGGAGGTACCGCGTATGAGGCGGATACGGCTGTGCGCGCTTTTTGCCGCGATATCCATCTTTCTTCTGTTTCTGCCCGCATCGGTGCACGCCGAGAGCACGCTGACTGCCTCTGCCGCCGCCGTGCTTTTGCCCTCGCCCGACTTGGGCATGACTGGGACGCCGCTTGATCGGTTTGCCGACGGCACCACCGACGGATGGATGAGCGGTACCGGAATCTCCGAAGTCTCCTTGACTGAGGACAAAGGATACGCCTGTCTGCGCGGCACAGTAAGCCCCAATGCCGACGGCAGTATTTTCACACTCATGCGCCTGTTCGGTGACGACCGCGTCAATCTGCTGGAGCACTCGCACCTGAGCTTCGGTATCAGAATCGAAGCGGACACGGAGGCTTTGTACTCCGTTTCCGTTACCATGTACTCTGCCCTTTCCTCGATCACGGCAAAAACAGAAATCCCCGGTGGGGACTGGTACGCCATCAGCGCGGACATTTCCGCATGGGATCTGCGAACGAGTGTGGATTTCATGGAGATCTGTGTCGAAACAGCCGAGGACGTACAGACGAACGCCATCCTTCTCAGCGATATTTGCGCCACCGGATCCGCTTCGCTTGATGCCGTAAACGCGTTTCTCACGTTCGGATTCACAGCGGACGGCGGCAGTGCCGTCTACGAAGAGGGCGCGTACGTGCTCGATGCCGGTGAGGACGGTATCCTTTCGCTTGCCGCCAATGCGGCTCGCGACGAATACGTATCCGGTGAAGGTACGGCTGTGCTTAAAGTCGTTCTTGACGGAGCAAAATCGGGCGGTTCGCTCTCCCTTGCCGTGTCTGACGCGTTCTCCGGTCTCTCCGCCTTTCAGAATGCCGCCTCGTGTTCCTTGAAAGAAGGAACCAACACGTATCTCCTTCCGTTTCGCTCGGAGGTCGCACTGTACGCCTACCGTCTCCGGTTTGAATCTCTGTTTGCCGAAACGGATGCCGTTCGTCTGCTCTCCGTTTCCCTTTTGTATCTTCCCGAGGCGGATACCGCTTCATACGCAGGAAAAATCACCTCCTGCGCCTTCTCCGACGGTCTGTCCTCATTGACCGTGGCGGGCACACTGCCCTCGCAGACAGTCGCCGATAACCTCAAGGGAACGATCGCGCTGTACGAAATTCCCGTCTGGTCCGATCCGGCGTCCGTTCTTGCCGACAGCGAACCGGTTGCCGAAATCAAAATCTCCAACCGCTTTCAGTTCACGGTGGATCTGCACGGGCGGGAATCCTCCGCCGCAGTCAGCCGCTTTGCCGCTGTGCTCAGAAGCGGTGACACAATGACAATGATCGCCCCTGCCGTATTCCCCGATGCGCAGGAGGGCACGGCGCGTCCGTACCGATCTGCCGTCGGTCTTTCCGGTGCAAATCCTGCCGGAATCTTCTCTGCCAATGCCGCCAACGTGATCGTGGACGTATTTGTCGACGAGCTGCTCGGCGGGGTGGAAGGCAACAGCAGCGGGCGGCTCTGCATCCGCGGCGGTCGCTACTACTATCTCGATACGCAGTACCTCCGCGAGCTGGATGAGGAGCTTCGCTTTTACAGTGCCGCGGATGTGGACGTATACCTCCGCCTTTTATGCGGCACCGATCTTTCCGCAAGAGGATTCACGTTCTCCTGTGACGGCGCGGGCTTCTTCGCCTTCGACGTAACGAATGAGGACGGCGCGTATATGCTCTCCGCCGTCACCGATTACCTTGCCGCGGCTCACCCGGCTCTGCGCGGATTCATTGTGGGTGAACGAATGGATTCTGCCCTGTATAACGGAGCGGATCTGTCCGATCTTCCCTCCTACGCCGCGCTGTGTGCCGATACGATGCAGATCGTCTACACCGCCGCCGCCGCACATATTCCCGACGTATCCGTCATCGCCCCCGTGGGACACTATCTCTCCGAAGCGGATGCCGATGCGGACACGGTTCTTCTCGCCGTCCATCTCAGCCGCTGTATCGAGCGGCGAAACAATATGCCCTACGGGCTTATGTACGTCTCGGACGATGCCGCAGAGCTCATAGGGCACACGGAGAATCTTCTTGCCGGAATGCGCGCCGTGGATGCCGCCCCTCCGTCTGAGCTGTTCTTCCTCTGGCGGGCGAATCCAACCTCTGCAGAGAGCCTGCTGGCGGAATACAGTCTGAGAAGCGAAGCGATCTCCCGTCTCGGCATACGGGCGTTCTTCCTCGGTGTTGACCGACAGGCGGATCCGGACACGCTGTATCAGAATCTGAGGCACGTGAAGGTCGCGGGTGACACGGGGCGTACCCTGCACGAATTCACCGCCCAGCTGCTCCCCGCGGTACCGGACGCCGATGCATACACCGGAAAGTACACGCTGTACGATTTTACGAAATCGTTCAGTACGCTCGACTGGATCGCCGGAAGCGGATGCGCAACGCTTACGACACAGTCCGGAGTCTTCTCAGCCGGGACCCGTTCCCTGCACGCCGTTTTCCCCTCCGATTCGGCAGATCCGTTCGGCAAGGCAAGCGGCAGTATCCTCTGCATGATGCCATCTGCGCTTGATTTCACAAACGCACCGTACTTCTGCTGTACGCTTCTTGTCGCCTCCGCACTCGAATCCACCGACACGGCGGAGATCGTCTTTGTCTTTGGCAGTGAGGATGCCCGGGCGGAATATGCATTCACCGCACAGGCAGGACAGCCGGTCCGCGTTTTGTGCGATCTCTCCGCCTACGGCGGCTGGGACAGCATCACTTCCGCCGCCATTCTCGTACGCGCCGATTCTCCCGTAACCGTGGATATTCCCCAAATCCTCTGCTACAGCGATACGCACACCGCAGAGGAACTGGATGCACATTTTTCCACCGCCGCCGACACAGCGGATTCCGCCGGCAGAAACGCTCCCACCGCGGCGCAGTTCCTCCTTTGGATCTTTATATTCGTAGCTACGCTGTCTGCGTTTGCGCTTCTCTCCCGCAGGGAGAATGACCGGCGCAAAAACGGCGGTTCCTGACGGAGGTTTTTATGAAATACCGGATGCTCTCCCTTCTCTGCGCCGCCGTCATGGTCGGGGTGGGCGCGATCTATCTCGCCGTCGGTGCCCCCTCCCTCCCCTACGTTCTGCCGATTCTCACCGTCAGTCTGTGGATTCTCACAGCGTCGCAGTTTCTTGAAGCGCGCTCGGCCGGGCTCAGCGGTCTGATCGCTCTTTTACCCGCAATCGCTATGGGGCTTGCCGCCGCAGCATCGACGCTGGCAACGCTCGTCTACTATGCAGGAAGCTGATATGAAAAATCCTACTCCAAAAGGAGCAGGATTTTTTCTTTTATCCTCTTGACAACAGATACTATGCGTGGTATAGTATTATACATAAGGAGGTATCGCTATGGATATGCAAATGAAACGCGGTCTGCTCGACGTATGCGTGCTTGCCGCGATCAAAAACGAGGACTCCTACGGATATCAGATCATCAAAGACATAAAGCCGTACGTGGAGATTTCGGAATCGACACTGTATCCGATCCTCAGACGGCTGGAGAGTGCACAGCTTCTCACGGTCCGGACCGCCGAGCACAACGGGCGGCTGCGGAAATACTACCGCATCACACCGGCGGGGCTGCAGCGCATCGAGGATTTCAAAAACGAGTGGAGCGAGATACTTTCCATCTACGAGTTTGTGACAAAGGAGGAAGAAACATGACGAAAAGTGAATTTCTGCGGCAGTTATCTGACCGATTGCAATCGCTGCCGGAACGGGATCGGACCGAAACGCTGACATACTGGAGCGAGATGATCGATGACCGCATAGAGGACGGCATGACCGAGGAGGAAGCCGTCCGTGATATCGGAACGCCGGAGGAAGCCGCCGCCAGGATTGCCGGGATGAATCCGATCCACACGCCATGCGCACCGCCTAAGGAAAAACGCGGTCTCAAGGCATGGGAGATCGTGCTCCTGATCCTCGGCTCGCCGCTTTGGCTGTCGCTACTGCTCGCCGTTTTCGCCGTCATCCTGTCGGTATACATTTCCGTCTGGGCGGTCGTGATCTCGCTGTGGGCATCGGCAGTCGCCGTTACCGTCTGCACGTTGCCGCTGCTTGCGCTTGCCGTTCTCTTGTTCATCAAAACGGATGCGGTCGGAGGGATTCTGAGTATCGGCGCGGCATGTATCACATTGGGAATCGGGCTTTGCCTGCTTGTTCTCAGTCTGTCTCTCAGTAAACTGGTCTGCAGCCTCACCGGGCGAATTCTGCACCGGAAAATGCCGCAGAACAAATGCAAGGAGGAAAGGAAATGAAAAAAATGCTTACTGCCGGTATCATAATTTTGGGGATTGGTCTTGTGCTCGTGCTGGTCGGATTCGGTATGAACGGATTTCGCCTGCCGACGCACGTAAGCGAAACGAACACATATACGGTCACGGAGGATTTTTCCGATATCTCCGTGAACATTGAAACCGCAGACGTACGCTTCTTGCCTGCAGAGGGGGAAACTTGCACCGCGGTTTGTAAAGAACAGCAGAAGTATCGCTTCGCTGTAACGTCCGACGGAAGCACCCTTTCCGTCACCTGCGTCGATACGCGCAAATGGTACGAACGGATATTCACGCTCTTTACACCGAGCGTAACCGTATATCTCCCCAAAAATGCGTACGGCGCGCTCTCCGTTCACTTGACGACCGGTGACACGGAAGTCGCATTCGGCTTCCTGTTTGACTCCGTTTCTCTGCACGGAACAACGGGAGATGCTAAGTTTTTTGCAAATGTAAAAAATAATCTTTCCGTAGAAACCACAACCGGTCGCATCCTCGTTTCCGGCACGGCCTGTGCGGATTTAGACGCCTGTCTAACAACAGGAAGCATTGCTATTACGGATACAAGCTGTTCCGCGCTGACAATCCGTTTGACTACGGGAGATACACGTCTCACAAATACAACGTGCGCACAGCTGCAAATGAAAGCGACCACGGGCGACATTACCCTTACAAACACGCTTTCCTTCGGCAGAATCGACATCCAAACCTCCACAGGAAATGTTCGCTTTAACGCTTCAGACGGCGCCGAGCTTTTTGTGAAAACAAACACCGGCAATATCACCGGTACGCTGGTAACGGACAAAGTGTTCCTTGCGCACACGGACACAGGAAGAGTCCGCGTTCCGAAAACAACAACAGGCGGACGGTGCGAGCTGACAACAGACACGGGCAACATTCTTCTGGATATCGCGCCGCCGGACGCCACCGTGCCCGATGAAGTCTTCGAGACAGCACCGCTTGTGGATCCGCCTGCAGAGGAGTAAACCGCAAACAAAAAGGCTATTGCAAAAGCAATAGCCTTTTCTTTCTGTTTATCAGATCTTCTCGATCTCACTGCGCACTTCGTGCTTGGTACGGTCGCGTACCTCAGCGCGCTTTGCGTCGTTGAAGTGATCCAGCGTACCGACAAGGTAGCCCGTAATACGGCGGATACGCTCGAACGGAACACCGTCTTCCTCGCTTCTGCCGCAGCAGGGGCAGGTGTTGCCGATGATACCGGTATATCCGCAGACAGGGTCGTGGTCAACGGGATGGTTGATCGCACCGTAGCCGATGCCGGCTTCCTTCATGTTGTGGACGATCTGCTCGAATGCGTCGAGGTTCTCGCACGGATCGCCGTCCAGCTCAATGTACGTGATATGTCCGCCGTTGGTGAGTGCGTGGTACGGAGCCTCGAGCTTGATCTTCTCGTGTGCGGCGATCTTGTGGTAAACCGGCACATGGAAGGAGTTCGTGTAGTACTCGCGGTCGGTGACGCCCGGAATGGAGCCGAATCTCTTGCGGTCCATGCGGATGAATCGGCCGGAAAGTCCTTCTGCCGGCGTGCCGATCAGGGAGAAGTTCAGACCGTACTTCTTCGTGGCATCGTCCGTAAAGCGGCGCATGAAGCCAATGATCTCGACACCGAGCGCCTGTGCATCCGCGCTTTCGCCGTGGTGAACGCCGATCAGCGCTTTGAGCGCCTCGGCAAGACCGATAAAGCCGATCGTGAGCGTACCGTGCTTCAGTACCTCCTCCAGAGAATCGTCTGCCTTCAGATTGTCGGAATCCATCCAGATGCCCTCGCCCATGAGGAAGGGATAGTTGAGCACTCTCTTGCCACACTGGATCTTGAAGCGGTCAAGCAGCTGCTTAACAACGAGCTGCATCTTGCGCTCCAGTTCCTCAAAGAACCAGTCCACGTTGCCCTTCGCATTGATTGCGATTCGGGGCAGGTTGACGGAGGTAAAGCTGAGGTTGCCGCGGCCCGTTACGACTTCCTTATCGGGTGCGTAGTAGTTGGCAATTACGCGGGTACGGCAGCCCATGTAGGCGACCTCGGTATTGATATCGCCTTCCTTATAATACTGTGCATTGTACGGTGCATCCAGGAAAGAGAAGTTCGGGAAAAGTCTCTTTGCGGAGACGCGGCATGCGAGCTTGAACAGATCGTAGTTCGGATCCTGCGGATTGTAGTTGATACCCTCCTTGACCTTGAAGATCTGGATCGGGAAGATCGGTGTCTCACCCTTGCCGAGACCGGATTCGGTCGCAAGCAGGATGCTCTTCATGACGAGACGTCCCTCAGGAGAGGTATCCGTACCGTAGTTGAGAGAGGAGAACGGGATCTGCGCACCGGCACGGGAGTGCATCGTGTTCAGATTGTGGATCAGTGCTTCCATCGCCTGGTAGGTAGCGCGCTCGATCTCTTTCTGCGTATAAGAAAGAACGAGAGCGGCAACACGGGCGGCATCGGCTGCGGGAATTTTAGCGGCGATCTCCTCGCGGAGTGCAGCCTCCATCTCGCGGGCAGTGCCCAGTTCGGGAACGAGTCCCTTGGCGGCAAGAGCCTCGATGATTGCGAGAGCCGTTTCCTCCGCCTTCTCCGCGCCCTCCATATCAAGGAGCTTAATCAGGTTATTTCTGAACAGGCGCTTGTACGTTTTCTTGACACCGGGTGCCATCGCGTAATCGAAGGTCGGTACGCTCTGACCGCCGTGCTGGTCGTTCTGGTTCGCCTGGATCGCGATGCAGGCAAGCGCCGCATAGCTCTGGATATCGTTCGGCTCACGAAGATGACCGTGACCCGTAGAAAATCCGTTTTCAAACAGCTTCAGAAGGTCGATCTGACAGCACGTCGTCGTCAGCGTCAGGAAGTCGAGGTCGTGGATATGGATATCGCCCTCAACGTGCGCCTTGGACACCTTCGGATCAAGGATATAGAGCTCGTTGAACTCCTTTGCGCCCTCGGAACCGTACTTCAGCATCGTACCCATTGCGGTATCGCCGTTGATGTTCGCATTCTCGCGCTTGACATCGTTGTCCTTCGCACTCTTGAACGTCAGATCCTCGTACACCTTCATGAGGCGCGTGTTCATCTCGCGGACCTTCGTTCTCTCGGCACGGTACAGAATGTACGTTTTCGCCGTTCTTGCGTGACCGTGGTTGATCAGCGTGGTCTCCACCATATCTTGTACCTGCTCGACAGTGGGAACAGCGCCCTCCTCGCGGCATTTTTTGTCAACCTGCTCGGAAACTTCGCACGCGAGTGCCATTGCCTGATCGTAATCGCTTCCTCCGACTGCCTGTGCAGCCTTGAAGATTGCGTTGGCAATCTTCTCTATATTAAAAGGAACTTCGCGTCCGTCACGTTTTACGATTTTGGTAAGCATGTAATTTTTCTCCTCCTGTATTTTTTGGTAATTTCAATATATATTGTTTCCAACTCCCGCGGCGCACACAAGATATTGTGTTTCGCCAAAAGGAGGGTTCGTAAAATATTATACCTGTATTTCCATGAGAAGTCAATAGTTTTGAAAAGAAAATATCGCACAAATAACAAGTGCCTAATTTATATATTGTGCTGTATTTTGCATATTCTCGCTGCTTATGGAATAAAAACACACAGTGAAACACGCGCGCCGAGGGAGAGAGAAAGCCCGATAGAATGAAAACACAATATTTTGTGTTCGGTCAAGCAAAAAATGGCGGCATTTTCACACAAAAGCTCTCACAAACGATTACGCCAACGGGCAAATCGGAAAAAAATCGGAAAAAGCAAAAGAATTTTCGAAAAACGCTTGACAAACGGGGCGCACTACTGTATAATATATAGGCGTTCAGCGAATGCGCCACTAGCTCAGTGGATAGAGTGCCCGGCTACGAACTGGGAACTCCGAGCGAGGCGCGAACCAGAGCATCCCCGAATTGAATACCCCATGCGCTACTAGCTCAGTGGATAGAGTGCCCGGCTACGAACTGGGAACTCCGAGCGAGGCGCGAACCAGAGCATCCCACAATCGAATACCCTATGCGCCACTAGCTCAGTGGATAGAGTGCCCGGCTACGAACCGGTAGGTCGCAGGTTCGAATCCTGCGTGGCGCGCCATAAAACCCGTGAAAATGCCAGTTTTCATGGGTTTTTTGTTGCTTTTTTTGTGCTTTTACAACAAATTTGAGGCTTGCTAACCGATAACCGGGCACTCCTTGCTAACATTTTTTGCTAACATTTCTTTGATTTTTGCTAACATGGCTCGATTTCCGATCGAGTATTTGCGCTGTGTTGCACACTAGTCCGCAAACTGCCCTTTCATCGAAAATCGGGCCTTGCTAACATTTTGCTAACATACGTTAATTCTGCATCTGCTGCACTTTCATGCTTTCGTCTGCAAGAACGCTTGCTAACAGAAAATTTTTCAGCTCAGGATTTTCTTTAATTAAGTTCATCAGACCGGCCACGTCAACAGGATTTTTTTCTTCTGCTGATTTTTCCGTATCTTTTTTCTTATAAAAATCCTTTTCAAGTGAATCTGCCAATGCTTTACGCGAATCAACCTGTATATGGGCATATGTATCTGTCACAAGTTTTGCTGAGGAATGACCGGTATCTCCTTGAACAGACTTAATATCACCCTGACTCAATACCAACTTGTAAGTGGTGCTGGAGTGTCTGATAGAATGGAACACAATATCCGGAAAAGCAAGTCCCGGACCATTCTGCCACTTTTTGAACCACTTCTCGCAAAGTTTAGGTTCAATAGGGTATCCGTCCTCCAAAGCAAATACCAGATTATAGTCGGCATAGTTCGCTCCGTAATACTTACGCTGCTGTTCGATCTTTTCCTTCCGAGTTTGGAGTTCGTTTCGCAGTTCATCTGTAATGTAGAGCGTTCTTGTACTGGTTTTTGTTTTTGGTTTTTTCAATACCAGAACAGATTTTTTCTCAAGTTGCTTCGGCGGGAACATGAAATAGAGTGAATCTCCTGGCAACTCTTCAAGTGCTTTCTTATCTACACGCTGAAGGGTTTTTCGGATATAAATCTCTTTCTTCTCTAAATTAACATCGTCCCAGGATAATGCCATAGCTTCACCGATACGTAATGAGCAAACAAATGAAAGGTGGACTGCGAGATGAAGAATTTCATCTTCCATCATATCCAGCGCCATCCGCAGTGTGTCTATGTCCCACGTAGCTGTCTCAGTCGTTGACCGGGGCGGGGGATCACACACAACGGGGTTTGACGGAATTACTTTCCATTCCACTGCTTTTTCCATTGCTCCATGCAAAAGTGTGTAGATGTGTCTTTGCATAGTGGACGAAATATAGGGAATGTCTTCCTCTTTTTTGTTTCTCGCTTTACTTCCGGTAACTTTCTTCTGCCGCAACTCCATAAACATAACATCAATATGCTTAGGAGTAAGTTTCTGCATCTTTACTTTGCCTATCAATGGATTGATATGCATTTCAATCATCTGCATATTTGTCATGTAGGTTTTGTACTGCCAGCATTTTTTTGCCTGAATCGGTGCCCATTCAGCTAAAAATTCCGCCACTGTCTGATTGTTGGGGGCAATCAGATTGTTGCGGCTTTTTTCATATTCTACTTCCTTAGCCCGCCTTGAGGCATCAGCTTTCGATTCACAGGTTTCCCACTTCTGTTTTCGCACTCCCTTCTCATTGATGTAGTCATATATGACTACGTATTTGTCTTTCCGTTTTCTTATAGTTGCCATTTTTAACTCCTTAGTTTGTGGCAGCTACATTCCCTTGCAGCCATGCATCAAAGGCCTCCTTATTTACGCGAAGGCATCTTCCGATTCTGAGCACTTTGAATTCGGTGGTCTTATTTACGAAGTTATACGCACTTCTTTCGCTGATATTGAGTATCTGAGCGATTTCTTTCACCGTATAAATCTGACTGCGCGGGCTGTTCTGCTGCATAATTTCATTACTCATAATTTTTTCCTTTCGTATGTAACAGCAAAACAGACGAAATTCGGATCATTCTGCACAAATGTATTATATCCTACTTCCGCCGTTTTGCCAAGATAAATATTGAAATTGACAATAAGACACTAACATCACAGCCCATTTCCTGCGCCCTGGCTTTCGACCGCGTATATGGTGTATTACGCCTTGCGGATCCGAGCTATGCCCGTATTTCACCTGCAGGCACGCTCGCGGAGTTTGTCCGGTCATGGCATACTATCTGCAGTATCCGTATAAATGCTGTGATGCAGCTATTCAGTTGTGTTTGGGTGTTACCCCTTTTGCTTAATAGAGACTACGGGGTTATTCTGTTTCGTGACAAGAATCCGAAAAATCTTTATAAAATTTTTTCACACATCTCCAGAAGCATATCATCTGCTCCTGATGGAGATCTTCGTCAAACTCATCATTCAGCATGGACATCTTTGTAATCAGAGGCTGATATATCCTATAGAGTGTCCCAAGAGCCTGCTCGTCACCATCCGCTGCCTCTTTGAGTAATTCCTTAAATAACATTTCACCTACTCCTCAACGATGTCTCTCAAGACTTTGATTGCTCTGTTGTAACGCTTTCTCGCTGCCATTTCTGTCATTCCGAGTACCTTTCCGATTTCTTTGAAAGAATTATCGTAAAGCACACGAAGTTTGATAATCGTAACGTCTTTGCCCGAGAGTTTACGGAGAGCTTTCCAAAGAGACAGATTTTCCAGCATATCGATGTTAAAAGAAAAGAGCGTGTCGAGTATATCGCTGGAGTCGGTGATATACAAATCATCGGCTTCATCATATACCGTTTCACGCTCTTGAAGTGCCATCTTCTTTCTATAATATGTACTGCGAGTGTTTTCCATCGCTTTCTGCACGTATGCAGTAAAACGGTTCTGTAACTCTCTATCCTCCGAGAGTTGTTGATATTCCTTTCTATTCATATATCCTCCTGAAATTCGTTGTATGCTTGTCAACGAACTTCAGGGAGGGCCTCTGGCTCCATATGATTTTATCCATACAATCAGAAAACCGCAAAGGAACGCCCCTGTGTCTCCAAAGCAGCAAGAAGACATAGGTATTCCTTTGCGGTTTTCAATATCTGCTATTAAAGTATATCCGGGAGGAATATACCGATTGTGCCAAAATATTTTGGGCTTTTTCAAAAAAATATAGAGATTAGAAGATATATTTATCACATCCGTCCTTTTTTTGTATCTATATATATGATACATGACGGAATTGAATATCTCTGTCGTAATCTGGTGTCGAATACCAATTATTTCCAGACGTGAAATGACATAAAAAAAGCATATCCTCCACCATCTTACAGATAGTCGGAGGATATGACTTATTTCTTTCTGAAGCTGCTTAATGTGTCGGCAATGGAACCCAAATCCAAGTCCTGATCGGATGTACATTCCGATGTTTCCTCATACTGGATCAGATTCAAGGGTTGCTTAGGTATATCAGCCATCATCTCGCTAATGATCTCACGGCAGATTGTTCGTATCTCTTCTGTGTCAGGTATAACAGCTTTGCCTGCATTCGCATCATTCATAATATAGTGGACAATAGCATTGACAACAAACTGAGATTTATGGCGTCCCTG
>JAFTUH010000016.1 GCA_017466375.1 Clostridia bacterium | reverse complement strand
TCTATTACTAATTAAAAGAGTTTCAAAAAATTCAAAAGAATTTTCGGAGTCTTTCCGTCTCACTTCAATGAAGTGTTTCGTCATTGTTGTTCAATTTTCAAGGAGCATCTTTGCCGTCCCTCGTGGACAGCCTGTATATTATATCACCACTCTCGCCCTTTGTCAAGCCCTTTTTCAAACTTTTTTCAAAAAGTTTTTCATCAGACCCGCTCGGTGGAGAGCTTGTCTATTATATCATAACCAATATCCTTCTGTCAATACCTTTTTTTAATTTTTTTGGATTTTTTATTTTCCGCGCAAAATCTCTTATATATAATTAAATGAAGAAAACACGGGCGGCCTTTCGCTCGCCCGTGTTCTTATCATTGAGGTTTGAATTTGATTTATGTAAATTGCAGGGGTGTCTGTCCCGCGGCTTCTCACTCACCGAATGATGTGTGCCGTATACGGCATCTTACAGACTACGGTCTGCCGTTGTGAGATGAAGTCCGCCGAGATCAAAATACATCTGTGCGGTTTCTTCCGTGTGACCCATTGGACTCCCTCCTTTCGGTGCCCTGCACCTGTGTTATCTTTATCACTTTCTTTCTCTGTGTCTATAGTATACCATACTCTCCCTTATTTGTCAATATATTTTTTGCAATTTATACAAAATCGTTATATTTTGCAAAAGTGGACGTAAAAAAGAGAGGCCGTGCCTCTCTCTTTGTTATTTTTTCGTTTCCGGCTCCTCGTGGATTTTACTGCCGAGGAACGCGATGGCGCGCTCGGGAGCATCCTTGGCGTTGCCCCACGGCTCGTCCTCATAGCGGTAGTCGAATTTCTTGCAGAAGTGGCTGACGTCGCTCTGGAGCTCGTCCATGTATGCGCCCTCGCGTTCGACGATCGCCTTATAGAAATCAGCAAATTCGCGTCTGCCGAGGCGCTGTTTTGCGGCCGCGACGAATCCGGCATAGTGCGGCAGGCAGAAAAACGGCTGCGCGAGCGCCTTTTCACGGAATGCCTCGTCATTCTCCCAAAGGAGGGCGGCTGTCTCCTGCATACGGGTGAAGTTATACTCGATCCGTCCGCAGATATAGCAGGAAGAAGCGAGGGTCGTGAATTTCTTCGCGGCGGTATCGCCGTTTTTGCCCATAAACAGACCCTTTCTGCCGAGATTGTCGATCTGCTCGGCGAGGTGGCTCTCGAGCATGAGTGCAAGGGGCAGACGCTTCGGACGGCGGAGCATCATAGTGAAATGATCGCGGCAGAAGCCGAGCTCGTTCGTTTTGACGCGGACATCCGGCTCCATCATGGACGCGCCGAGGATCAGCTCCAGCTCGTCCTGCTCCAGCTTATTATACAAACGGCAGAACGGGCAGCCGAGAGATGCATCCGCGACCGACGCCTCAAACGCCTCGTTGACGGGGATAGTGTAAATCTGTTCCATAAAATCAACCTCTCTTTCGATTTGACGGGGATGCACGGATATGTTATAATAAACCGTACCTTTGTTTTCATTATATCATGCCCTCACACCGTTTGCAAAGGGGAGACATAAATTTCATGAATTCTTTACAAATCGACAAGGCGTTCCCGTATTCCGACACAGAGAAGCGGTATCACACGTTTGATTATTTCGCAAAGCACCTGTTCGGGAAAAAGGCGGCGCGGGTGTCGCTGGACGCGCACCTCACCTGTCCGAACAAGGATGGCACGTGCGGATATGGCGGATGCCTGTTCTGCGCGGGCGGATCGTCCGGCGCGATCGGGGAGACGATCGAGGAGCAGTACGCGCGCGGTGCCGCCGCCGTACATCGAAAATGGGGCGACGTCGCCCTGATCCCGTATCTGCAGGCGAACACGAACACGTACGGCGAGATCGGCGCGCTCTCCGATCTGTACGAGCGGTGCGCGACACTGCCCAGCGCCGTGATGCTGGCGATCGGCACGCGGGCGGACTGTCTCAGCGAAGACGTGCTCTCCCTGCTCGCGCGGATTTCAAAGAAGATCCCGCTTCTGATTGAGCTGGGAATGCAGTCGTCCAACGAGGAGACGCTCACAACGATCCGCCGCGGATACACGCACGCGGATTTTGTGAAAGGATACCGAAGACTTCGCGAGGCAGGCGGCAACATCCGCATCTGTCTGCATCTGATGAACGGACTGCCGGGTGAGGCGCGCGCGGATATGCTGCAGACGGCAAAAGAGGCGGCGCGGCTTGCGCCCGACATGGTGAAAATCCACGCGGTATGCGTTCTGAAAAACACCGGTCTGCACGCGATGTGGGAGGCAGGCGTCTATTCTCCCCTCACCATGGCGGAGCACGTGGGGATCCTGTGCGATCAACTGGCGATCCTGCCGCCCGAAGTGGTGATTGCACGCATCTGCGCAGACGCGCCGCGTGACATTCTCGCCACCCCGATGTGGGTACGGAACAAGATGGCGATCCGCAACGCGCTGGACCGTGAGATGCGCGCACGGGGGATTTGGCAGGGATGTTCATCCAATATCCATGTAGGAGGCGTTTAATGCGGAACGCCTCCACATCTCCTCGCGCAAAGCTACTTTACAAAAAGGGTGCAAGAGGGATTTCCCCCTCCCCCTTTACAATCCCCGGCGAATAAGGTATAATAATATCATAAAATCATCGGAAAGAGGATTTCGGATGGAAAACTACATCTCCGCCGTGCACGAACGGACGCACCTGAAGGAGGGTCCGCTCTGCATCGAGCGTTTTCTGACGCATCTGTACCTGTACGGCTCCGCTTCCACGAAGGATCTGGCACAAAAGCTTCTCATCCCCGTGCCTGTGGCGACCGCAATCAAAAAAGAGCTGATGGCATGCGGTCTCGTCGTTCAGTGCGGCGGCATCGTCCTCAGCCCGCTCGGGCAAAAATACCTCGAGGACGCACTCGGCTACAAGGGCGTAAGCAAAAATCTGCTCGCCCGTCTGCTTGAGGATGACGATTTCGCCAAGGAGACGGCATGCACACTCGCCGAAAAGCACGCCGATCTGTACGAAAACCGCCCGACGGTGGACGTCACGATCGACCAGGCGAAGGGCACGCCGGAGACGGCGTTCCGCCGCGCGATCCTGTGCCTCAGACGGGAATTTCTGATCGGCAAAAAGATCCTGTGCGTCGGTGACGATGACCTCGTAAGCATCGCGCTTGCGCTTCTTTTGAAGCACATCGGAAGCACGGGTGCCGGAAGCGAAATCTGCGTATTCGACGTGGACGAGCGATTCCTTTCCTATATTGAATCGACCGCGGATACGATGCAGCTGCCGATCACGTGTGTGAAGGTGGATCTGAAGGATCCTTTGCCGATCCGCTACGCGAACTATTTTGACGTGTTCTTCACCGATCCGCCCTACACACCCGGCGGTATCTCGCTGTTTTTAAGCCGCGGTATCTCCGCCATCAAAAAGACGGTCGGCTCGGACATCTATTTCTCCTTCGGCAACAAGCCAATTGCGGACACCCTCGCCATGCAGAAAATGTTCTCCGACATGGGTCTGATCGTCGCCGAAATGCTCCGCGATTTCAACGAATACGAGGGCGCATCCCTGTACGGCGGCGTCTCACAGATGCTGATTCTGCAGACGACGGACGACACCGCACCGCTGATCGAGGACGCGTATGAGGACGATCTGTACACGTACGATTTCCGCAACGCACAGCACACCTACATCTGCCGCGCGTGCAAGCAGGCGATCCTGCTTGAGAAAGGACAGACGATCGAAGCGCTCAAGGAGGCGGGATGCCCGTCGTGCGGCGGCAAGATCTTCGACCAGAAGGGACACGCGCACAAAGACATCCGCATTGATACGAAAAAGTCGCTCGGCACGCACATTCTGGTGGATTTCTTCGACTGCGACTGCGCGCTTCTCAACGATGTGGAGTTCATAAGACGCGCCATGTACGAGGCTGCCGAGGTGGCAAAAGCATCCATTGTGGCGGATAATTTTCATCATTTCTCCCCCTACGGCGTTTCGGGCGCGATCATCATTCAGGAATCGCACTTCACGATCCATACGTGGCCGGAGCACGGTTATGCCGCGGTTGATCTGTTCACATGCGGCGACAATCTCGATCTGAAAAACGCGATGCTGACCTTGAAGGATCGCTTCGGCAGCCGCCGGCTGGAATTCAACAACATCCTGCGCGGCGAAATCAAAAAAGGCAAGGTTACGCCGAAAACGTAAGGATACGAAAAAATCCTGTGCTGATGCACAGGATTTTCTTTTATTCACTCCACCCACTCTGCCTCGGCGGTGAGGATCTCCATCTCCCCCGCTAAGGGATCGAACACGAACGTTCCTCTCAGCATATACCGATATGTGTGGAACACAAACTGCATCTCCACCGTGCCGTCCTCGCGCCATGCCTGCGGCCAGATCGAAGTATTTGCGTACTCCACCCCCGTTTCCGCATCTGCGCAGATCTCTGCGGCGGCACTCTCGATTTCGGAAACGTCCGGCAGTTCGATCGCCGTACCGCTTTCCGCATCCAGAATCACACTCTCCGTCATAAGATGAACAACGGTCTGCTCCAGTACAACGAAACGGCTGTCGGGCGACCACAGCGCATCCGGACGCATATAGTATTTGTCCGTCTCCGTGTAGAGTACGGCGGTACCTTCCGTGACAGAGGCGTTTTGGTACAGGGGCGAGATCCCCGAGGACCATTCCGCCCCGTCAAAGGCGGCAACAGTGAGCTTCAGCTGCCTTTTTCCATCCGGGGAGGGATAGACAAGATCAAACTCCGCAGGCGAGATCGCGTATGCTGCCTCTTTGGCAAGCACGGAAAGGGCGGCATCGAATACAGTCGTGTACGGTGCCTCTGCAATGATCTCGCGCAAGGACGGCAGCGCCGCTTCGCCGAGTTCCACAATGGCAGTAAACGCCTCGGGATGCGCCTCGCGGTTTTCCAACGCCTCGTACACATGCTGTGCATCACCGACAAGCAAATCGAGATTCTCACGGACGAGGGCGGCAATCTCCGCCTCAGTAAGCGCCGTATCCTCTGCGGTTCCGGTATCTCCCGCGCCTGTGCTTTCATTCGCCGCAGGAGGCACATCCTCTGTATGGCAGGCAGTGCACGCAAGCAGCAGGAAAAGAACGGCAAGCATCGAAAACAATTTTTTTATCATACTACGTCCCCCATGGCGGTGTTTGTGTTCTCATTATACAATAAGACGGCAAAAATGTCAATGTGTTCCACTCGGCGGCACACGGTCTCCAAAATATTTTTTGCAATTTTTGCATTTCCCTCTTGCATTTTCCACCCGATTGGTGTATAATATTGCCATGCTGCGCCTGCAAAGAATGAACGTCAGGCGCTAAAAAAATGCAAAACGAGGCACAAAACGATGATTCTCTCCGAATACAGCAAGGAACAGCTTACGAAATTCCGTGATGAAGCGGCTGCACAGCTCGCCGCCTATAAAGAAAAGGGCATCAAGCTTGATCTCACCCGCGGCAAGCCCGAGAAGGGACAGCTCGACCTCACTGCCGATATGATGGACGCGCTTACGTCCTCCTCCGATTTCAAATGCGAATCCGGCATGGACTGCCGCAACTACGGCATCCTCGACGGTATTCCCGAGGCAAAGCGCCTGTTCTCCGAGCTGCTCGGTCTGCCCGAATCGATGATTCTCGTCTGCGGCAACTCGTCCCTCAATCTGATGTTCGACACCGTGGCACGCTGCATGCTGTTCGGTGTTGCCGGCGGCGCGAAACCGTGGGGACAGCAGGGCGAGATCAAATTCCTCTGCCCCTCTCCCGGATACGACCGCCATTTCGCCGTCACCGAGACGTTCGGCATCCAACTGATCCCCGTCACGATGCGCGCCGACGGTCCCGACATGGACGAGGTCCGCGCTCTTGCGGAAAAGGATCCTTCTGTCAAGGGTATGTGGTGCGTGCCGAAATTCTCGAATCCGGACGGTATCACGTACTCCGATGCCGTGGTGGAGGCACTTGCTTCCATGAAGCCGGCGGCGGATGACTTCCGCATCTTCTGGGACAACGCATACGCCGTACACGAGCTGTACGATGAGGATGTGCCGCTTCTCGACATCTTTGAGACGGCGAAGAAGTACGGCAACGAGGATAGGATCTTCTATTTCGCATCCACGTCGAAAATCTCCTTCCCCGGTGCCGGTGTGGCAATCATGGCGGCATCCGAAAAGAATCTCGCGCAGATCAGACCGATCCTCGGCAAGCAGACGATCGGCTTCGACAAGATCAATCAGCTCCGCCACGTCCGCTATTTCAAGGACGCCGCCGGTGTACGCGCCATGATGCGCCGTCACGCGGACATCCTGCGCCCGAAATTTGAGGCAGTGGACGAAATCCTCACGCGGGAGCTTGGCGGTCTGGGCATCGCCGAGTGGACGAAGCCGAAGGGCGGCTACTTCATCAGCCTGAACGTGCAGGAGGGCTGTGCAAAGCGCGTCTATGACACAGCAAAAGAGGTCGGCGTTGCGCTGACTGCCGCCGGTGCGACCTTCCCCTACGGCAAGGATCCGCTGGATAAAAATCTTCGTCTTGCGCCGTCCTTCCCGCCGATGGCCGATTTGATCGCCGCGACGGAGATCCTGTGTGCGTGCGTACGGTACGTGGCAGCAGAGAAGCTGCTCGCGGAGTAAAAGCAAATACAAAAAAGGGACTGCCTTCAAAGCGTCACTCCAAAAGACAGTTTTACAAGAATACGGTATATCTCAAAAGAGGTATGCCGTATTTTGCATTTGCGGATACAAATGCAGTTCTTGCGAGAAAAATTGACAAGTCATAGATGAACATTAAAATGCTCCTTTGTGTAAAGCGAGGCTTTTTCTGCCTTCCGAAAAGTAATTTGATAAAACCAACTAAATACATTTACAAATCCACAAATTTGTGATATAATAATTGTGCCAAACGAACTTAATAATCGCGCTGAGAGGTATACTTTTCTTTAAGGGATAATTATACCCTTTTTGTGCATACCATTAAACGAATCCATTTGGTAAAAATGCGACTCCCGTTTGATGGTGTGATATCTATCGGCGTATAAGTTCGTTTGGCGACAACTTGGAGTTTGCATTTTTCGGTGCGTGGCTTCGGTTGCGCACCTTTTTTATTTGCTGATGGGGGATATATGAACAAGAACATTCAAGAAAAGATCATAGACATTACCGATATTGAGCTTTCACCGGGAAAGCCTGCCGGTTGCCTTGGTAACGGCGAGCAGGGTTTTGCGTGCTGTTGCGACGAGTGTGATTGCTTTTTACTTTGTTTTCCCGAATGTTATATTCAAACCAAAGAAGAAAATATTGCTGCAAGTAAAGATAATACAGCAAAAAAACAAAAAAATGACAGAGAGCGTAAAATGTTCTCTGTCATTTTTATCGGTAAATAAGATATTCTTTTTAAGATCAAAAACTGTCCTTGAGCGTACATAGCCTTTGGGCAATCCCTTTTCTTTTGTCCGTACGTTTTCTCATTTCTCGCCGTTCGCTGTGTCCGCACGCACGCGATTCAGCTCGCAAAGCTCCAGCACATCCGCCTCGTACGCCACGTTGTATCTGAGCAGGATCCGCACGCCTGCTTTGTTATCCTCGACGTACCAGTCCGGCACGTCCTGCACGGTGAACACGGCGTATCCCTCTTTCGTGAGTGTCTCCATCGTTTCGCGCGTGAATGCGCCATGCGGGTAGGACAGAGCCTTCATCTGCGGGGCGAGATTCTCCTCGATTTTCCCCCACGCGGTATGCTCATCGGCAAGAAAGACCGCTTCCTCGCACTCGCTCGCTTTCAGATGCGTCTCCGTATGCGAATACACGGTAACCCATCCCGACGCAGTCAGCTCGCGCAACTGATCCCACGTCATGTATCCGTCCGTTCCCGTCAGCTCTGTGATCACAAAAACGGAGGCGGGCACGCCAAGCGCGGAAAGGATCGGCAGTGCCAGCGTGAGATTCGACGTATATCCGTCATCGAACGTGACGACGAAATAGTTCTCCGTATCACTGTAATTGCCGGCGGCGTAATCCTCCAGCGAAAGCGGGATGTATCCCTCATTCATCAGTGTTGTGATATCCGCACAGAATTTCTCAGGCGTTGTCGTCCATGCAGACGTATTCGCCTCATTCTCTGTAAGATCGTGGTACATCAGCCCGAGCACGTTGCCCGGCACGGGCGTTCTCGGCGTGCACCCCGCAAGGAGCACCGCACAAAGCACAAGCACCGCACACAAAAATCGTTTCATAAAACAGTCTCCTTTTTGAAAAACAGCCTCTTTCCCTTTGACGGAGAAAGAGACCGTTTGTTCCGCATCATTTCGTTTTCTCCGACCGTTCGCCCTCCGCGCGGATCGCCGCCTTCGCGTACTCGATCCATGCGCGTCTCTGCGCTTCCTTTGCCGCCCGTTCTGCCGCGGCCGCCTCCGCACGGATCGCTGTCGCCTCCGCAATCGTGGGCAATCCGGCGCGGCTCCGGCTCAATTCCGCTATGGAAAGAATATCCGATTCATACGCCACGTTATACCGCAGCAGGATCTGTACGCCGGCTTCATTCCCGACCGTGTACCACCACGGAACGTCCTGCACCGCAAAGACAGCGTACCCTTCCGCGGCAAGCGCCTCCATCGTTTCTCTCGTATACGCGCCGTGCGGATACGCCATCGCCTTCATCGCCGGGGCAAGATTCTCCTCAATCTGCGCCCATGCGGTATGCTCATCGGCAAGGAACGCCTGTGACGTGTTCTCGTTCGCCTTCATATGCGTCTCCGTATGCGAGTAGACGGTAACAACGCCGGACGCAGTCAGCTCGCGCAGCTGATCCCACGTCATGTGTCCGTCCGCCGTCACACTGCCCGTGATCACGAAAACAGTCCCCGGCACGCTGAGCTCGGTGAGAATCGGCAGCGCCATCGTGAGATTCGCCTCGTATCCGTCGTCAAACGTGACGACGAAATAATCCTGCCCGGGCCGGATATTCCCTGCCGCGTAATCCTCCAGGGAAAGGGGCTGATAGCCTGCCTCCAAAAGCGCGGTCATATCGGCACGGAATTTCTCCGGCATCGTCGTCCATGCGGACGTGTTCGCCTCATTCTCCGTGAGATCGTGGTACATCAGACCGAGGATATTCCCTGCAACAGGCGGCTCCTTCTCCGTCTCGGCAGGCGGCTCGATCACGGAGGAAAGCGCAGGCGCCTGCAAACCGCCCACAGCCGCTCGGGTGTGCAGCGTTGTCTGATTCGTACGGGAAAGAATCTCGGCACGGTACAGCGTAGGCTCCTGCAGCTCCGGCATAGCAATCATGCCGCAAAGCAGCAGAACAGAAACAAAGCAAAACAGCAAGCGTGGGGACATCCGTTTCCGACGGCGCACGGCGCACACCTCCTCTCCGAATCTGACGATTAAAATTACATAACAGGAATATTATACCCCCATACGGGAGAAAAAGCAATAAAGGGATGAAAATTTCTCAAAAATAGAAAAGATTCTTGGAAATCCCCTTGACAAGCGGGCGAAAACGTGATACAATATACAAGCATTTTGACGGGGTGTGGCTCAGTTCGGTAGGTGAGCGAAACTGCGCCGCCGGTGGCGGAAGCAGCAGTCGAGCGAAGGCGAGGCGAGATCGTAATCTCGGCGAGCGTAAGCGAAGCGCGGTGCTTTCAGCAGTGAATGCACCAACTAATTGAATATAGCAAAAAATCGGGGTGTGGCTCAGTTCGGTAGAGCGCTTGGTTCGGGACCAAGAGGCCGCTGGTTCGAATCCAGTCACTCCGACCATATAAATCAGGACGTTTCCGTAAGGAAGCGTCCTGATTTTTTGCAATAATTCAACTAAAATTCAACAGAATCTGTTCTGTATATGGTATAATGATTACACAGACTGCGATCCGCATTGTAAATAGTCCGATTTTTGCAGTATATTTTCCGTGACAGCCATTTTCCCCATATGGTATAATAAAGTCACCCAAAAGGAGGTAGCCATCATGAAATACGAAAAAACACTGATCGACATAAAGACAGATATCGTGTCATCCGATACAATGTATTCGCTCATTCTTATAAACGCCGACGCACTCACACTGACGCTGAACGGCGTCCGCTGCTATCTCACGGGACGCTTTCTACTCTGTCTGAGCGTGGAAGATACCGTAGCGGTACACGGCGGACAGCACGAGGCGATCAATCTGCAATTTTTGCCGTTTTTCTACAACGTAAATTTGAATCACGAGATCATCGGCATGCCGATATATGAGGAGATGCGTGCACGGCACGGATACCCCGACTTTCATCTGTTCCGCACCCGAAACACAGAATATATTGGCATTCTGCAGCTGACAGAGCACGAATATGACATGATGCAAACACACTTTCAGCGGGCAAAGATCCACGTAAACGATCATGATACGGACGTCATGTGGTCATGCAATACGCGCTCCGCTCTGATCACCATTCTGCAGATAGCGGAAAGAGCATACTGTGCCTCGGGAGACCTGAAAGAAGACGAGGTGCTTCATTACATCCGCGAAAATCTCGACAAGGATCTCTCCCTCTCTGCCCTGTCGCGCTATTTCCACACCAACCGCACGACGCTTACCGAAATGGTCAAATCCATGACAGGCATGACACCTGCGCAGTATGTTTTGGAGCAGCGGCTGAATGTGAGCCGCCCCGATCTCCTGTTCACCTCCGTACCGATCACGCAGATCGCCGAAAAATACGGATTCACCGATCCGAACTACTATATCCGCGCGTTCAAAAAGCGATTCGGCAAATCCCCTCTGCAGTATCGCAAGGACTCCTACGACAACCGTCTCCGCCACGAAAACGCGTACCGTGCGCTCGCCGAGCGAGTGCGCGAATTTGAGCAGTATGTAAAGGGCGGACTCGGCTGTGCCGTACTCATGCTCAGAAAAGAAGAGGAGAAATCCTCCTTCCGCAAGGTGCTCGTCGATTTCCTGCTCGGGAACGAAAAACACCTCCGCACATACGGATTCTATGAAAAAACGCTGATCGAAGCTTTTCCCGACAGCGAGGTACTTGCACGAAAAATCGCCGAAGGACTCCTTGCCCGCATCAAAGAAGGCAAGTGCTTTTTCGCGCTCCCTTTGCTCAGTGAACTGGGATACAAAGAGGATGCCCTCGCCCAGCTGGAGGGGGAATACGCGCAGGCATACGCCATACTGGTCGAACGGCTGAAAAGTGGAAATGACAGCGAGGATACGGATGCCGTCGCCACCCGCTACACATCGGCGGCGCGCGCCCTCGGTCAGTATGCGCAGTATACAGACTGTGATGACGACAGGCTTTTCCGCATTCTTTCCGACATAGCGGATCTTTATAAATACAGCGAGCATCCGCCCGTGCCCGAAAAAAACAATCCGATTTTCTCCATGGTGGCAGGCATCGGGAAAGCGCGCTTTTTGCCTCTTCTGAGGCGTGTGGAAGCCGAGCACCCCTTTGGGAAAAAGCTGGACGTACACAAGGATTTCCCTAAAAAGAAATCCATCGCTCCCCCGATCACGGCAGAGGATATTTTGTCACGCGAAGGATTTTTCGATACGGAATACCCTGCCCTCTTTGATGCGTTTGCCTCCTCACCGCCGTGGGTGCACACGGAGATTGCCCACGCTGCACTTGACGAAGCAGATCCAAAGCGCAAAGCATATCTTTTGTCCTTCTTCGCAAGCACTACACATCCGCAGGGACATCCCGTATTTCCGCTGGACCCCGATCCGCTGATCCGCGAAGCCGAGCGGATTCTTGAAAACTGCCAAAACAAGCTCACCTATGAGGAGACGTGCTTCTTCGAGGTGCTGTCCTGCTTGCAGAATCCCCCGATCAGAGCGCTCGGCGAAAAGCTTTTGCAGCTTGCAGAGGCATTCCCGAACGAGCCAAACGCCGATTTTTTCAAGCGCCGCGGCATCGTTATGCGGTTTCTCAATTACGAACCGAGTGACAAGGCACGCTTCTCCGAGATCCTCTTGAACAGCACAGACGCGGAGCCGTTTGAACTCTTCGCCGAACTGATCCGCAAAAAGACGCCGGGGCTTCCCATGGAGCTTGTGCCGTATGCGCTCCACAACACAAGTGTGTACGGCATCCGCCCCCAACTGGCGGAAGCACTGGCGGAAAGCGGCATGATGACGGAGGATATTTTTGAGGAGTGCCGCTACGACGCGTGCGAGCGAACCAGACGCGCCGTAGACACGCACAAGGTGAAAAAAGAGCTTCTGCAGTTCGAAACCGATTACAAAAGGGGACACGGCCGTGCCATCCTTACCGTGCGGAATGCAGAGGACAAAGAGCCTTATAAAAAACGAATCGTGTCGCTTCTGACAAACAACTCCATAATCCCACACCCTCTCGGCACGTATGACAGAGACCTGATCGAATGTTTCCCCGACTCTGACAAGGTACTGTCGGAAATTGTAGGAACGCTCCTTAAAAAGTTTTCCGATAAAAACATTCTTCCGTACCTGCCCATGGCGTGTAAAGAAATTTCCCTTCTTCGCACGCTCGGATACACGGAAAAGATCACGGACATTCTGAATGTGCACTATGAGAAAGCATATACCGATCTGATCGAGTATATAAAAACGGACAATTCGAATCAAGGCGCCCTGCCTGTCAGCGCGTATTTCGGCTTGATCTGTGCCTATATGCGCGGACTGCACGCAGACCGCACCGTTGCGAAAAAACTGCTCCTCGACATGGCAGAGCTGTATGCGTACGCCGACGAACCAATCCTGCCGCACAAATCCGGCGTGCTGACTACATTTTACCCTCTTGGTGAGGAAGAATTGGACACGCTCCTTACAGAGATCGAGGCAGAACACCGATTCGGCGACAAAATACGAAAACGTATAACAAAACATGCAAGGCGTCTGCCAACTGCAGAGCCGAATATCAGCACAGAAGAGTTCCTCTCCTCGTATGAGAGGACGCGGCAGCCCGGCTGCAGCCCCACTGAGTTTCTGCGAATGCATCACTCTCTCACCGTGGCATCCGAGGAAACGGTGCGCGCCGTAGCACAGGCGGCACTTGACAACTTTGAGAATGAAAAAGGAGTATATTATCTTTCCCTCTTTGCGCCTACGACCGTCACGCCGCACAAGCGGATATACACGCATTTTCCATTGGACGTAACGCCGATCCTCGAAAAAGCCGAGGCAATGGAAATCATTGCGGGAGGCATGTATGAAAACAACCCAGAGTATTATATCCATTTACAGCTCTGCTCGTTTCTTTCGGTCGTAACCGATCCGCGGGTGAAAAAGCTCGGCAAGAAAATCCTCTTGGACGAAAAGTCGGATTACATGTTGAAAGAGCTGGCGTGCCGTATGGTGTGGGCGGCGAATTTCGAGCCGGATGACATCCAAGACATCCTCGCCTTTCTGAATCTCTCACACAAAACGGGTGACGAGTCTCTCTGCACTGCGTGTCTCCGCTGCCTCTCTGAGCAGATGAAGAAAAACAACGTACGCCTTGCTCCCGCTCTTGTGAAGGACATCTTTTACATGGCGGATTACCACATCCGTCCGACCGTTATGGAGGCGACCCTTGCCTCGGGCAGTAGGATTGACGACATTCTTGCGGACTGCCGATGGGATGCCCACGAAAAAATCCGCGAGATGGCTGCAAAGGCAGACGCAGAGGTTGTCGTTGACAAGGTTTGCGAATTTGCCGAAGATATCTCCAAAGGTCTCGGCCGCGCGATCCTCACCGTATGCAAGGCGGAAGACAAAGCCCCGTACCGCAAGGCACTCGTAAGCTTTATAGCAGATCAAAGCGCACTGACAGGAAAATGGATATCTCCTACCTTTGATGCGTATCTGTTTGAGCTGATCCGCCTGTTTCCCGACAGCGACTCCATTATTGCCGAAATTACGCCGCTTTTGTTTTCCTATCTGAAAGAAGGCCGCAAGCTGGTGTCTTTGCCGCTTCTGCTCCGCCTCGGATACGAGGAAGAAGTGCGCGCAATTATGGAGGAAATGTACAAAACCGCCTACGACGGTCTTGTCAAATACGAAAAAGCAGGCGCCGACGGCGATGCCTCCCACCTCGCGCACCTCTTTACCTGTGCCGCTGAATCACAGGTACATGAGCTGCACGGCGGGGAGGCACGGGCAAAAGAAATTCTTTTGGACATCGCGGATCTGTACGACTATACCGACGCCCCGTTTCTCTCTGTAAAATTCAATCCTGTCTTAGGACTCGTGAGAAACGACGAAACGCTGCTCCGCCTGCTCGAACAGATCGCCGCAGAACACCGAAACGGCCAAAAACTGCTTGCACACAATACAACTTCACTTCATGATCCGTCCCTTACGCCCGCCAAGGAGAATCTTACGCTTGCCGATCTGCTCACCGTCAAGGTCGAAAACTCCGAGTCGTATTATGCCGTGTCGAAAGCATTCCTTGACGCGCCCGATTCGCTGGTGCGCGCATTTGCCGAGGAGATCGTCAAGGAAAAAGATCCGAAAAAACTCGGCGGTCTTCTTGCCCCCTTCAATTTCGGCATCCGCACGTCGCGTGTGGACAAAAAGAAAGCGCCCGTATTCCCTCTTGATCCGACACCGCTGATTGAAATAGCCGAGCAAAACACCGACACAGATCCGAAAACGGGATTTCTCCCGCCGGAAATCGCTGAGCTCTATATCTTCCTCGCGCATCTGCGCCATCCGGCTGTCCGCGCTTGGGGCGAACGGCTGTATACGGCAGAAGGCAAAAACTTGTGTTCTTACGCTGTCATTGCGTTTGAAAACAACTACGTCCCCAAGGACGGTGCATATCTGGAAAGAATGGCAAAGGAAGCACCGTACCCGATGCGAAACTTTTGTCGGCAGACAGCCGAGCGGCTGATTGCGGCAGAGGCGGACGGCATCTCCGAAGAGCTTATGCGGTACTGCTTCTATAACACCGAAAACTGTTACTCACGTCTGCGCATCGTGCATGCTTGGCTCAAACGCGGCACAATGCCTGCAGACGTGCGCGAGGACTGTCTCTACGCCGGTTACGACGAGATCCGCCGGCTGGTCAAGGAAGGACACAGGGATACGGCAGATTTTATCGCCTTTGAAAAAGCCGTCATCCACCGCATCTTCAAGGAAGTACCCGAGTATGAGGAAAACCTGTGCCGGCAATACAGAAGCGTAGTCGTTGCCGACCGCAAATTCACGGGACACGGGTTCTGCACCACGTTCTACGGTGTGACTGTACCGTATTCGCTGGGCAAGGACGTCAATCTGACGCTTGGAAAAGTCTCTGCCACGCTGAATGACGGGCAGCACGGCGCAGGCTTTGTGCTCTTCATTGAGGGCGGTGTGATCTCGTGTCTGGAGGGCTGCGCCTACGACGAGCCGTGGCCGGAGAAAATCGAAAAGTACGCCTTTGACGAGGCGGAGAAAACGGAACAGGAACTGTGAGGTGATGGCATGTTTTATCGCGCTTTTCCGCGTGATTTGAGAGAAAATCTGCATAAAGTGACAGAAATCCTGCCTGCCGAGTCCTTCAACAACGTCCCCTTTGCCACCTGCGGTAATATCATTACATACACACTCGATGACAGTGTTGTTGAAATTCCGTACAGGATGTACCTACTGGACGTTGCGGATGCAGCGTATGAAACACTGAGTCAAGCCCAAAAACAAATCCTGTGCTGTATCTACACAAGAAGCTGTGACGGATATATCCGAGAAAAATATCTGCGAAAATTACTGGATATGCCGATGGAGCTATGGATCATTCCGTTTATTGTCAAGCTTTGTGACGAATACGTTATTGAAATTCTTGAAATTATCTATGACAAGCTGAAAGAGCGCGACAACACGAATATACAGGCGTTTTGCTTGAACAACAAATCCGCCATCCGCAAAAGCTATGCAAGAATGATAAGCTATTGGAATGTGTATTATCGCAGGCACGAATGGAATTTCAAAGAATATATCGGCAGAAAGCTGTTTGAGGAATGTCTGGGATACGATGCCTGAAACAGCGCAAACAAAAACGGAGGACACTACCATGACAGACACATACCGCGCACGTCCCGTCGGACCTACGTTTTCGGATCTGCGCTCGAAATATGACTTCCCCGACAAAGTCAGCGGTGTATATCTCGGCACAGGCGGGCGATTTTCCGTCCGATTCGGAAGCCGCGGGACATGGCAGCTCCGCTTTCCTATCATAGACGGCGACAGCGTTTCCGTTCTGGATTTTTCCGATGATTTTCTAAACGTGCAGGACATCAAATTTTTGAAAGACGGCTATCTGGTCCACGGCTTGCAAAAGGGTGCGCGCAAAAACCGGTTTTTTGTGACAGACAGCGGCGGACGAATCCGCAACGAGCTGAGAATCGGCATCCCCGCCCTCTGCGCCTGCACACAAGACGAAAACGGCAACCTGTGGGTTGCGTATCGGATCGAGGATCGGCTCGGAGACGTCCATGTCCCGCAAGGACTTGCATGCTACACACTCGACGGAGAGAGGATCGACACACCGTTTGCGGCAGATTTTATGGAGTGCGATTTCGTCTCTGCAAACGGAAGTACACTTCTGATCGGCACCGCCGACGGGCACGCCGTTCTTTACACCGAAGGCGGAGAGAAACGCTCCGTGCGTGTCGCTCACCATGCACAGGACTGTGCCGCCTTCGATCCCGCCACGGGCAAAACGGTTGCTTTTTCTCATCCGCGCAAGGAGAAGGAAGGCGTGTATTTCCGCCTCAGCGCTGCGGGTGGTGTGCCGCAGTTTATCCGTCTCACGGACGGCGAGAAGCCGATCGACGCTGCCCACGCAGACGCTTGGGGCAACACCGTTTTGCTTTCGGATACGGAAAAATGCTGGCTGTACGAGATCCCCCAAAAACAATGCGAAATGCATCTGCGCACAAGCCGTGACGAATTGGCGAGATATTTTCTTCCCGAAGAACGTGAGATCCGCATAAAAACGGTATCCTACGCCCGTCAACAGGAGATGGCGTGCGCCCTTCTCGGATGCGACACGCCCGAATGGCGTCTCGGAAGCCGCGGAAAGAAGCCGCCCGAGGAGGATCCCTCGTTTTATCTGCACTATAAAGAGTCCGACTATCTCGGTAAATACAAAAGTTACAGCCTGTATTATTCTTTCTGCCGTCTCCTCGGCGTGCGTCACATCTATGATATCGGCTGTGAGGCGATCAACCAATCTTTTCTGCTTCTCGATGACAGCGAACTTTCCTATACGGGAATGGGTCCTGCTTTCGATTTGAACGATTGGAGAGAGGACGACATTGAAAATGAAAAAATCACCCGTCCGTTCGTGCGAAAGGCTCCGCCGCCGCTGTGCGACGGAAGAATCCGCTTTGTGAAGGGGTTGTATCCCGATACTGCTTTTGACGTACAGCCGAATCATATCGCCATCGCGTCCTGCTCGCTGACGATGTGCATGGGAAAGGAATCTATCGACAAAGCAACAGCGGCATTGACGCGCGATTTTGAACGGATTCTGTTCAATCCGCCTTACTTTCGGAGTGAGGATCACGAATGCTGGATACAAGCCGACTGGAGCGGATTTACGATACGCCACTTTGGTTACTACGGATATTTGTTTGCCACAAAAATCCCCGGGGATCTGCAGAAGATAAAAGAAATGTATCCCATAGACGATGACGGCGTGATCGGCGCAGGACTTGCGGATATTGGATTCAAAATCCTGCCGGATACGTTCTTAACGGATTGGGTGCGAGACTAACCGACGAAAGAGGAGCATGGACGCCATCGTGTGGCGGAATCCGTGCGCGGTCAGATGCGGCAGGTCGTGCTGTTTGGTAAGGGCGAGGTACAGCGTGCGCATGGAGTTTTTAATTCCGCGTTCTTCTTTTTTAACATTGGTTGATTTTTCACAACACATCAAGATTGAAAAACAGGAAGAGGTAATTCCCTCTCCCTGCTTTTCGGGTTGCCTTTTTTATTTTGTGTCAACTAAATAGGATTCACCTCATAAAAGGCTGTCTGTGATGGGTTGTGCCGATTCAAGCGTTACTGAATCACATACTGAACGTACTTGTTAACATTGCTTACAGTATCACTCGGTATTACCTCGACTGCAGATTCCAAAGTCTCTGTCTTGCTGTGATAGTACGTACAATCTCTGTAACGGTATTCGGTATGTGTTACAGGATCGTGATAATTTTGCACTTCAAAATACATCACGTGCATATCACCACCTGCCTCAACCCACTCGTCACGATACATGTTACCAGTTTTCCCACAATCACATGTCCAAGTTCCAACAATTTCACGGGGAATCAATTCTCCGCGCCGCCAATCTTCATACCAAGCATCTGCATAACTACCCTGCGGCACTCTGCAGGTCGTACACTCAGTTGTGTAAGAATATGCCGGGTGACCACCGATGGGTTCTTTATTACAATATCTCATGTAATCGTAGGTATAATACCCCTCTTTGTCAACAATCTCTTTAACTTCTACCTCTATACCATCACTCTCCGCTACTTCCGTTGTAGACCACTCGCTCCAATCTCCGTACACGGTATTAATCAGTTCATAGCCATCCATAACAGACTGGTTAGATTCTACGGTAGTGGTAACATCATACGTCCATTTTTCGCTTCCGGCTACTATTTCTGCACCGTCTGGAACAGCAGTCTCAAGAACAGGACCTGATTTCCAACGTGCTTTAAGAGTCGTATCCTCTGTGTAATAGATCACATCTCCCGCTCTAACTTCAATTCCGTTTTCATCAAACCAACCAAGGAAGGTGTAATCGTCCCATTCGGGGATTGGTGTTTCCTCAATGACAGAACCGTAAGTTACAGTTGCGCTCGGAATCAGAACTGTTCCACCGTTTGCGTCGAACGTAATCTTCTTGGACTCCAGATATTTGTCATACTCCGTGATAGAAACAATTTTTTCGTTTGCAATAAATCCGTCATTATTGACTACCGTACCACAAACCAAAACATTTCCGTTTGTATCCACAGCGGAATACGTTTCCTCATTGATTTGTGACAAAACAATGTTTTTGGCAAGAACACTGTTTGTACTTTCGGAAAGCATACGAGAAACGCCTTCGATTGAAAGAACCGTTGTATCCGCTTTCAAAACAAGAGCAAATCCGTCACTGTACGCTGTAACTCTCTCAAGCGTAAGATTGGAAGACGATACTTCCAACGGAATCTTGACCGTTTCACTGATCGTCACGCCGCTTATAACGGTTGTGGTGGCCTCGGACTTGATATGGAGTCCTTTATACTCTTTGTAGCCGCCAAAGAGCGTAAAGTTGTTAATCTTACCGGTGGTCAGCATCATGGAACTGAAATCATTGGCTTCAATTCTGGAAATATCCAGCGTGATGTTCTGCGCATTTGCTTTTGCTACGGCATTGGCAATTTCAATCGTCGGTGCATTGGACTTAATGGCAGGAATACCGTCAAAAGCGCCCTCTCCGATGGATTCAATCTCATTCGGAAGAGAAAACTCACTCAGCGAAGAACATCCCTTGAACGCGTTTGCGCCAATCCGCACGACATTCGGGCAGATAACCTCTTTCAGAGAAGTACATCCTTCGAATGCCGAGGCAGGAATCTCATTGACAAACTGCCCCAGAGACACACCGACAATATTGGTGTTGTTCTTAAAGAGCCCGGGAGCAATACCCGTAATTTTGATCATTTCGTTCTCACCGGTTGTTGTGTTCTTGCGAACATAGTAAGACGGAATCAGAACAACCTTATCCGCAGAGGAACCGAGATATTTGGTAACCACGCCATCATCACTGATCTGCAATTTGGATGACGCGATTCTGCTGTTAACGTAATCATTAACAAAGCCGGGAATCTCAAAAGGCAGCACACTGGTTTCGTAGTCACTGAACGTTCTGTCGTAGGAGTAATCAATGTCTTCTTTGTATCCGTCATCATCCAGAACGCTGTACGTATACGTGTAATATGCGCTGTTTTTAATATCGTATCCAACGACAGCAAACACGCGAGCCGTTCCGAACACTACCAATCTGTACGCACCGTACGTATTACCGGTTGAAGTGAAAGTTCTCTCGGCAATTTCGATCGTAGCATTGGAGTACGTGACGGAAGAACTGTACAAATCATTCTCTGCATTCGAAAACGCATAGTCTTTACTCTCGCCATTACTACCACCCGTAGTATAGCTGGAATCCGAAGAATGGGCCTTACTGATCTGGTTGGACACAGCCTTAGAAACCGTTTCCGTTTTACTCATACCATAGCTGGCAGTGTATCCCTGTGAGCTGTTCCACGTTTTTTCGGAAGTAGAAACGGACGAGCTTGCGCCGGACATATCAATGTTTTCCGACCAACTGTCTGTACCGGTTTTTATGTCCTGTGTATATTTGCTTTGGTCATATGATGCACTGATGTCAAAAGAGGTAGTATTCGAGACCCCTGTTTCTGTTTTCACTTCTGCGCTTGCCGGTCCGAGCGGTACTTTGAGTCCTGCGCTTACGCTGGAAGATACTGTGGTAGAAGTGGACGCACCACCGTCTATATGAAAACTTGCGTAACGCTGCTCGTCACTGTATGTGGATTCCGAATGCGCCTGATTGGTAGAAACTCTGTACGAAGAACTATCGCTGTTTATCAAACCGGAGGACCCGCCGATAGAATTCGTCATATTGTAAGTGTTGTTCTCATTCTTACAAAATTCATTCGCTTCTTCTACATCCATTTTATGTAGAGTTGCCCACTCTTCAGTGACAGACATACTTTCTGTCCAATCGCTGGAAAACGTCCATGTGGAAGAGTTTGTCGTAGTATTGGCTATCGACTTTCCGATTTCCTGCGCATTGCCTTCTGTAATGGACGTCTGTTTGACCACACCGGTACTTGTAACAATACCGTTTACAACAAGCAAATCCTGCGTTTCAAAAATCGGGATGTTCTTTACTTGACCGATTTCATAAATAAACAGAATCTGTCCTTTTTCGGAATCCTCACAAATAATCGGATCGCCCAAATTGGATACAGGCACAGCGCGGTTTCTGTCACTTGCCCAGTTAGCATAAAGTTTCAAATCCCCTGTGGTTCCTTTTGGAATTTCCATTCCATACATTTTTCCGTTTTCATCGGACCAACCAAGGAATTTGTATTTATCCATCTTGGGCAAATACAGCGTTTTACCTTCTGCGGGTTTGTACGTATCCGCAGGAATGGATATCGGTGCACCGTTTTCATCCAACGGTACCATATCACAGACATACTGGATAGAATAAGTGTCCTTGGTCAGCGGACCGGTGACCTCCTGGGGAACTAACACCTTGTTACACACCGAGCAATGCGATCCCTCTGTTAAGCCGGTACTGGTATACGTCGGCAAAACAGCCTCATCGATCACTACGGTATGTCCCGTTGCCGGGATGACGGTATCAGCGAAAGTAATTTCTGTTGTGGCGGATTCGTCGCTGAAATATTTACCGCAAGAGGTGCAGTGCCAATATGCATAGCTGCCCGGATCGGTACAGGTTGCTTCTTGTTCAGCAAAATAATTTAACGAGTGAGAACAAGGTTTATCCAAAGGGTACTCTTCTTCACCGAACAAAACATGATACAGCAAATAAACTGCGTCATTGCTGTTTGTTTTACCATTACCGTCAACATCTCCGCTTTGCTTTATCGGATATTCCGCTTTGCCAAACAAAGTATAATACAGCAAATAGACAGCATCGTTGCTGTTTACCTTCTCGTTGCCATCCATATCGCCGGGGATTTCATTCCTGATTTCCACCTTTCCGGGAATTACTGTCGTGTCTACAGCCACTTCATTATCCCCGGCATCCATTGTGTTGAGTTTTATTGTACAAGAAATGCTAACATCCGAATCTTCCACAACATCATTAATCTTGAAAACAATTTTCAAAACCGATCCGTTTGCATCCGTGTTTTCACCGAATGTTAAAACTCCGCGTCCTTGTGTCGGATTCCAGTTTGTGATTTCTGCATCACACAACCATTCAACATTCGTCAAAACCATTTTATCTGTGTCATATGTAATGTTCGAAATCGCCATGCTTTTGACAAGAGGAGCGTTTTCAAGTGATGCAATCAATTCTATGGTTTCTCCGGGTATTGCAGAAATTGTATCAATGGTTAGTTGTGCCGCTGTTGCATCTGTTGCCTGCACCGCAGAGATCGGCACTGCCGCCACTAACATAAGCACTACTAAAACAGCAGCTAATATCCTTGTTGATGTCTTCTTTATATACACGATGAATATCCCCCTTTATTGTGTTAGTTTACCGTTACTTGAATTTCTACCGATTGACACGGAAGGGAAATTTCGTCCCCGTTGCTGTCAAAATATTTAAGTATCATCTCAATTTCCAACGTATATGTTCCTGACACAACTGTATCGGATACAGTAAACTGGAAATTAAAAATATCTCCATTTACTATTCCTTGCTCTACCAAAGTTGAAGCGCCTTGAAGTCTTGCTTTGTTAAAGTTTTGTAAATCATACTCAAACTCAGAAGACCAGGAGCCTTTTTGTACGGAGATTCCTTCCGGAACATTGGAAATTGAAATTCCCATTGTCTTTATAGGTGTTGAACAGTTAAGCAATTGCACCGAAACCGAAAATGTTGTGTTTTTCTCAACCACCTGATCTGAACTGCTTAAATACGCGCCAGTAATCGCCTCATACTGCGCCGTAACGGTCAAATCACCCGTGATGTTCTCAAACGCCTTATCCCATCCGGCAAACGTGTATCCTGCTCTCGTCGGATCTGCGGGAGCCGTAGCGGATGCACCTGCTTCTAGCGTCTGCGTGTCGATCAAACTGCCGTCGTAATCGACAAACGTAACCGTATAGGTTACAATCGGAACGGGATTCTGCGTGTATGTAGCCGTAACGGTCGTGTCAGCCGTCACGTTCGTATAACTGCCGCTCCATCCCGCAAATGTGTATCCTTCTCTCGTCGGATTGGCGGGAGCGATTGCAGATGCACCTTCTTCCACCGTCTGCGTATCGATCTCTCTGCCATCGTAATCAACAAACGTGACCGTGTAGGTCGTCGGAACCGGATCCGGATCGGGCGTAACAGTCACGCCAACATAACCGGCATCAATTTCCGTACTGTTTGAAAGAACAAGGATCAAATGCAGTTCACTGTTCACATAGGCGTTAACAACACTTACACCCTGCGCGCCTGTTGCCCCCTGTGCGCCATCCTGTCCTTCTGCCTTTACGCCTGTGTCAGTCGTACCGATCCACCAGTTACCGTTCTCACCGATAAACGGAGTCTGTCCGTCGTTGCCTTTTTCACCCTGCGGGCCCTGTTCGCCCTGCTCGCCCTGCGGACCCTGTTCGCCTTGCTCGCCCTGCGGACCCTGCTCGCCTTGCTCACCCTGCGGGCCCTGTTCGCCTTGCTCGCCCTGCGGGCCCTGTTCGCCTTGCTCGCCCTGCGGACCCTGTTCACCTTGCTCGCCCTGCGGACCCTGCTCACCGCGTGCACCTACCAAGGAATTAATCCATTCCTCTTCCGTACCGGTGTATCCGTATTCCTTAGCGATTTCATAGGCGGATTTACCATCTTCACCGTCCGCACCTGCCGTACCGACGAGGGATGCAAGCCACTCCTGCACCGTTCCCTCAAATCCGTTGTCAACAGCAAGGTCATACGCGGATTTACCGTCTTCACCTTTGGCGGCAGCAGCACCATCTTTACCGACGAGAGAAGCCAACCATTCGGTCAGCGTACCTTCAAAACCGTTCTCACATGCAAGATCATACGCAGACTTACCGTCTGCACCGTCTTTACCGTTCAGACCGTCGGCGCCATCCTCACCAATGAGAGAATCCAACCACTCCGTCAGCGTGCCTTCAAAGCCGTTCTCAACAGCAAGTTCGTAGGCAGACTTACCGTCTGCACCGTCTTTACCATCCTTACCGTCCTTACCGTCCTTGCCGGCTGGACCAGCAAGAGACGCAATCCACTCTTCCTCTGTGCCTGTATAGCCAAGTGCTACCGCAAGTTCGTAGGCAGACTGCCCGTCTTTTCCGTCCTGACCGTCAACGCCATCTTTACCGTCAGCACCGTCCTTACCGTCTTTGCCGGCTGCACCGACAAGAGAAGCAAGCCACGTCTGCACATCCCCCGTATATCCGTTCTCAACAGCAAGTTCATGCGCGGATTTGCCGTCTGCACCGTCATTACCGTCAGCACCTGCCGCACCGATGAGAGAGGCAAGCCACTCGTTCTCTGTACCGGTGTATCCTTTGGCAACAGCAAGTTCATAAGCGGACTGTCCGTCTTTTCCGTCCTGACCGTCAGCACCTGCCGCACCTGCAGCACCCGTTTCACCTACGAGCGACGCAAGCCACTCCGTAAGCGTACCGGTATATCCATTCTCCACAGCGAGCTCATACGCAGATTTACCATCCGCTCCGTCAGCACCTGCATCGCCTTTGTCACCTTTATCGCCCTTTTCGCCCTTTGCGGCAGCGGCTCCATCTTGACCGACCAGAGAGGCAAGCCACTCGGTAAGCGTACCTTCAAAGCCGTTCTCGACAGCAAGTTCGTAGGCAGATTTGCCATCCGCACCATCGGCGCCGTCCTGCCCATTTGCACCGTTCAATCCGTTCAGACCGTCAATTCCCTTTTCGCCTACAAGAGAATCAAGCCACTGCGAAAGAGAACCTTCAAATCCATTTTCAACGGCGAGTTCATAGGCAGACTTACCGTCGGCACCATCTATACCGTCTTTACCATCCGCACCATCTGCGCCATCCACTCCATCTTTACCGTCGGCACCTGCAGCACCGGTCGCACCAACCAGAGACGCAAGCCACTGTTCCAGCGTGCCGGTGTATCCGTTCTCAACAGCGAGTTCATAGGCGGATTTGCCGTTTACGCCATCAACACCATCCTCGCCGTCTTCGCCGTCAGCACCCGCAGCGCCTACTTCACCTACGAGAGACGCGAGCCACTGCTCGACAGTACCGGTGTAGCCGTTTTCCACTGCCAATTCATATGCAGTTTTACCGTCACCTCCTGCCGGTCCCATCTCCCCCTGCGGTGCGCAGGCAGGAACACTTCCCAGCACAATCGCAAAAGCGAGCGCCAAAGTAAATACTTTCCAAATACGTTTTGCTGTCATTTTCATCCAATGACCTCCTCAAATAATTGCATAGCGGAGCACCACATAATACGCATTATGTGGTGAACGCACAAACCAATAACACGAGAAAAAGAAAACACCAGCATGTTTATCAGACCAATGACAAACTTTAGGGTTCATTGGTCTTCTTCACACGCTGTATTTTATAAAAATGCATTTTTCAGAAATGAAATGGGGTGGATTTCGCTTGACACATATATGTAAAAGTGATATAATACCTGTGTATAGGTATCGGCGTTCACCACATAATGCGTATTATGTGGTGTTTCTTTTCAGCACAGCAGAAGCCCCAGCCTTTGAATCTGTCTGCGATGCGTTTCACCGCTTTCCATTGTATAAATTCTCGTTGTATTCACACTGGAGTGTCCCAAGATATCCGCCAAACGGACGATATCTTTTTTGAGCCCGTAATACGTTTTGGCGAACAAATGTCTGAGATTATGCGGAAAGACCTTTTGCGCCGATACCCCGGCCACTTTACACAGACTTTTCATCTCCGACCAAATATTCGATCTGTCAAGCGGTAGTCCGTTTCTTGTGACAAAGACGGCACCGCTTGTGATTTTTTTACGGCGGATATATCGATTCAGCATCCCGCAAAGTCTATCCGGGAGAAAAACGGTTCTGTTCTTCCCTTTAAGACGAATCTCTGTCCATCCGCGTTTGACAGCATCCACAGTAACATAGCGTAGTTCCGACACACGAATTCCCGTGGAACAGATTGTCTGAAGTAAAAGATACAGTCGCTCACTTTTCTGCTTTGCTGCCGTAAGCAGGCGTGTGTACTCGGACTTGCTCAATTCCCGCTCCTCTTTGGCAAATACGCGGCGCTGTATTTTCAGCGTTTTCACCTTCAACTCATACCACTCATTAAAAGAAAAAAACGCGTTCAGCGAGGATAGCATGGAATTCACGCTTGTGAGAGCATATTGCGCAACAAGAGCGGTTTTATAGGCAAGAACATCGCATTTATCGATTTCGTTTTTCTTTATCCATACAACAAAGGCCGTAACGTCCCTCATATACTTGTCCACTGTCGCGGCCGACTTTTCTTCGTTCACCAGATACTCCCGAAACTTGCTCAAACTGTCCGTGCTGATATTTCTCATAAGAACACCTCTCTTTCTGCTATTATTTTATCATGAAATCGATTCACAATACAAAAAATAACCGCTGAGCACAAACTCAGCGGCTGTTTTCTTTTACCCCTCGCAGTAGTACATCCCGTTAAGCGCGATGACAGCGGTAATATTCCCCATAAAAGCATGTGCGTTATCAATACAGCACCGTTGATTTTTTCCGAGTAAATATAAACAGCAGCCGAGTGATTCTCCGCTGCCGTTTTGCTGTATTCAATTGAAGATATCGCATCGTTGGGCGGGGGCAAAGCTCATTTCCGAAGCAATCTGTCAAGCGGTTTTTGCAGTGCTTTGCGAAAAAGCTTTACCGTCACACCCACCAGCAATGCGGAAAGGACAGTTCCCTCCCGGGTGCCGTATAATGCGCCGTCAAAGAAAATGAGCGAAAGCACAACGGAAAACGATACCCACGAAACGTCAAAGGCAATCTTCATATTGCTGAAATCTTTCCCCGTGACGTCGGCAAGCGCTTTGACAAACGCCTCTCCCGCATTGAGTATAACGTCCGCAATCACGCCGAGAGTGATTCCGAATCCGATAACCGCAATGCCGCCTATAACCAGCAGAAGCCGTACCGCGTATATACCGTTCGGTATTCCCCCGACAAGCCAAAGTCCGAAATCCGTAAAAACGCCGAGCAGAAAGGACAGCGGAATCTGCAGAAGCTGTATAGGCTTAAACCGTTTCCGCAGCAGCAAGATCTGCCCGAGCAGCAATACGCAGTTGGAAACGGTAAGCCATGTGCCGAAAGAGAGGAAGGTGAATTTCAAGCTGACGACGTTCGCGACAGAGGAAATGGGGGAAACGCCAAGCTCTGCGTGCTTTGTCAAAGCCACGCCGATTCCCAAAAAGAACAAGCTCACTACAAACAAAAAATACCGTTTCACAATTTCTCTTGCGGTCATATCTTCACCCTTTTCTGCATTCGTCAGCACGAGTTTGCACTTTTGATTATACACCTCCGTGGCAATTCCCGCAAGTCTTTTTTGCATTTCGCATGACAAAATTTGTTACTGCGGCTGCTTTTCGATTTTTGCGGGAAGCTCTGCAAGATCAAAAACAGGACGCACCGCACGGATACGCCCTGTTTTTCTTATAATGCAGCCGGCTTACGCCTTCTTCGTAGAGATCAGGACTGCCTTCAGCTCCTCGCCCATGGACTCATCAAAGCGCATACCAAAAATGACGTTTGCGCCCGGTGCCGCACGGTCGGTCACACCTGCAACGAGGTGATCGATCTCGTCCAGTCCCGCGTCCGGAGCGGCAATAATGCAGAGCATGACGCCGTCTGCGCCGTCCACGGAGGAATCCAGCAGTGCACTCTGTCCGATCTGCGCAAGAATCTTGTCCGTACGGGCATCTCCCGCCGCCTGTCCCGACGCGGTATGCATATGTCCCGAATTGCGGATAACGCTCTGGATATCGGCAAAATCGCAGTTGATGTAGCCCGTATTCTGAATCACTTCGACGAGATTCTTGACCGTCTGCATGAGGACGTCGTCCGCCATCGCAAACGCATTGGCGAGCGTCAGGCGCGCCGTGCTTGCGTGCTTCAGATTCTCGTTCGGGATGACGACCAGAGAATCGACCGATTCCTCCAGCTTCGCGATACCGTCAAGGGCGGTATCCATACGCTTCTTTCCCTCAAAAGCGAACGGCTTCGTAACGACCGCCACGGTCAGAACGCCAAGCTTGCGCGCAATCTCTGCCACGATGGGAGCCGCACCCGTTCCCGTACCGCCGCCCATACCTGCGGTGATGAACAGCATATCGCAATCCTTGAGGCTCTCCTCGATCTCCGCGCGGTTTTCCTCAGCAGCGCGCAATCCCTTCGCGGGATCGGCACCGGCACCGCGGCCTCTCGTTTCCATCTTACCGATCTGCAGCTTTGTCTGCGCGTCAGCGGCACGAACGCCGGCATCGTCGGTGTTGATCGTAACGTAGGTAACGGTCGGAATCTCAGCAGCAAGCATCCGCGCGACAGCGTTCGTGCCGCCGCCTCCCACGCCTGCGATTTTGATGCGGACAATCGGCTTTTCGATTTCTGTAATCATGATTCTTCCCCCTGTGTTGTATGAATTAAGCAGACGCCGGACAGCCGCAGAACGGGCATCCGGGTCAAAAAGACGGTGGAACCGTACAATTGTTCTATTATATTATACCATGTAAACACGAACGTGTCAACAGATCGCGTCGAATTGCACGGAAAAAACAAGAATCGGCGCGAGAAAGCCCAAACGAAAAACGGCAGATTGCCTGCCGTCTTCGTGTTGTTATATTTTATAAATCGATCAATCGAAAGCAAGTCCGAAATACGTCGGGATCGGGAGCGGATCCTCGGCAAGCACGCGGCACATGGCAAACGGCTTCTCCTCACCGACCGTGCGGAACTCCCCCCTGCGGCAGTCGAATTCGTGCACGATCCGTGGGGCGGCAGACACGTCCCCAAGCAATTCGACGCCGACGAGAGTATCCCCGTCTATCCTTGCGGCAACGGCGAATCCGTCCCCTTCGTACAGCTCTGCCTGTGCGGATAAAAACGCCAGATTCTCCCTCTCCTGCAAAACAGCGCCGTCGGGCAGATACCGTCTGCGCGCCGCCCCGTATTCTTCCGCGCCGATCCTGTGCAGGGGGACTCCCTCCGGTGCGGCAGTACAGATCATCTCGCGCACGCCGCCGAACGGACGGTAGCCCAATTTGTGATATAATCCAAACAAGCCGTCATCTCCGGGTACGAGCACCGCGTACGCATATCCGCGATCGGCAAGGCGTCGGTGCGCCTCCTCCATGAGTGCGCGGCACAGCCCCCGTCCCCGGAATTTCTCCGACACGGCGACCGCGTACAGATACGCACACGCCCGGCCGTACACCGTACAGTCGAACCAGTACAGCGCTGCGGCAAGGGTATCCCCTTCGGTGAGGCAAAGGCACCTGTCCGCCGAAAACGCCGTTTCTTCAAACAGATCAAGAAATGCATCCGTATCCCCGAACGCTTCCTGCCACAGCTGTCGGCGGGCGGCAAAATCCGCTTCGCGTGGGTGATCAATCCGCATCTTCGTCCTCCACGTATTCCGCACGGAATTTCTCAATCCGATACAGCGGATGGTAGCTCCGCTTCGCCTGTCTGAGCCCCTCAATGCCCATGTCCTCCTCGCGGTCCAGATACCGCACGGACGGATATTTCTCCCGGATATGCCGGGCAAATGCGCGGTTGATGGCGGCATACGCACCCTGCACGCCGCGGCGTGCCTTTTCAAACTGAACGTCGAACGTATCCGCCGACAAAAAACTGCCAAGCGTCACGGCAAGCACGCTGTCCCCGTCTCTGAGGATCATCCCCTCCATGGAGATTGCTTCACGCTCGCGCAGCGCCTTCTGTGCCGCCGCTTTTTCGAGCGCAAAATCCGCGTGCGGATCCTCTTCCTCCCTCTCCGCGTACCACTCCTCCAGCATCCGTGCGGCAAGCGGCTGATTCTCCTCCGTGATCACCTCCGCACGCACATCGGGAAACGCTTCGGCGAATCGGGCAAGGTGATTTCTCTTCGCATGGTACTTCTTCCCCGGGAGATCGGCAAGATCGTCGATCCCGTAGACGTAGTCGAACGTCCCCTCATCAGCCGTAAAGCGGAATCTGCCCGGATACAGGCGCTCCAGCGTCTCCTTCGCCTGCGGACTTACGCCCGTAATGAGGCAGCGGATCCCCCGCGCATGGGCGTCGCCGATGATGGCGTCGAGCACCTCTTTTTTCTCCCCTGCTCCGAGTGGGAACGGATACACCGTCCGCTTTCCAAAATGCGAAAACAGAACGAGATGCCCGTGTATTTCCGCAAAATTCTGCTCGCCCCACAGATACAGATTTGCAAAGGAGAATTCGCACCCGCGCTCCTCCTCACAGGCAAGATACGCGTCAAAGAGCGCTTTATCCCCTGCCGTGATGGGCGAAAACGCAATCGTGCAGGGCAATTTTGTCTCGGTCATGCATACACCTTCTTCATACCGTATGGATTGATTATACTGGATTTTCTCCCTCAAATCAAGTCTTTATGCAAAAAACAAAACCAGCAGGCAAGAGGGGCTTGCGTTTTTCGTAGAAAAAGTACGCTTTGATGTACGGTTTTTGCCGTAAACCATTGATTTGCTATATTATATATGGTATAATTATTTTGTATTATCATACAACTCCAACGTATACCCCGCACGAACCAAGGCTGCTCCGCGCTCCTTTTCTGCGGGTATTTTCGACCCTTTTGCAATAAACCGGCAAGCCCCTCCCTCTCCGCGACGCGGAGCATCCACCTTTCAGGAGCTGCTTTATGTACGAAAAATTTGCCAAACGAATATTCGATATCGTCCTTTCCTTGATCGGACTGATCGTGCTCTCCCCCGTTCTTCTGATCTTTACCGTGATCGGGGCGATCCTTATGCGCGGCAATCCGTTCTTCCTCCAGCCGCGCCCGGGCAAGATCGATCCGAAAACGGGCAGGGAGAAAATCTTCCTGCTGATCAAATTCCGCTCCATGACGGACAAACGGGACGAACACGGCAATCTTCTGCCGGACGATGAACGGCTGAACAAATACGGCGAATGGCTCCGCTCCTCCTCCTGCGATGAGCTGCCCGAGCTTCTGAACATCCTCATAGGGGATATGTCCCTCGTCGGTCCGCGTCCGCAGCTTGTGCGCGACATGGTCTTCATGACGGATGCACAGCGCAGACGGCACTCCGTGCTGCCCGGGCTTACGGGACTCGCGCAGTGCAACGGGCGCAACAACATGAGCTGGGAGCAGAAATTCGCGTACGATCTCAAATACATAGAAAACATCACGCTGTGGGGGGACATCAAAATCCTCGCGAAAACGGCGGTTAAGGTCTTCCAGAAGGAAGGCATCAGCGAGGACGGGCGCGCCACCGCACTCGACTTCGGCGACTATCTGCTTGAAAACGAGCTGGTCGATTTCGAGGCGTATCTGCAGAGGCAGAACGAGGCGATCGATCTGATCCGGGGGCGCTGAACACATCAAAAAACACGTACCGGGAGGGCTGTATGGGAAAACTGATCGCATCTGCATACGAAAAGCTGTACAGGCGCCCGGCGCCGCCGTATGTGAGAGAATATTCCGTCTGGCACGTCATTACGATCCCGCTCCGAAAGTGGCTGACCAACGCCGTCGCCGCCAACTGCCCGTTCAACTGCATCCGCATCCTGCTCTACCGCATCTGCGGATTCAGAATCGGCAAGCACACCCACATCGGTATGCGATGTTATTTGGATGACCACTGCCACAAACTGATCGAAATCGGGGATCATGTGACGATCTCCTACGGCGTGTTCTTCACCTGCCACGGACACGGACAGAAGCACTGCCCGATCCGCATTGAGGACGGCGCGTATATCGGCATGCGGGCAAATCTGCTCAGCAAAAACAAGAACGGCTCCGATCGCGGCATTGTGATCGGCAAGGGTGCCGTCGTCGGCGCGTGTGCGCTTGTGAACTGCGATGTTCCCGAGGGCGCGACCGCGGTCGGCGTCCCCTGCAGAATCTTACAAAAGGAGGTGCGCGATGCTGAAAATGACGAATGAAAAATTCTCCGTATCGATGTGCGTATACGGGAAAGACAATCCCGACTGGTTTCGGGAGGCGGTGAACAGCATCCTTTCGCAGAGCGTACCGCCCGACGAGGTCGTTTTAGTCGTGGACGGACCTGTACCCGACACGCTCGGCGATGTGATCGATTCCTTTGAAAACGGGGATACGTTCCGCGTCATCCGCCTGCCCGAAAACCGCGGTCACGGTGATGCGCGGCGGATCGGACTGGCAAACTGCACGCACGAAATCGTCGCACTGATGGACGCGGACGACATCGCCCTGCCCGATCGGTTTGAAAAGCAGATCGCCGCGATGACAAAGGACCCGGCGCTCTCCATCATCGGCGGCAAGATCGCTGAGTTCATGGACGCCGAGGACAACATCATCGGCTACCGCACCGTACCGACGGCGCACGGTGATATCTGCAGCTATATGAAGCGGAGATGCCCGTTCAATCAGATGACGGTCATGTTCCGCAAATCTCACGTAGAGGAGGCAGGCGGCTACCTGGATTGGTACTGCGACGAGGATTACTACCTCTGGGCGCGCATGTACCTCGCCGGGATGCGATTTGCCAATCTCCCCGACACACTGGTGCACGCCCGTGTCAACGCCGACACCTACTGCCGCCGCGGCGGAAAGAGGTATTTTCAAAGCGAAGCAAAGCTGCAGGGGTATATGCTGAAAAAGAAAATCATCTCCCTGCCGCGGTATCTGATCAATGTCACGGAGCGCTTCATTCTGCAGATTCTGATGCCGAACTCTCTGCGCTCGCTCGTCTTCAAGAAATTCGCGAGGTCGAAAACGTGACGCCGGGCATGCGAAGGCTGGAGATCGACGAGATCCGCACGCGGATCTTTGCCGTTCTGTGCGCCGTGCGGGATCTGTGCGACGCAAACGGAATCCGCTACAGCCTGACGGGAGGCACCCTGCTCGGCGCTGTGCGCCACGGCGGCTTCATCCCGTGGGACGATGACATCGATATCATGATGCCGCGCCCCGATTACGACCGTTTCATCGCACTCGTGAAAGAATCCGGCGCGCCGTTTGATCTGTTCTGTGCGGAGGTCCAAGGCGACGCATACGGGTATCCGTTTGCGAAGGCGTGCGATCCCGACACAACGGTGATCGAGGCGGGCATGGATGAGAAAAACGCGCGCTTCGGCGTATACGTGGACATCTTCCCCGTGGACGGAATCGCAGACTCGTACCGTGCCGCCAAACGCCGGTGCATGCTGTTTACGTTTCTGCATGGGCTGAAGATCACCTCCGTCTGGTCGAGATACCACCGATCCAAACTGCGGAAATGGTACTACGAGCCGCTTCGGTATCTCTGCTACCTCCTCAGCCGCATGATCGGCAGGCGGAAAATCGACGCGATGCTGACAAAATTCGTGCGGAAGAAGCCGTACGCGGACGCCGCCTATGCGGGACGCCTCGTCGGCGATTTCGGCTCGAAGGAGATCGCGCCGCGTGCCCTGTTCGATTCGCTCTCGATAATCTCTTTTGAAGGGGAGCCGTTCTCCGCCGTCACCGACGCGCATACATTTCTGACAAATCTGTACGGCGATTACATGACCCCTCCGCCCAAGGAAAAGCAAATCTCCCACCACGAATTTGAAGCGTATGTGCGGATGTAACCCGCCGGACGCAGACAATTCTCGGCAGAAATGCCGTTTACATATAAATCCACAATCAAGAAAGGAAAGACTATGTTATCTCACACTACCAAGAGAATCTTATCCGTTTTCCTGACGGTCATGATGCTCCTCTCCGTAGTACCGATGCAGGTATTTGCTTCCGATGCGCACACGCATGACGAGGAAGCCGAGGTCTTCGCCAAATATGACGCGATCCTCGCGGAAATCGACACCGCTGTTGCCGCTTCCGGCGCGGCAGCTTACATGACCGATGCACAGATCGCAAGAGCTGCGCTCGCTATGGATGCAAACGAACTGGATGCATTCTACGGTGCAGTCGATGCAATCAAACCGCTTGTCCGCACGCTGAATGCGGATGAAATCGCATGGTTCAACAACAAAGAATCCGTTGAGACGTTCGGCCGCGTTTACGCTGCGCTCGAACAGATTAGAAAGCCCGCGGCCACCGCTACGTCCGGCAGCCATACGCCCGTTACCGGCGTACGTGTCGACGTCAGCGGTGCTACGGACAACAGTCTCTCCGGCGGCACGGTCACCGTTACCGCGAAGGGCTCCGGCGGTTTCTTGGGAATCGGTGCGTCTGCCAAGACGACGACCATCCTCGTCGACAACGAGTCCGGCGCGGCTGCAACCGTCTCCTTCGATTGGACGGCTACGAACATGAACCAGCTCACCATCGACGGCACGGTCAGAACCGGTTCCTCCGGCTCGTTCTCCAAGCTGCTCGCCGCCGGTGAGACGTTCACGATCACGATCGTAACCGGTAAGAACAGCACGACGAACACGCTCAAAATGAGCAACTTCGCCGTTACCGCGGCGGCTACGTCCTCGAATGTCACGTTCGATTACGACAGCGCCTCCGGCTCCGTTACCGTAAACGGCACGGCTGTTGCCGACGGCGGCACGGTCGAGATCCCGCTGGAAGGTGCGACCGTTACTGCCACCGCAAACACCGGCTCCGCCTTCCTCGGCTGGACGGACGTTTCCGGTAATATCCTTTCCACGTCCGCGTCCTTTACGCTGAAGCCGGCGGCGGATATGACCGTCAAGGCTGCATTCGCTGCAGCTGGTACCGCTTGGTTCCTCGTCGATAACGCATACATGGTCGAGGGTCTTGCGGCAGCGATCGCAGCGGCAAAATCCACCATCGTTATTCTGAATAACGGTACGGTTTCCGCGGGCAGCTACACGATCCCCGCAGGTATTACGCTGCTCGTTCCGTTTGACAGCGCAAACACGCTGTACACGACGACACCCAAGACCACCGGTACGACGTATACGGCTCCCACCGTTTACCGCACGCTGACGCTGGCGTCCGGCGCACACATCACCGTAAACGGCGCGATCAGCCTTTCGAGTAAGGTTGTCGCGGCTGCCGGCGGTAAGAACGCAGGCTCGCCCTCCGGTCCGGTCAGTATGATGAAGATGGAGGCAGGCTCCTCCATTACCGTAAACTCCGGTGCATCCCTGTACGCATGGGGCTTCATCACCGGTTCCGGTTCCATCCTCGCCAAGAGCGGCTCGAAGGTTTACGAGTGCTTCCAGTTTGAAGACTACCGCGGCGGTTCCCAGACCACCGATATGAAGAACGAAGTCTTCCCGCTGTCCCAGTACTACGTACAGAACATCGAGGTTCCGCTGACGCTTGAGGCAGGCGCAACCGAGACGAGCTTCACGGCAATCACCGTATCGATCATCGGTGAGCAGACGCCGTCCGTCTCCTTTATTGCATCCTCCGGCGCAATGTTCAACCTCACCTCCGGTACGGTCACCAAGCGCTACGACGGCGCGACCGACCGCCTTATCGTTGAGGTAAACGGTTCGCTCTCCATGTCCCCGATCACGATGAAGGTTTCTATCTCCTCCATCAAATCCGCCGACTACATCCTGCCGATCAACTCCAACATCTCCCTCACCGTGAAGAGCGGAAGCAACATCTCGATCACGCAGGATATCAGCATGCTCCCCGGCTCCGAGATCATCGTCGAAGAGGGTGCTGTCTGCACCATCGGCCAAGGCGTGAAAGTACAGCTGTACGATGCAGATCAGTGGGATACCTACTGCTTTGGCGCACCGACCGGCACCAATATGGACGTTAAGTTCCAGGCCGTCAAGTACGCTCCCGGCAGAACGTACACCCGTACCGAAGCCGATCTCGTTGACGCAAAAGTTATCGTCAGCGGTACGATCTACGCTACCTCCGGCTATCTCTACACGACCGCAGGCGGCGCCGCCGTTACCGGTACCGATACCGCTGTCGTTTACATGAAATCCGCACCCGCCACGACGGCTTATCAGCTCAGACAGGCGGGCAACGCTGCTCTGGGTATCGCTGCGGAAACGTATGACGCTATCCCCATGACGAGCGCAAAACTCATGAATGCGGACGGCACGTATCTCGAGACGACGAGCCCCGACGGTACGTACACCTACGCAAACGGCGCATGGATCATGACGTGCGCACATCAGTACACGCTCACCGGCGAAACCGCTCCTACCTGTACGGAAACCGGCTCCAAGACCTACGTCTGCGTCTGCGGTGACATCTACACCGAAACGATCGACGCACTCGGTCATACCGCAGGTGCGAACGCGACCTGTACCGAGGATCAGGTTTGTACCGTCTGCGGCGCAACGGTGACCCCGGCTCTCGGTCACACCGAGGTGATCGATGCAGCAGTCGCTCCGACTTGTACCGAAAACGGTCTGACCGAAGGCTCGCACTGCTCCGTTTGTAACGCGACCATCGTGGCACAGGAAGTTGTTCCCGCTACCGGTCACAAAGCAGGCGAGAACGCAAGCTGCACCGAGGACCTCGTTTGTACCGTCTGCGGTGAGACGATCTCCTCTGCCGGCGGACACGTCGAAGAGACTGTTCCCGCTGTCGCTCCTACCTGTACCGCTACCGGTCTGACCGAAGGCAAGCGCTGCTCCGTCTGCGGTGAGATCATCGTGGCACAAGAAGAGGTTGCCGCACTCGGTCACACCGAGGTGATCGACGCCGCTGTCGCTCCGACTTGTACCGAAACCGGTCTAACGGAAGGCAAGCACTGCTCCGTCTGCGGTGAAGTCACCGTGGCACAGGAGAAAGTGGACGCGCTCGGTCACACCGAGGAGATCATTCCCGGCACGCCCGCAGGATGCGAGACCACCGGTATCTCCGACGGTATCGTCTGCTCCGTCTGCGGCGAGGTAATCGCTGAGCAGACCGAGACGCCCGCTACCGGTCACAACATTCAGTCCTACCCGGGCAAGGCTCCGACCTATACCGATGAGGGTTATCACCCCTACGAGAGCTGTGACGGATGTGAATACTCCACGTTCGTACTGATCCCGATGCTTGAAACACCCTCCATCGACACGTACGAGGAGTTCATCACGAACCTCGGCTATCTCGAAACGCTGGCTCAGCAGTACGCATACGACAACCCGAACGAGGATCCGCTTGATCTCGTAATCAAGTACATCCGTACCGGTGTCGAGCGCTACAACTCCGGCTCCTGGGGTATCATGGCAGGCTACGAAAACGCCGCTTTCGCCAAATACGTCCGCGAGGCAGAGGATGCCATCAACTCTCAGGTTACCGACGGTAACTACTTCATGATCACCGGTCTGAAGGAGATCAACCCCTTCATTCTCCCGAACGGTGACTACGTTGACTTCAGCCATATGTTCGGCGTTATGGATATGACGCACCACAACAAGGGCAGCATCAACCACGCCGACGTCGGCGGTTGGGCAGGCGACCTCGTTGACCTCCTCAGCACCGCAGACAGACATTTCGTCAGCGGCTCGCTTGAGGATATGGTTGCATACATCCACGAAAACTACGTCGGCGTCAACCTCCCGAATGAGGCTGAACAGTTCGGTGAGAGCGATATGTTCGCCGATCTGGACGCTTACTACGTCATGGATATGCTCTACGGTGCCGAAGAGTACGCCGCAGGTGATATGGCGGCAATCATGGCGGATTACTTTACCACCGAGCTGACGCTTGAAGACCGCGCGGACTTCTTCATCAGAGGCCGTCTTGACGGTGCAGGCACCCGCGCTCAGCTCCGTGATGCCGTTTACGCAGAGTACACGGGCAACAAGGTAATCGCTACCCTCGAGGGCACGAGAGAGTTCAATGCGAGCGATCTCACCGATCTGAGACGCGCCGTCTGCTATGCATTCGCAGACTACATCTGCGAGCTCGCAGGCGACTACATCGAAGATCTCACCAACCCGTACTTCACGCCGTTCTCCAACGTATCCTCCACGCTGGCTCCCGGTGTCACCCAAGAGATCAAGCACGCGACAACGGCGGACGGAAAGCAGCTCGCGTACTACGTCGCTACCGGTGATATCACCAGAGACGACGTAAACATCTACGCAAACTACAACAACAACGATCCTGCAGCCGGCTGGAAAATGTCGCGCGTTGAGGATCAGGCAAATGCCGCACAGGCAAAATACGGCGATCCCACGAGCCCGTACTACATCCCGAACTACACCGTTGTCGCATCGACGAACGGCGCGGGCTACAACATGACGACCGGTGAGCCCGGCGGTCTGCTCATCATGGGCGGCGTCGAGTATCACCCGATCAACGCAAGCGGCTTCTTCGGTATTCTGAAGGACGGTACCCCCGTTATCGGAACGACCGAGGAATACGAAAAGATCTACAAGGGCAGAATCCAGGAAGGTATCGCAGGCTTCGGCGCGATCCTCGTCAAGGACGGCGAGATCAACGTGACTGCCGGCGCTAACTACGCCGCTGACCGCGCAAGCCGTACCGCTGTCGGTATCACCGCTTCCGGTAAGGTCGTCCTCGTCGTTGCTGACGGACGCCAGGAGCCCGTATCCTGCGGATGCTCCATGATTGAGCTTGCTCACATCATGAAAGAGGCAGGCTGTGTGATCGCAGTCAACCTCGACGGCGGCGGATCCTCCACCTACGTCGCAAAGCAGGAAGGCGACGATGAGCTCTCCCTCGTCAATACGCCCTCCGACGGCTTCCAACGCTCCGTTTCCGCTTCCCTCATGTTCGTTTCCACCGCTCCCTCCGCAACCGCATTCGATCATGCGAAGATCGAGAGCGATTACAGCTACGCAACGGTCGGCACGCCCGTTCAGCTCACACCCGTCGGTGTCAGCGCAACCGGTGCTTCCGCAGAGCTTCCCGCAGGTACCACGTGGGCTGTCTCCGATGCCGCTGCCGCATCCGTTGACGCAAACGGCGTCTTCACCGGCTACCGTCTCGGTCCCGTCACCGTATACCTCATGCTCGACGGCGCTGTGATCGGTCAGAAGACGATGACGGTCGCTAACCCCGACAAGATCTACTTCAAGAAAGCCACGATCGATGCCGTTTATGAATCCGCGATCACCCTGCCCGTAGCTGCACGCTATGAGAACAAGGAAATCGCCATTAACGAAAACGACGTGATCTTCTCCTTCGACAATCCCGCAGCCGCTACGATCTCCGGCTTCACCTTCGTCGGTCACGAGGCTTCCGGTCTCAAGGTCGTAAAGGTTTCGGCTACCCTCGCAGCCTTTGCTGAGGCAACCGCATCGATCACCGTCAACCTGTACAGACAGGGAGAGAACACCTTCGACTTCGAGAAGGCGACCGGCGGCGACCGTCTGCTTGCATGGTACCGTACGGTTACCAACTCCACCACCGAGGACGACAGAACGTACACCGTTGTGGATCCTTCTCAGGTCATGACGACGGACTACGTCTTCGCAATGGATATGAGCCAGATTCCGATTCCCGAGGTCCTGAGCGATCTTATCTACATGCTTCCGGGCGCGGATATGGCGGACGCTTCCGCTTGGACGTTCCTCCTCCAGCTCGCAGAGCGTGTCAGCGTTCTGACTGAGGTTACGCCCGTACTCTACTTCGATCCCAACTTCGACGTGGACTACAGCGAGCTCACCATCATCAATGAGTACTTCACCCTCACCGGCACTACGTTTGATGAGGCTACCAACTCGCTGACGATGAAGCTGAGCTGGATTGACCAGACGCAGGCTATCGATCCCGAGACGGCTAACCCGCTTTGCATCGTGAACGGCATCAAGCTCACGCCCAAGGCAGACGCCGCCTGGAACACCAGACATGCACTGACGCCTGTTCATACCGGTTCGATCAGCTACAACATCTTCCTGCGTGCAAACGCTCTGTACTCCTTCGCTCTCAAGCCTGAGAACCAGGAGATCTACGGTCTGATCCCGTTTGTCAACCCGAACGATGAGTCCGAAAAGGGTGCTTCCTTCGGTGCTATTTATAAAGAAATGGAAGACACCTACACGCTCGTAAACGCTGTCAAGGCCGGCTGGGTCGTTGAGGACGGCGGTTACGCGTACTACGTCGCCGGCGAACGCCTTACCGGTATCGCCATGGCTGACGGCTACTACTACGACTTCGGCGTAAACGGTGTCAACACCGCACAGACGAAGTACACCGGCCTGATTATCGAAAACGGCGGCACGCTCGTCCGTTATGCGAAGCTCGGCGAGATCATGCTCGGATGGCATCAGGTCAACGGCGACTTCTACTACTTCGATCCCGCAACGTCCTACGCTGTCACCGGCGTACAGACCATCGACGGCTACACCTACACGTTTGAGGATTACGTCCTCGTAAGAGGTGATCTCGTCGAGGATGCAACCGGTAAGCGCTACCGTTGGGCAGGCACATGGATGCAGAACACCATGTTCGACCTCGACGGCAACACCTACTTCGCACAGTGGGGTGCATACCTTGCTGTCGGTATTGTCAAGCTTTCCAACTCCGGTCACTACTACTTCGATACCGAAGGTGTATGGCAGAAGAATTACACCGGTCTGCTGGATCTGGACGGCTATACCTACTACATCAGAAACGGTATCGCTGTCGAAGGTCTCGTGTATGCCGAGGACGGCTACTATTACTACTTCCCGTCCACCTTCAAGGCTGTCAAGGACTGCCGCTACTGGATCTCCTATGACAACGGTCTCGGATTCACCGGCTGGCACTACTTCGACGAGCTCGGCCGCATGATCCTTGAAGAAGGCGAGCCCGAACAGCCCGGCGAGGACACCGGCGTCAAGAACGGTATCGTCCGTCTGGAGAACGGTAACCTCGCGTACTACATCGACAACGTCATGCAGAACAACCTCGGTCTGTTCATCTACAACGGCTACTACTACTACTGCAACAGCTCCTCCGTCATCGTTACCGGCACCTACTGGGTAACCACGCACAACAACCTTGGCTACACCGGCTGGCAGGATTTCGATGAAGAAGGACGCATGCTGATCAACGGCGAGCCGCTCAGACCCGACGGTTGGACCGATCACGAACACGCTTTCAGTGAGTGGGCAATCGTTACGGAACCCACCTGTACCGAAACCGGTCTTCGCGCAAGAATTTGCTCTTGCGATCTTGAAGAAACCGAGACGATCCCGGCTACCGGTCACGCGTACGGCGAATTCGTAATCACCACCGATCCGACCTGTACGGAGACCGGTGTGCAGACGAAGACCTGTGCAAACTGCGGTGACACGATCACGGAGGAAGTCCCGGCTACCGGTCACTCCTTCGGTGCATGGGCAATCAAGTCTGAACCGACCTGTACTGAGGTTGGTATCAACGCAAGACTGTGCGCATGCGGCGCAGAAGAGACTGAGGAAATCCCCGCTACCGGTCACGCATACGGTGAATTTGTTGTAACAACTCCCGCTACCTGCACCGAGGACGGCGTGAAGACGCAGACCTGTGCAAACTGCGGTGACACGATCACGGAAACAATCGATGCAATCGGTCATGCATACGGCGAGTGGATCGAAACGCCCGCAACGTGCACCGCTGCAGGCTCCAAGTCCCAGACTTGTGCAAACTGCGGTGATACGATCTCCGAGGAGATCCCGGCTACCGGTCACGCGTACGGCGAGTTTGTTGTAACCACTCCCGCTACCTGCACCGAGGCAGGTGTACAGACCAAGACCTGTGCAAACTGCGGTGATACGATCACTGAGGAGATCCCGGCTACCGGTCACAGCTACACGGCAGGTCAGGAAATCGATGCAGAGCATCCGCACGCTGTATACGGCGTTTGCGAGTGCGGCGAGAAGCAGCTTCAGGCTGAAAGCTCCACCGTTGCAGGCTGTCCCGTATGCGAGCCGTTCGCAATGAGCGGTGCATCGATGACGCTCGGTAACGAGCTGTCCCTCAGCTTCTTCTTCCCGAAGGCAAAGATTCCGGCAGATGAGGAATGCTACGTTGTCGTAACGAAGGAATATGCAGACGGCAGAGCAGACGTAACCAGAACCTTCTATCCGTCCGAATGGGATGTTCTCGGCGGCAGCCTGTACTACGTATCGTTCAACGGTATCGCAGCAAAGGAAATGGCCGACAAGATGA
>JAFTUH010000015.1 GCA_017466375.1 Clostridia bacterium | reverse complement strand
GCTGGTTATCGATACGGCGGCTCTCGTGGCGTTCCGTACCGAGAACAAACAAGCCGCCCGCCGCACGGACCTTTTCCGCCTCGGGCGTGATCTCCTCCTGATCCTTTTTATACAGCTCACGGTAGACCTCGGGCGCTGCCATTGCCTCCTCACTAATGGACATGGAAGATCCCGTCGCAAGCGCGATAACGTCCTCCTCATATCCCTGCTGGCGCATAGCTGCCTTTGCAAGATACTCCGCGTTACCGCCGAGAAGGATATCCGTACCGCGTCCTGCCATGTTCGTGGAGATCGTAACTGCGCCGAATTTACCTGCCTGCGCGACGATATCCGCCTCACGGTCGTGGTACTTCGCATTGAGGACCGTATGCTTCACGCCGTTCAGTTTCAGCTTGCGTGAGAGCTCCTCGGACTTTTCGATGGAAACCGTACCGACGAGCACGGGCTGTCCCTTCGCGTTGCACTCCTTGATCTGCTTGATGATCGCGTTGTCCTTGCCGTTTTTCGTCTTGTAAACAGCGTCGGGATGATCTGTACGGATCATCGGCTTATTCGTAGGCACCGCAACGACGTCGAGGCTGTAAATCTCCCGGAACTCGTTATCCTCGGAAAGAGCCGTACCGGTCATACCGGACAGCTTCGTATACATACGGAAATAATTCTGGAACGTGATCGTTGCGATCGTGCGGTTTTCCTTCTGAATCTCGACGCGCTCTTTTGCCTCAATCGCCTGGTGGAGTCCGTCGGAATACCGTCTGCCGGGCATGATACGTCCCGTAAAGGAATCGACGATCAGGACCTCGTTATCTTTGATGACGTAGTCCGTATCGCGCTTCATGATGCCGTGTGCACGGAGTGCCTGATACACATGGTGAGAGATATTCGCGTTTTCGGGATCGGACAGATTCTCGATGCCGAAGAACTTCTCCGCCTTCTCGATACCGGATGCGGTAAGCGTCGTATTGCGCGCTTTTTCGTCCACGATATAATCGCCGTCGATGTCATCGTGCTCCTCTTTGGAGTCGAGCTCCTTGACGGTGAACTTTTTGAAGGTACGGACAAGCTGATCTGCCTTGCCGTACAGCTCGTCCGTCGCCTCACCGGAACCGGAGATAATCAGCGGCGTGCGCGCCTCGTCAATGAGGATGGAGTCCACCTCGTCCACGATGGCAAAATTGTGTCCGCGCTGGACCTGATGCTCCTTGTACAGCACCATATTGTCTCGGAGATAGTCAAAGCCGAATTCGTTGTTCGTACCGTAGGTGATATCGCATCCGTACGCCTGCTGCTTCTGCGCACGCGTCTGATTGTGGACGACAAGACCTGTCGTCAGACCGAGAAATTCATGAATACGTCCGATCTCCTCACAGCCGAGGCGTGCAAGGTACTCGTTGACCGTAACGATATGGACGCCCTTTCCGCTGAGCGCATTCAGATACGCAGGCATAGCGGCAACAAGCGTTTTACCCTCACCGGTCTTCATCTCTGCGATGCGTCCCTGATGCAGAAGAATACCGCAAAGGATCTGCACGTCAAACGGACGCTTACCGAGCACACGGTCTGCCGCCTCACGGACGAGCGCGAATGCATCGGGCAGGATATCGTCCAGTGTCTCAACACCCTTCAGGCGGTTTTTCAAGACCTCCGTGGTCTCTGCCATCTCCGCATCGGACATAGCAGAATACTTCGGCGCAAGATCGTTAATCTGTTTCAGAATGGGCATGATTTTCTTGATCTGATGATCGCTGTACGTACCGAAAATTTTTGTAAAAATACTCATATCGACCGCGACACCCAGGGTGTCATCCTCTCAAAAATAATATGCATCCGACAGGCGGACACAGAATTGCTTCTTTTGTAAACACTCGCATACTTATATAGTATACACCATTTCTTCCTGCAAAGGATTTCCGATTTGTAAATTTATTTGCGTCCCCGCCTTGCAATCTGCCAAAGAAGCGTGTATAATAAACGGGAAAAGGAGTGATTCCATGGGACAAATCAATATCGTGCTCGTTGAGCCGCAGATTCCGCAGAATACGGGCAACATCGCGCGCACCTGTGCGGCCACGGGCGCCTCGCTCCACCTGATCCGACCGCTGGGCTTTGCCATTGACAGCGCCAAACTGAAGCGGGCGGGGCTCGATTACTGGGACAGCCTCGACATCACATACTACGACGGACTCCAGGACTTTTTTGCGCGCCATCCCGACGCAGAATTCTTCTGTTTTTCCTCCAAAGCGCCCAGAGCACACACGGAGATTGCGTATCCCCTGCCCTGTTATCTGTTCTTCGGCAAGGAGACAGCGGGACTGCCCGAGGATTTCCTTCGCGAGCACAGCGATCGCTGCGTGCGCATCCCCATGCGGGACAATCAGCGGTGCCTGAATCTGTCGAATTCCGTTGCCGTCGGTGTTTACGAGGTGCTTCGACAGCACGATTTCATCGGACAGCGCACAGGCAGTGATGTGCTCACCGACTGATTACATCATCGGTGCGATCAGTACCATAACCTCTCTGAGCAGATTACGCCAAAAGCCGCCCGTACAGTCGGCAAGCGTGATCTGCTTGCATTTTGCCTCGGTGACGGCGAAATCCTCTTTGATCGCCGAGATCTCGTCCACACCGTACATCCACACGCCGCACTCGAAATGCAGATACAAACTGCGGAAGTCGAGATTGACCGTACCGACTGTAGCGTACGCATCATCGCAGACGAACGTCTTGGCGTGGATAAAGCCGGGCGTATATTCGTACACCTTAACGCCGCTTTCGATCAGATGACGGTAGTACGATTTCGTCGTTTCATGGACGAAGAACTTGTCCCCGATATGCGGTGTGATAATCCGCACGTCGACACCGCTCTTCGCCGCATTGCAGATCGCGGTCTCAAGCAGGTCGTCGATGATGAGATACGGTGTCGTGATATAGACGTACCGTTTGGCACGGTTGATCATGTTGAGATAGATCGTCTTGCCGACAGGCTCATTGTCAAGCGGATTGTCCGTGTACGGCTGGACGAATCCGGAACACGCCTCCTCCGGTACCGCATCGGCAGGACGGTAATGATCGTACGTTTCGGCAACAGTTCCGGCGTGAGCAAGGTAATCCCACATGGTGAGGAACATGACCGTCATACTCCACGCAGCGTCCCCGCGAAGCATGACTGCGTTATCCTTCCAGTGCCCGAAGCGGACCTCGACATTGATATATTCATCGGCAAGATTGATACCGCCCGTAAAGGCGACCTTACCGTCAATCACGCCGATTTTTCGGTGATTCCGGTTATTCAGACGCGCAGACAGAACGGGGATAAACCGGTTGAACACCTGACAGCGGATCCCCAGTGCGGCGAGTTTTTTCGGATACTGGGACGGCAGGCGCGTGATGCATCCCATATCGTCATAAATCACGCGGACGTCAACGCCCTCTGCCGCCTTTTGGGTCAGGATCTCGAGTATCGCGTTCCACATCTGTCCCTCGGCGATGATGAAATACTCCAGAAAAATATATTTCTCCGCCCGTCTGAGTTCCTCAAGGAATACGGGAAACATATCCTCACCGAGCGGGAAATACCGCACGGACGTATTTTGAAACGGCGGACACTGCGCGACATTCGCAATATAGCGCGACTGACATGCCACGCCGGGATCCCTCTCCTCCAATGCGGAAAGAACGTCCGGATTTACAGGCAGCGTATTGCGCATCGAGCCTGTGATCTCGGACATTTTTCTTTTTGTATGCTCCGTGAGGCGGTTACCGCTGAAGATAATATACAGAGCACTGCCGAAGACGGGAATCAGCAGGACCGTAACGATCCATGCAATTTTATACTCAGCGATATCCTTGCGGTTGACGATTTTCAGTGTGAGCAGAAAGGCGACAAGCAGTGAAAGGAAGTAATAGAAAACGAAATACTCCGTAAAGCGGACGGCGACGACGAACAGAAGCGCAAGCTGGACTAAAATCAGCAGTGATACAATCACAAATCTGCTGAAAACAATCTTCAAAAAACGTTTCATACCTGCCTCTCCTTTCTCCGTATATATGTAGTATACCATATCCATGCAAAAAAAACAAGCGGAAAGCAACTGCTTTCCGCTTATTCACATTCAGATCACAAAATAATGCAGATAAGTCCGCCGCTTCCTTCGTTGATAATCCGGGAAAGGGTTTCGCCGAGCTTCAGGCGGGCATCGGGCGGCATATGCGAGAGCTTTGCGTGCAGACCGTCGTTGACCAGCTCATAGAGAGATTTGCCGAACAGATTCGACTGCCAGATCTGCTTCGGATCCTCCTCGAAATCGTGCAGGAGATTCTTCACCAGCTCCTCCGACTGCTGCTCCGTTCCGACGATCGGGCTGATCTCCGTCTCAATGGAGGCGCGGATCATATGAACGGACGGAGCGGATGCACGCAATCGCACGCCGTATCCGCCCGCCTGACGGACGATCTCCGGCTCCTCAAGAGTGAGACTGTCCACATCGGGCAGGACGATCCCGTACCCTGTCGCGTCCAGATCACGGATTGCGTCGGCGTATTTATCGTAGGCCTGCTTTGCCTCTGTCAGCGATCGGAGGGCTGAAATCAGCTCCCGTTCACTCTCTATTTCGATCCCCGTTAACTCACCGATGATTCGGTAATACAGTGCGTCTGGCATTGTAACGGAAACGGTGGCGCATCCCGTGCCGAGATCGATCTCCTCCATTCTCGCCTCGGCTCTTCCCTCCGCTCCGCCTGCCGCGATCGACTCACTCAGCGCATCTGCAAGCGCCGCGGCGTATCCGTCTGCCGCCTCTCCGACCTTGCGGATTGGCTGTGCCGTTTTGCGTACGGACTCGGCGGCTGATACGCGCAGCCAATGATCCGCATCAAGGGCGGACATCCAGCCGGGAATACGCACACGGATCTCCCGCAGCGGAAACTCCATGAGCACCATACGGAGAATATGCGCAATATCCTCGGCATCAATTGCAGTACAGTTGACAAGGGCGACGGGAGCCTCATATTTTTTCTCAAGCTGAAGAGCCAGCTCTTCCGCCTCTTTCGAGGACGGATCGGACGAATTGAGAATCACGACAAACGGTTTTCCGATCGCGGTCAGCTCTCTTGCGACACGTTCCTCCGCCTCAAGATAATTCTCCCGGGGAATGTCACCGAACGAGCCGTCCGTCGTAACGAGAACACCGATCGTCGAGTGCTCTTCGATCACCTTGCGCGTACCGGTTTCCGCCGCGATTTCAAACGGCACGGGATCGTCCGACCATGGCGTATGCACCATGCGGACCTCGCCGTTTTCCGTATTCCCGATCGCATCGGGCACCATATAGCCCACGCAGTCGATCATGCGCACGTTGACACGGCCGTATTCACCGACCGCGATCTGCACCGCCTCGTCGGGGATGAACTTCGGCTCGGTCGTCATCACCGTACGTCCCCCTGCACTCTGGGGCAGTTCATCCCGTGCACGGGTGCGGTCATGCTCCCCCTGGATATTCGGGATCACCACCGTTTCCATGAATTTCTTGATAAACGTGGATTTGCCCGTACGGACAGGTCCGACAACGCCGAGATAGATATCTCCGCCCGTCCGTGCCGCGATATCGCGGTAAATGTCTGCATTTGTCATATTGTATCCTCCGCATTTCGTTTTTCGGTATTTCATTTGTAGGATTCTATGCGGAGACACGCTTTCTTATGACGGGATGTCCGAAAATAACATGAACAGAAAAAGCGGAGACAAACGTCTCCGCTTCTCTGTATGTCAGAACAGTGACAGCTGCTCCGATGTGCTCTCAACCTTCTCGGATGCAGGTTTCGGTTTGGCTTCGGTCTTCTTTGCCGGCGTGCCTGCAGATACAGGGGGAAGATCGGACAGACCTGCTGACATCGTCATCTGATTCGTCGCGTTGAGGGATTTGAGAACTCCGTTTCTGCTCAGAATCTCGATGACCGTTTTCGAAAGTCCCGCGTTCTGCTTGAGATCGTCAATGGAAAAGATCTCGCCGGCATCGCGGGCTTTCATGATATTCTCTGCCGCCGCGTCTCCGAGACCGGGCAGCGAGGAGAACGGCAGACGGATCTTGCCGTTTTCGGGCAGGTATTTGTGCGCGTGGGATTTACTCAGATCGACAGGCAGGAACGCAAAACCCCGCTGGTAGTACTCATTGACGAGCATGAGCGAGTTGTAAAGCTCGATTTCCTTCTGCGAAAGCTCGTTCTTGCGATTTTTCAGATCGAACATGAGATCGCGAACGTACGACTTGCCTTTCATAACGATTTCGGAATCGAAACCGCCGGGAGCCGCTGAGAAATACCCTGCGTAAAACTCGACCGGATAGTAGATCTTGTACCACATGAGTCGGACGGCATCGATTGCATACGCAGCGGCGTGCGCTTTCGGGAACATGTAGCGGATCTTCTGCAAGGACTCCAAATACCACTCGGGCACGCCCTGCTCGACCATCACGGACATCATATCATCGGGAATCTTGACGCCCTTCTTATTCTTGCGGACGAACTCCATGATCTTGAACGCCTTGCCTTTTTCGACGCCGTATTTCTGAATCAGCGTGAGCATGATATCGTCACGGCACCCGATAACCTGCGCGACGGTACAGGTGCCGGATCGAATCAGATCCTGTGCATTGCCGACCCACATTCCCGTGCCATGCGTCAATCCTTCAATCTGCAGAAGATCGGCAAACGTCTTCGGTTGTGCCTCCATGAGAACGTCGCGGCTGAGTGCCGTACCCATCTCGGGAAGGCCAAGGGTAGACGTCTTGGAGTCGATCGCCTCGGGATCCACACCGATCGGCGCGGCGGAGGTAAAGCCCTGATACGTTGCGGGATCGGTCAGCGGCACGTCAAGCACCTTCACGCCGGAATACTCCTCCATTCGCTTGTATTTCGTCGGAATATCGTGTCCGAGGATGTCAAGCTTGAGGATCGTATCGTGCAGGTATTTGAACTCGAAGTGGGTTGTAATGATATCGGAATCCGCCTTGTCGGCAGGATGCTGTACGGGTGTGAAATCGGTGACGTCGTACTCCTCGGGAATGACGATGATACCGCCCGGATGCTGACCTGTCGTTCGCTTTGTACCGAGGCAGCCCGTGATCAGGCGTTCCATCTCGGCACGGTTGACGGAGATCCCCTTATCCTCCAGAAATTTCGCCGTGAAGCCGAACGCAGTCTTATCGGCAAGCGTACCGATCGTACCCGCCTTGAACGCTTTTCCGGCACCGAACAGCACCTCCGTAAACTTATGTGCATCCGCCTGCACGTCGCCGGAGAAGTTCAGATCGATATCCGGCGTCTTATCGCCGTAGAAGCCGAGAAACGTCTCAAACGGGATATCGTGTCCGTCGCGGATCATATCCGTACCGCAATCGGGACAGTCCTTCTGCGGCAGATCGAAGCCGGAGCCGATCGATCCATCCGTGAAAAATTCGCTGTGACGGCACTTCGGGCAGCGGTAATGCGGCGGCAGTGGATTTACACGAGTGATACCCGCCATCGTTGCGACAAATGATGAGCCGACCGATCCGCGCGAGCCGACCTGATAGCCCTTCGATTCGCTGTTTTCGACCAGCTTACGGGCGATAATGTACATGATCGCGAAGCCGTTTTTGATGATGGAGTCAAGCTCTCGCTCCAGACGCTCCGACACCGTTTCCGGCAAGGGATCGCCGTACCACTCCTTCGCAAGCTCGCGGCATTTCGTGGAGAGCTCCTCCTCCGCGCCGTCGATATGCGGCGGATAGTTGCCTTCGGGGATCGGGCGGACGTGCTCGATCATATCCGCAATCTTCTTCGGGTTTTCGATAACGACCTCATGCGCCGTCTCGGGATCGAGATAGTCGAACTCTGCAAGCATCTCCTCCGTCGTACGGAAATAAAGCTGTGTGACCTTATCCGCATCGCGGAATTTCATGCCCGAGAGCAGAATCCGGCGGTAGATCTCATCCTCGGGATCGAGGTAGTGGGTATCGCAGGTAGCAACGACCGGTTTGCCGAGCTTTTTGCCAAGTGCAATAATCTTACGGTTGATCTCGCGCAGTGCTTCGTCGTCCGGAACCTTTCCCTCCTCAACGAGGAAACGGTTATTGCTGATCGGCTGGATTTCAAGATAATCGTAGAAATCTGCGATTTCCTCGAGCTGACTCTGCGGTTTCTGTTCAAGAACGGCGGTAAACAGCTCGCCTGCCTCGCACGCCGAGCCGATAATCAGTCCTTCGCGCAGTTCGGTTAGACGCGTTTTGGGGACACGCGGCGATTTGCGGTAATATTTCAGATACGATTCCGAAACGAGCGTGTAGAGATTCTTGAGACCGACCTTATTCTTGACGAGGATAATTTGATGGTACGTCTTCAGCTTCAAGGGATCGGATCGCTCACTCATAGCGGTATTCAGCTCCGCCATAGAGTGGATGCCCTCATCCGCGAGCTTATCGATCATACGGTAGTAAATCATGGCGAGCATCTCGGCGTCGTCCGACGCGCGGTGATGATTGAACGCGCCAAGCCCGAAATAATCGGCAAGAATATTCAGCTTATGCTTTTTCAAATCGGAATTGACGTACTGCGACATCGCGACCGTATCGAGATACGCGTTCTCAAACGGCAGACCGAGATCCTCTGCCGCGCGGCGAATGAAGCTTACGTCAAAGCCTGCGTTATGCGCGATCAGCATTCTGTCCCCGATAAAGGAGAAAAACTCGGGCAGCACGGTATCGATCGTGGGCGCGTCTGCAACCATCGCGTCGCTGATACCGGTCAGCTTTTCTACCTCCTCGGGAATCGGCATGCCCGGATTCACGAGCGTATTATACCGCTGCAGGACTTCGCCGTCCTTGACAAGCACGGCACCGATCTCCGTAATCTTGCAGGTGTGCGGCGAGAGACCGGTCGTCTCGATATCGAAAACGACAACCTCATCGTGAAAATCCGCACTGTTCGCGCCGAACACGGCACGGGCGGTATCATCGACGAAGTACGCCTCCACGCCGTAGAGGACCTTCATGCCGAGCTTTTCCGCCTTGAGCATCGCGGTCGGGAACGCCTGCAGATTGCCGTGGTCCGTGATCGCGACCGCCTCATGTCCCCAGCGGTGCGCCGTCTCGATGACCTCCTCCGGCTTCGTTGTGGCATCCATCTGGGACTGACAGGTATGCAGGTGCAGTTCGATGCGCTTCTCGGGCGCATTATCCTGCCGTTTCACCTGCTTGACCTTCATAACGTCGGTGTATTCTATGTAGAGATCGCCATCGAATTTATCAACCTTGACACTGCCGCGCACGGCGAGTGCGTTGCCCGTTTTGAAAATTCCCGACACCTCGTCGAGCAATTCTCCCTTGATGACCGTTTTGATGAATGCGGATGCATCGCGGTCTGTAATACCGATCGTCAGAGCGATCTTCTCGCCGTTTTTAATCTCCTTTTCCTTCGTTGCGAAGACGGTGCCGAGCACCGTTACGGATTTCGCGGCACCGCGGATTTCGGACAGGGGCGTTATCCCCTCCAGCGGAAAAGGAGAGCCTGCCATCAGCTCGGGCGCGGAAACGTCAAACGTAGTCCGTCCGCAACGGATCTCCGTATCGGAAATCCGGATCGCTTCGTCCGAAGTTTCAAACAGGGATGCGACGCGCGTAAGAACAGGCTTGTCCGCACCGTTCTCCGCAGATGCGGATTCCTGCGCGGCGTACGCTGCCCTCTGCGCTTCCCTCTCCGGGATCTGCGCCGCCTCATTTCTGATCCATGCGTCACGCGCCGCCTCGTACTCACGAAGCACATCTGCGGCATTCTCAGCTGTAACGATCTTCACCTCATACTCGAGAGCGAACTCACTGCGGATGATCGCAGAAAACAGCTGTCCCGTACGGGCAAGATCCTGCAGATCAATGCCGCCCTGCGGAAACGGGATCGACACGGTGATCGTTCCGTCCTGCATCTCCGCGTCAAAACGGTCGAAAAATCCATTGATGAGCACACCCGTGCGCCGTGCCTCGGTGACAATCTCCTGCATATAGGAAAGTGAGAACAGCTCGGACGGATAGTGCGGAAAAATGCGTACGGACGTCTGATCGTAAATCTCTTTCAGCGCGTTCTCCGTTTCATACAGAACCGTTTTCGAAACAAGATGCGGCAGGCTGAAATTGACCTCCACCATACGCCGTTCGCGATCCGCTCGGACAGATACGTTTTCAGCAATGGCAAACAACTCCCGCTGTGCCTGCGAAACAGGCGAGTAGCGGGAGAAAATATCTGACATTGTTCGTTTCTTTTTTGCTTCTTCCATCTTTAGCTCCAATTCGTGTTACTCGTTCAAAAATGCGTACGTTTCTCTGAGGAGCACCTCTATAATATCCGATTCCTCTACACGGCAGACTGTCTCACCGCGGCGGAACAGTACGGCGAATCCGTCTCCGCCGGCGATGCCGAAATCTGCCTCACGCGCCTCTCCGGGACCGTTGACAACACAGCCCATGACGGCGACCTTCACGCGCTTCCCTCTCGTATCAATATCGCGCACGGCGTTTTTGAAGCGTGCGGCAAGGGAGATCAGGTCGATCTTCGTTCGTCCGCAAGTCGGGCAAGAAACGATCTCCACACCGCCGCGCGGATCGAGATTCAGAACGCGAAGGATCTCCCGTCCTGCCTCGACCTCTTTCGTGCAGTCGGCGGTGAGGGACACACGAAGCGTATCACCGATGCCGTCCGCCAAAAGAGAGCCGATACCGATTGCGTTTTTGATAAGACCCGAATACTCGTCCCCCGCCTCGGTGACGCCGAGATGCAGCGGATACGGGCAAGCCTCTGCCGCTTTGCGGTATGTAGCAATCGTATCCTGCACAGAGGAGGTTTTCATGGAAATCACGATATCGGAAAAGCCGACCTTCTCGAGAAGCTCCGCCTCGCAGAGTGCACTTTCGACAAGCGCGTCCGGCGTAGGAGAGCCGTATTTTTGAAGCAGATCCTTACGAAGCGAGCCGCCGTTTACACCGATGCGGATCGGAATGCCGGCATCCTTACACGCCGCGGCGACCTCGCGCACCTTCCATTCCTCCCCGATATTTCCGGGATTGATGCGGATTTTGGAGGCGCCCGACTTGACAGAAGCCAGTGCAAGCTTGTAATCGAAATGGATATCGGCGACAAGCGGCACGGTAATCCCGCGGCGGCGCATATCGGCAAATACGCCTGCCGACGCTTCATCCGGTACAGCAAGGCGGACGATATCGCATCCTGCCTCCGCAAGTGTACGGATCTGCGCTGCGGCGGCATCAAAATCGGTGCTCGGCACGTTCGTCATGGACTGCACGGTGACCGGTGCACCTCCGCCGATCGTATAAGGACCTACGCGAACAGCTCGACTGACTCTCATGGGGTACCTCCTTGGATTTATTTTGTGCTCCGATAACAGTATAACACACACACTGTGTCATTTTCGGGGCACTTAAATTGGATTTACAAAAACAGTCCGACGATATCCTTCGCCATAATCACAACCATGAGAATCATGAGGAGTACAAAGCCGGCGAAGTGGACATATCCCTCCACTTTTCGGGAGAGAGGCTTACGGCGGATTCCTTCAATGATGAGGAAAAGCAGACGTCCGCCATCCAGTGCAGGCAGCGGAAGCAGATTCATCACACCGAGATTCATCGAGATCACAACGGCGAGATAGATGAAATCCGCGGCACTCTGCGATGCCGCTTCGGTCATCACCTGCGTGACGCCGACGGGACCGGATACGGCACTCAATCCGTATCTGCCGGTAAGCAGATCATACAGGGATTCCCAGACCATCTTGATCGTGGAATAGGAGATGCAGACGGAGTGCTTGAGGACACTGCCGAATGTTTTTTGTTCCGCATGCACGTAGAAATCCGGCTGACCGAATATAGTTCCGCTTTCCTGTACTTGCGGGAAGGTGACATCCTCAAGCACGATTGTTTTCCCGTCGCGCACGACAGTGAGATCGATTGGCTCGTATCCCTTGCGGGAAATTTCATAGATAAGCTCATTGGACGTATGGACGCGGGTATTTTCGACTTTCAAAACGCGATCCCCTACGGCAAGACCGCTTTGTGCAGACAGATTCTCCTCCTGGAAGGAATGAATCTCGGTCGAACCAAGCGTCATCACCGTACTGACGAGAATGGTCATGACAAGCACGCCCGCGAGGATATTCATCGCCGCGCCTGCCGCCGTGATAACGAACCGCTGCCAGACCGGCTTTTTGTAAAACGCGTTTTCGTCCTCCGATTCCTCGTCCTCGCCCGCCATGCTGACATATCCGCCGAACGGAACGATTCTGAGGGAATAAAGTATCCCGCTTTTTTTTGATTTACGGGAGAAAATCGCAGGGCCCATACCGATGGAAAATTCGTTCACCGTCACCTTGAACAGGCGCGCAAACAGGAAGTGCCCGCCTTCATGGATAAGGATGAGCAATCCGAAAATCAGTATGGCAAGAATAACGTACAGTACGGTCATAAAAAGCACCTCTCTTATGCACCTGCACGGGACATTGCCGTAAAGCAGGCACGCAGGCTTATTTGTATTTCTGCAGGATTTTTTGTGCGCGAGCTCTCGTCTCCACCTCAGCGGCATAGATAGCCGCCACGGAATCTGCCGCAGTATCCGGCGTGAGTGAAAGCGTATCAAGAACGACCTCCGAAATCGCACCGAAGGAGATCTCGCCGCGGATGAAAGCGGCTACTGCTTCTTCATCCGCCGCAATCAGGGCTGTCGGCACGGTACCGCCGCGTCTGACTACCTCGCCGACACAGCCGAGAAGCGGGAATGCCTCCAGATCCGGCTGATCGAACGTAAGCGTGCGGAGCGTCGAAAAATCGATGCCGCGCTCGTCCACCTGCGCCCGCTCGGGATAACTGACAGCATATCGCACGCACGTACGCATATCGGGCAGACCGAGCTGCGCGATGACAGTATTATCAATATACTCCACCATCGAATGGATTATGCTCTGACGGTGGATGAGAACTTCCACTTTTTCAAACGGCACGCCGAACAGACGGCACGCCTCGATGACTTCAAATCCCTTATTCATCAGCGTCGCGGAATCGACGGTAATCTTCGGTCCCATCTTCCACGTAGGATGGGCAAGCGCCTCAGCAGGCGTAACGGATGCGATGCTCTCCTTCGTCCGTCCGTAGAAGGGACCGCCCGATGCGGTAAGCAAAATCCGCTTGATCACAGACGGATCGCCGTCACCGGAAACGGAAGCGGCACGGGAGGCATTCAGACACTGAAAAATCGCGCTGTGCTCACTGTCGATCGGCACAAGCTGACCGCCCGCACGGCGCAGTTCACGGTAGATCATATCGCCCGCAGAGATAATCGCCTCTTTATTCGCCATACCGACGCGGACACCTGTCTTTGCGGCGGCGAGTGCGGTCGGCAGTCCGGCAAGTCCGGCAATCGAATGAACGATCACATCGGCACGGCACTCTGAGATGGCACGCTCGGCGGCATCGGAACCGCCGTAGACCCTAACATTCTCCCCCGCCAACGCAAGGCGCAATTCGCTTGCCGCCTCCTCTGTTTCCATTGTACAGATCTCCGGTTTTACCGTCCGCGCCTGCTCGGCAATCAGATCGGCGTTCCGTCCGGCGGACAGCATAACGATCCGCACGTTCATACGGCTGAGCGCATCGATCGCCTGCGTGCCGACGCTGCCCGTGCTGCCGAGAATGGCGACGCGCGTCGGCACAATATCCGAAACACGTGTAGGATTCATTAGCTATTCCTCCGTAGTATGTTTATCCAAAGAACTGCAGATACTCCTGAAATTCAGTCAAAAGGAGCATGAACGGCGCAACGGCAAGGACGCTGTCGAAACGGTCGAGAATGCCGCCGTGACCGGGCAGGAGCCTGCCAAAATCCTTGATGCCGTATTTGCGCTTGACGTAGGACATAATGAGATCGCCGATCTGGGAGACTGCACTCAATCCGGCACCTGCAAGCGCAAGCGGGATATAGTTCGCACTCTGCACGTCATCGACAACGCGCATAAGTACAGCACCGTACGGAACGGTAAGCAGGGCGGTAAACAGCATGCCGCCGATCATTCCCTCCACCGTTTTATTCGGGCTGACAGAGGGGATCAGTTTATGTTTTCCAAAAAACCGTCCCGTCAGATACGCAAACACATCGGATATCCACGGGCCGAAGAGTGTAAGAATCACAAAATACATTCCAAACGGGCGGTTTGCCATCAGCACGATCGCCGTAAAGGAAGTAATAACGTAAAAAAGCGAAGCAAATGAGATAAAAAGAGGCTCCGCCTCCAATTTTCCACGCGAGAATACGCCCGCGCTCAAAAGGATAAAGCAGAAGAAAAACGCGGCAATCATGTAGATCGACGTAAACGTCTCCGTGTTTTTGATCAGACGGGCGCAGATCGGGCACACCGCCGCCAGCACAAAGGCAGGGACAGCGATGCTCTTATATTTTCGTGTACCGACACAGCCGAGCATCTCATACACAGCGATCAGCGTGCAGAGCGCGATGGTGATCGGCAAAAGCCACGTATCCGCAAACAGGCAAACAGGCAGCATTACCAGCAGGATAATGATTGCGGTTATGGTTCGTTTCAGCATAACGGATTCCTTTCGTGAAGGAAGATATCAAAGGACAGCGCCAAAGCGGCGGCGGCGTCCGGAAAAGCTGTTGACCGCGTCTTCGAGGTCATCAAGTGAATAATCCGGCCAGAGCGTATCGGTGAAGAAAAACTCCGCATATGCAGACTGCCAGAGCAGGAAGTTGGACAGGCGGTACTCCCCTGCCGTACGGACAATCAGATCGGGATCGTCGCAGTGTGCCGTGTACAAAGCGGCACTGACGTCCGCTTCCGTGACTTCCGTTTTCCCCGAAGCGATCAGCGTGTTGCACGCGTGCACGATCTCTGCGCGTCCGCCGTAGTTGAGTGCGATATTGAGTAGGCGCTTATAATTCTTCGTAATCTGCTCCAGCTCCTCACACTTTTGGGCAAGCGCAGGTGCAAGTGCGGCTTTATCTCCGAGAAAGACGTAACGGATGCCGTTTTCTTCCTTCTCCCGCTTAGCGTCCCCGATAAAGGAATCGAGCAGACGCATGATCGCATTGACCTCCGCGCTCGGGCGCTTCCAGTTCTCCGTAGAGAAGGCGTACACCGTCACCGCATCGATGCCGCAGTCACCGCACATACGGACGACTTTCTTGAAATTCTCGCCGCCGGCACGGTGTCCTGCCTCACGCGGAAGACCGCGCCCGGTTGCCCAGCGTCCGTTTCCGTCCATAATAAAGGCAATATGCGAAAGACCGGTCGCGGCTACCTTTTCGCGGATACGGTCGTACTGACTTGTATTCATAAATCCCCCATAATCGTACAGTCGCCCCGGTACCCCTTTATGCGGAGTGCCGGGACGAGTGGATTATTCGCCGAAAGGCTCAGATCTCCATGATCTCCTTGTCCTTCTTTGCGGTGACATCGTCGATGATCTTGATGTACTTATCCGTGAGATCCTGTACGGATTTCTCGGACTGCTTCTGCTCATCCTCGTTCATCTCGGATTTCTTCTTCATATCTTTACACTTATCATTGGCATCACGGCGGATATTGCGGATCGCTACCTTCGCGTCCTCACCCATCTTTGCGACCTGCTTTTTGAGCTCCTTACGGCGCTCCTCCGTCAGCTGCGGGAAGGAGAGGCGGATCGTCTTACCGTCATTCTGCGGCGTGATGCCGATATCAGAAGACAGGATTGCCTTCTCGATATCCTTGAGCATTTTTGCATCCCACGGCGTGATCGTGAGCGTTCTTGCGTCTGCCACGCGGACGTCGGCGACCTGATTGATCGCAGTCGGCACGCCATAGTAGTCAACGTTTACGCGAGCGAGCACAGCAGCGTTAGCACGACCGACGCGTACGGTGTCGAGATTCTCTTCATAGACCTCGACGGCCTTTTTCATTTTTCCTTCAAATTCCTTGGTGTCCAGTTTCATAATTATGCCTCCTTAACGATTGTTCCGAGTTTTTCACCCATGATTACTTTGTAAATGTTTGCGGGGTCACTGAGTCCGAAAATGTGGATCGGCATCTTATTCTCCATGGAGAATGCGGTTGCAGTGATATCGATCGCGGTGAGATGGTTGTCGAGAATATACATATAATCGATCTCGGCGAGACGTTTGGCATCGGGATCCTTTCTGGGATCGGCGGTATACACGGCGTCGATATTCTTCGCCATGAGCGTCACGTCGCAATTCAGTTCCGCTGCACGGAGTACAGCCGCTGTATCCGTCGAGAAGAACGGAGCACCGGATCCGCAAGCGAGGATGACAACGCTTCCCTTCTCAAGGTACTCGACCGCGCGGTCGCGCAGATACGGCTCCGCGAATGTATCCATGGAAACAGGCGTCATGACGTGGGCATCGATACCGGCACGAAGGAGCGCATCCTTCATTCCGATGGAATTGATGACCGTCGCGAGCATACCCATGTGGTCGGCTCTTGTACGGTTGACATCCGTTCCTCTTGCGCCGCGCCAGATATTGCCTGCGCCGATGACGAGAGCAACCTGCACACCCGCCTGCACACAGCGTTTGATTTCGGAAACGACGGTATCGATATAATCAAAATCAAGGATTGTATCCGCATCGTTTTTGAGAGCTTCGCCGGACAGTTTCAAAAGAACGCGCTTGTAGGCAGGCGTCTGCATGGAAATCACCTCATTATATGATTATTGTATCATGTATATTTTACTCTAAAATAGCAGATTTGTAAATACAATTTTATGAATTTGCAAAAAAAATCCGCCGGCAAATTGTATTGCCGGCGGAAAGTGCCGAATTATTTCTTTACGAGGCTTGCGATTTCGTCTGCGAAGTTGTCTTCCTTCTTCTCCAGACCCTCGCCTCTCTCGTAAATGTAGAAGCCTGCGATACGGATCGCGCCGCCGAACTCCTTAGCGGTATTGTCGACGTACTTCTGCACGGAGATGGAGTCATCCTTAACGTAGAACTGCTCGGTAAGGCAAACCTTCTCGTAGAACTTGTTCATCTTACCCAGGATCATCTTCTCAAGGATTGCCTCGGGCTTGTTTGCATTCTTCTCATCGTTCTTCATGAGCGTGAGCTGGATCTGCTTCTCTTCCTCGATTGCAGCAGCCGGAACGGACTCCTTGTTGAGGTAGAGAACAGGCATTGCAGCAACCTGCAGAGCGATGTTCTTAGCGAACTCAGCGAAGCCGGCGTTGTTGACGCAAACGTCATCAGCCTCAAACTTGATGATAACGCCGGTCGTACCGTTGCCGTGAATATAGGTGCTGAGAACACCGTCAACGATCATGAAGCGGCGGATGTTCATGTTCTCACCGATCATGAAGACCATGTCCTTCAGCTTAGCCTCAACATTGAGGTCCTCACCCGGGAACGGGAGAGCCATCAGCGCGTCCATATCAGCGGGACGGTTAGCAAGGATCGTGGAAAGGATACCGCGAACGAAATCACGGAACTTCTCATTCTTCGCAACGAAGTCGGTCTCAGCGTTGACCTCGATCATAGCAGCGGTCTTCTTATCGTCGGAGAGCATGATATCTACAACGCCCTCAGAAGCGATACGGGTTGCCTTCTTAGCAGCGACAGCGAGACCCTTCTCGCGGAGAACCTTTACAGCCTCTTCGAAATCGCCGTTTGCAGCGGTAAGTGCCTTCTTGCACTCCATCATGCCGCAGCCGGTCTGTGCGCGGAGATCGGCTACCATCTTAGCAGTAATTGCCATTTTATATTCCTCCGTATTCGATTATATCAGTATATTTACAGTAAATTACGCCTCAGCGTCCTCAGCTGCCTCAGCCTCAGTTGCCTGTGCTTCAGCTTCTGCGAGCTGCTCGCCCTGCTTGCCCTCGAGAACTGCGTCTGCGAGAACAGAAGAGATCAGGCGGATAGCGCGGATTGCGTCGTCGTTACCGGGGATGATGTAGTCTGCATCGTCAGGATCGCAGTTGGTATCAACGATTGCGATAACCGGAATACCGAGCTTCTTCGCCTCAAGAACAGCGTTGTGCTCCTTGCGGGGGTCAACGATGAAGATTGCGGACGGAAGACCGTTCATGTTCTTGATACCGCCGAGGTTTCTCTCGAGGTTGTACATCTCCTTCTGGAGAGTAGCGACTTCCTTCTTCGGAAGCATATCGAACGTACCGTCCTCCTGCATCTTCTCAAGAGCGTTGAGACGGTTGATGCTGGTACGGATGGTCTTGTAGTTGGTGAGCATACCGCCGAGCCAACGTACATTTACGAAATACATGCCGCAGCGCTCTGCTTCCTCACGGATAGCGTCTGCTGCCTGCTTCTTCGTGCCGACAAAGAGGATAGAACCGCCCTCTGCGGCTACGTCACGGACGTACATATACGCCTCTTCAAACTTCTTGATCGTCTTCTGAAGGTCGATGATGTAGATGCCGTTACGCTCGGTGAAGATGTACTCTGCCATCTTCGGGTTCCAACGTCTGGTGTGATGTCCGAAATGGACGCCTGCTTCCAGCAGCTGTTTGATGGATACGATTGCCATAGTTTTAGTCTCCTTCGGTTTTTTCCACCACGTAATACACGTCTGAAGCCGGATTCCCGCAAACTTTCTCTTTACGGGGCGGCACCGTCAGCCGTCACGATCACGTGTGTGTGCTATGTGTTTTTCACATGCTTCGATATTATATCACAGTTCGTCCGCAATTGCAACAGAAAGATGCATGTTAACAAAAAGTTTACAATATCGCTAAGGGCTTCCACAGCAAAAGAGCAGCCGGTATACGGCTGCTCTTTTCGGAATCGGTTATTTGCGGTTTCTGTACTGCAGCAGGAGAGAGGTTTCCTCGTTGGTCTGGCTGAGAAGCTTTGCACGGATAATCGGGATTGTGTTCACCCGTTTCTTCAAAAGCTCGGCCTGCTCACGGAATTCCTCCGCAGTCATTGCTTCGATCTCATCGTAGTAGTCCTTGCTTACCTCTGCAAGTTCCTCAAACAGTGCACGGTTACCGTCGGTAATATATACGTCGGGACCAAAGTCGAGGTACGGATCGATAAGAGATGTAAGATTCTGCTCTTTTGCTCCCTCCCAATAGGACATCGGGATACCGGCACCCGGATACGTCATGTATACGTTACCGGTTTCGAGGAGGTTCATCTTATAATCGCTGCTGATGATATCGATAACGGAATCATCCTTCTCGTTCTCGCGCCAGTGTACGCCTTCGACACCGTACTGCAGAATCGTACGGAGCTCGGGATCCGTGTTGAGGCACGTCAGAATCTGCATCGAACGGGTAAGGCTCTTGGTGTAGACGGAAACAGCGAACATATTGCCGTACAGATCATCTTCCGTTGCGCGGGGATACTCGTAAACGTGAACGTAGTAGTCTTCCTCGTACTGATCCTTGACGGTAATATCACCGGAGACAACGCCGACAGCGAACTCCTCGCAGTTAGCGGGATCGGCGGCAAAACCGTTCGTCTCCTCAAGATGCTTCATAAGGTAAATATACTCAGACAGACCGGTATTCTGGAAGATGTGCTTCGGCGGGCTGTCGGTGCCGTATGTAGCGTTCGACGCGAGCTGGGTAGCCAGGAGAGACCAAGATCCGTCCTCAGACCAGTAGCGGAGGCCGGGAGCCTCAACGGGCGCAAGGAACGGCGTTACATCCGTGAAGGTCTGCACGTCTTTGATGAAATCGATGCAGTTCGGAATGGAGGTAAGCTTATCGGCGTCCCAATACAGCTCATCGACGAGACGCTTGTTAACAAGGAGATACTTATACTCACCGATCGGGTGGTTATTGGGGATCGCGTACGTCTTACCGTCAAGCTTTGCATGCGTGAGGAATGCGGGATAAATGTACTTGGACAGCTGCTTACCGGTCGTCGTCATCTCGGTATCGAGCGCGGTCAGCCAGCCGTTATCATAATAGTTCAGGTAATTCTCATATCCGCGGACGAGGAAAAGGTCCATCTGGGTTGCGCCGACCTCGGGATATTTGATGACGGTCATACCGATATCGTTGATATATGTCTCGGCTGCCGCTTCCGTTTCCGCAGAGGTCTGGGAAGCGAGCTGTTCTGCCTCTTCCTTCTTCTCCTCGGCGCTGGAATCACCGTTCAGGATAGCGTCCTCGATCTCCTCAAAGCGAGCGGTAATAGCCGCCTCATACTCATCGGACGGGATAGCGTGCAGTTCAACTGCGGTATCGTATTTCGGCTTGAGAACCTTATTCATTGCGTCCTGAACGGCAAGAATCGCCGCAGGAGTCGTACTTTCATCAGTCGGGATCCAAAGAGTGATCGTAGCGGTAGTCAGCGTTTCGGATGCAGAATCGTCGCCCTCCACCAACTCGTCCTCACCGTTGGAGCAGCCTACAGCGGCAAAGCAGGAAAGAAGCATCGCCATAGCCAGCAGCAGGCACATAAGCTTGTTTTTCATCAGGAATCCTCCTCAAAATAATTGCGATGGCACGTAAAAAATGCCAAAATAATCTCCACATATTTTACACCATTTCAAACGGTATGTCAAGGGATTTTTCGCGCACGGGCGAAACATCCGCGACCATGCACACACACAGATTCACGGGCAGTTCACAAAAAATGCGCACTTTCACCAAACAAAATAACTGTTTTTTGTTTTGTTTGACGTTTCAATTGAGCATATCGTCAAAACAATGCCCAGGCATACTGTGCACATGTAACAATTTTCCGCCGTCCGAAAGAGATCAATCGAGATAATCTCTGAGCCGTTTGGAACGGCTGGGATGGCGCAGTTTGCGCAGTGCTTTGGCCTCGATCTGGCGAATACGCTCACGGGTGATATTGAACTCTCGTCCGACCTCCTCAAGCGTTCTGGAACGGCCGTCATCAAGTCCGAAACGGAGCTTCAGAACGTGCTCCTCACGGGGCGTGAGCGTATGGAGCACCTCGCAAAGCTGCTCACGGAGCAGAGCGTACGATGCCGCATCTGCCGGTGCCGGTGAATCGTCGTCGGGAATAAAGTCACCGAGGTGGCTGTCCTCCTCCTCACCGATCGGCGTCTCAAGGGAGACGGGATCCTGTGCGATCTTCATGATCTCGCGCACTTTTTCGGTGTTCATGCCGATCTCGGCAGCGATCTCCTCTGCGGTTGCCTCGCGTCCTCTCTCCTGAAGAAGCTGACGGGAGACGCGGGAAACCTTATGGATCGTCTCTACCATGTGAACGGGGATACGGATCGTTCTTGCCTGATCGGCAATGGCACGGGTGATTGCCTGACGGATCCACCACGTTGCGTACGTAGAGAACTTATATCCCTTCGTATAGTCGAATTTTTCGACCGCCTTCATCAGACCGAGGTTACCCTCCTGAATCAGATCAAGGAAGAACATTCCCTTGCCGACGTATCGCTTGGCAATACTGACGACGAGACGGAGGTTTGCTTCGACCAGCTCCTGCTTTGCGCGCTCATCCCCGTCGGACATTCTCTGTGCAAGAAGAAGCTCACGGTCCGCATCGAGCAGCGGAACCTTACCGATCTCCTTCAGGTACATACGGACGGGATCGTCAATGGCAAGTCCCTCCTGGGAGAGAACCTTCTCCATATCCTCCGCGCTTTCAAACTGTTCGAGATCGGCATCGACCTCCTCAAACTCTGCGGGATTGATATAGCTGCTGACCTCGATGCCGTTGCTCTCGAGCGTCTCATAGAGCTTTTCGATCTGATCGATGTCGTAATCGGAAAAATCGATCATCTCCATGATGTCGTTGTTGGAAAGCGATCCTTTGCTCTTCCCTTTCTCAATCAGATCGCTTACATCTGTTTTCTTTTCGCTGTCCATGCACTTTTCCCTTCTCTATATATGTAGTTATTTATGATAAACCAATGGATCACGTAGGATTCTGCGGCGCGTTGTTCTTCAGTGCGTCGCGCTTTTTTCGGATGAGATCGAACACGCCGTCCGCGTCATCCATCTGCTTTGCGCGCTCGTTGCCCTCACGGAGAGCACGCACGGTCCCGTCAAAGACCTCCGGACCGTTATCGGACAGATTTTCGCGGGACTGCCGCATATACGTGGCGCGGGAGACCTCATCAAGCGTAAAGGATTCGGAAAGCATGCCCATATCGAAGCCGCCGTCCGCCTCGCACGCCTGCACCGTTTCAAACAGCCGTCTGCCAAGCGCCGTGACAAAATCGTCTGACGTAAGCGGCACACCGTCAACCGCGCGTGTGAGATACTCTTTGCGAAGGAACACCAGACCGAGAACCATCTCCTCGAACCGAGCCTCTTTCGGATGCCTTGCGAAATCGGGATTCACACGGTCGGAAATGCCCATACCGGCGCGGTAGAGCTCACCGGGGCGATCCTTTTTCTCTTTCCGTGCACGGCGTCGGATGGCCGCATCTACATCGTTTTTGAGATTTTTCGGATCGATACCGAGAAGCGACGCCGCCTTTGCGGTGTATATTTCCCGCTCGACGCCGGAATATACATAGGAAATCTCGCCCGCGATCGCTGCCGCGGCTTTGATCTTCTCCTCGGGAACGTTTATGTTGTATTCGGCAAAGATGTTATCCAGCTTGAAATCAAAGCGCGTGCGGCTTTCGTCAAGCAGTGCGGCAAACTTTTGCGCGCCGAATTTCTTGATGTACTCGTCGGGGTCCTTAGCGCCGTCCATTTTAATGACCTTAGCATCCACGCCGGCATCGGCAAGAATACGGAGCGCCTTGTTCGTTGCGGTCTGTCCGGCGCCGTCGCTGTCGTACGCAAGTACAACGCTTGAGGTGTACTTTTTGATAATCCGCGCGTGGTCGGGCGTGATCGCCGTACCGAGCGTAGCGATGGCGTTTTCAAATCCCGCGGCATGGAGCGTGATGACGTCCATATATCCCTCGCAGAGGATCAGCCTTGTATCTGCATGGGATTTCGCAAAGTTGAGTGCGAACAGATTGCGGCTCTTTTTGAACGCGGGCGTATCGGATGAGTTCAGATATTTCGGTTTGGAATCGTCGAGCACGCGTCCGCCGAACGCAATGATGTTTCCCGTGACGTCGATCAGCGGGAACATGAGCCGTCCGCGGAAAATATCGTACACGTTACCCTTCTGGCTCCGCGCACAGCAGTAGCCGGTGATCATCTCTTCATCGGTGAAGCCGTTTTTGCGGAGATGATCGTGCAGCACACCAAAGGAAGGCGGCGCATAGCCGAGACCGAATCGCTTCGCAACGGCGGAGGAAAGCGCACGCTTTTCGAGATACGCGCGCGCCTCCGCGCCAAGTTTTTCGTCAAACAAGCAATCGCGGAAGAAACGTGCGGCGCAGAGATTCATCTCAAGCACCCGTTTGCGTCCGACATCGCGCGTCGTATCGCGGCTGTCATCGGGGAGCGTGATTCCCGCCCGTTTGGCGAGAAATTCAAGCGCGGCACGGTAATCGAGATTTTCCATGCGCATGGTGAAGCTGATGACATCACCGCCCGCGCCGCAGCCGAAGCAGTAGAAATGCGGCTCCCCCGTGGTAAACACGGTAAACGACGGCGATTTTTCGCTGTGGAACGGACAAAGCCCATGCAGATTTGATCCCGCCCGCTTGAGCGGAACATAGGAAGAGATCACGTCCACGATGTCGCAGCGGTGCTTCAGATCTTCAATTATACTGTGCGGTATCATGTGCGTCCTCCTTCCGGTTTATCGGATGTTTTACTGATCCCCCTCCGGCGTTTTCCACACGCTCGGGATAAACAGTTCCTTATACAGATCGATCGCATAGCGATCCGTCATGCTGGCGATATAGTCGCACACGCACCGACCGAGCGGCTCGGCTTCCAAATTGCGGCGGTAGAGCTCCGGCATTCTCTGCGGATAGCGAGTGTAATACTCGTACAGACGGGCAAGCATATCCCGTGCCTTGACCTCCTCGGCCTTGGCAATCGGATTGAAATACACATTCTCAAACAGGAATTTTCTGAGGCGGTTCGTCGCATCGCCGATCTCCTCCGTCATGCGGATGCTGTCGCTGTTCGCACTTCCCTCAATCACAGCGGATACCATCGTGTTGATGCGGTGACCGTGACCCTCGCCGAGCACCTGCAGAATATCGGCAGGAATATCGGAGATTTTGAGTATCCCCGCACGGCATGCGTCGTCGATATCGTGATTGATATACGCGATGCGGTCAGCGAATTTGACGATCACGCCTTCCAGCGTGGACGCAAGATCGTCCCCCGTATGATTGACGATGCCGTCGCGGACCTCCCACGTGAGGTTGAGACCTTTTCCGTTGTTCTCAAGCTGTTCCACCACGCGCAAACTCTGCTTATAGTGCGTGAATTCAGGCGAATAGCACTGCTGCATGACCGTCTCCCCGGCATGCCCGAACGGAGTATGACCGAGATCGTGTCCGAGCGCAATTGCCTCCGTAAGATCCTCATTCAGCATGAGCGCACGGGCAATGATCCGCGCGATCTGCGTAACCTCCAGCGTATGCGTCATACGCGTGCGGTAATGCTCATCCTGCGGAAAGAGGAACACCTGCGTTTTATGAACGAGACGGCGAAACGATTTACAGTGAAGGATACGGTCGCGATCCCTTTGGAAATCGGTACGGTTGGGACACGGCTCGCACGGATACTGCCGTCCTTTCGTATTCTCCGTCAAAAAGGCGCGCGGAGAAAGCGTCTGCCGTTCCCGTTCGCAGAAAAGTTGACTGACTGTCATTCCCATACGCACCTCAAAATATACAAATAAAAAGAATCGTGCTTATAATATACGCACGATTTCTCTTTTTTACTTTTTTTGACGAAAATTCTCTATCAAAGGGTACCGGGACGTTCTTCGTGTCCGATTGTGTCAACGGACACGCGTCCGTTCGTCAGCTCGGTAAGCGCACGGGTGATCTCCTCCACCCGACCGACAGGAACGCCGACGCGCACGGTAACGAGCGAATCGAAGTCCGCGCCGTCCTCCGTTACGCCCATCTTCGGCAGCTGTACAGTAACACGCTGATAATCGGAATAACTGACGCGCACGGCAAGAATGGCGTACTGCGCCATCTCGACAAGCCCTGCCGTATCGATTGCCAGCTTAGCGCTTGCCGAATACGCACGGACAAGTCCGCCGGCACCGAGCAGGATTCCGCCGAAATAGCGGGTGACAACGACGCAGAGATCGGTCGCGCCGGACATTTTCAGCACATTCAGAACGGGAACACCTGCCGTTCCCTGCGGCTCTCCGTCATCGGAATACCGCGCGACAACGCCGCCGTCGAGCATATACGCATAGACGTTATGCGTCGCATCGTGATACGTTTTGCGCATCTCGGCGATCAGCGCACGTGCCTCCTCTTCGGAGGAAACAGGTGCCGCCGTACCGATGAAAATGGATTTTTTCTCCTCCATTTCGGCACTCGCACGGCGCGCAAGGGTGATCCGTCCGCTTCCCTCCGCCATATCAGAAATCCTCCCCGTCATCCGTGACAGGCACGGATTTGTTTACATTATACGCTGCCAGCTTGCCGCGCAGCTTTGCATCGACCGTCGCAGTGACACGCACGCCGTCCTCGGCATATTCCGTCTCCACGCCGTGCGCGGACGTATACAGAAGATGGAGAGACGCACCGTCCGAATGGGGGATCAAAAACGTCTCGCGCGTTCTGCCTCCTGCGGCGATCTGCTCGAGTTTCGTTTCAAATTCATCCAGTCCCTCCCCCGTTTTCGCGGAGATAAAGACCGCCTCGCATCCGCCGGCAGAAGCGGCACGGCGCATTTCCGTCAGACGCACGGAATCGGTGCAAAGATCGCATTTATTAAACACAAGCAGTGTCGGTTTCCCCTCCGCGCCGAGATCCTTCAGAAGGTCATCCGTAACCTTCAAGTGATCGGCGAAATCGCCGTCCGATGCGTCGCATACATTGATGATAACATCGGCGAGCGCCGCCTCCTCGAGCGTGGATCGGAATGCCTTGATGAGGTGATGCGGCAGATTGCGGATAAATCCAACCGTATCGGTGAGCAGAAACTTCATCCCCGACGGGAGCGTGTACTGTCTGGTCGTGGGATCAAGCGTCGCAAACAGCTTATCCTGTGCGAGGATTCCGGCACCGGTCAGCTCGTTCAGAAGCGTGGATTTGCCCGCGTTTGTATAGCCGACGATAGCACAGCGGACAAGTCCCGAACGATCTCTCGCGGCACGCATGGTCGCGCGTGCGGATTCAACGTGGGCAAGCTGCTCCTCCAGCGCATGAATGCGCGATTTGATCCGGCGGCGATCCACTTCGAGTTTCGTCTCCCCAGGTCCGCGCGTACCGATGCCGCCGCCGAGACGGGACATATCCTTACCCTTGCCGGCAAGGCGCGGTGCCGTATAGCGAAGCTGGGCAAGCTCGACCTGCAGACGTCCCTCGGAGGTGACGGCATGCTTGGCAAAAATATCGAGAATCAGCATAGAGCGATCGAGTACTTCAACGTCGCGCTCGATGGCGTTCTCGATCTCCCGAAGCTGGGAGGGGGAAAGCTCACAGTCGAACACGACAAGGGATGCCTCCATCGTATCGCACAGATCAGACAATTCCTTCAGTTTTCCGCTGCCGATACACGTAGCTGAATCGGGCTTTTCCCGCATCTGGGTAAGCGAGGCGCACAATTCTGCCCCTGCCGTATCGAGAAGGCGGGCAAGCTCGGCAAGGGACGCCTCACACTCGCGCTCCCCTCCCTGCGGAAAAATCGCACACGCGACCGCGCGGGGGATTTCGGGAGCATCCTCACGCAGAAGAATATTTTCAGCCATAAAATCTCCTTTCCGGATCAAAGTCCGATGAAAGATGAAAACGAAAAATCGGATAAGGCGGGGCGTGATACTCCCGTCTTATCCGATTCGTGACAAAACAGTGCCGGATTATTTGCCGGATGCAGCAAGACGCTTCTTGAACTTATCAACACGTCCGCCGGCATCGACGAACTTCTGCTTGCCGGTAAAGAACGGATGGCACTTCGAGCAAATATCTACGCGCAGCTCACCGTTTGCGTCGCCCTTCGTAGAGCGTGTGACGACAGTTTCACCGCATGCGCAGCGAATCGTCACTTCTTTATAATCGGGATGAATTCCACTCTTCATTAGTTACACCTCTCTTCGTAGAATTTCATATGGCAGAATTATACCACACTTTTTTTCATAAATCAATACCTTTTTCTCACTTTTTTCGATTTTTTCAAAAAAATCTTTTCCGACGTCAGATTTTTGTCTCAATTTGCTCTTTGAGGCGGCGGATGATTTTCTTCTCGAGCCGGGAAATGTACGACTGCGAAATTCCGAGCATATCCGCGACTTCCTTCTGCGTGCGTTCTTCGCCGCCGTACAATCCGTAGCGCAGTTCAATGATGATCCGCTCCCGCTCGTCCAGCTCCGCGACGGCAGCACGGATGGTGCGCTCATCCTCGTTTCTTTCGATATCCCGTCCGACCGTGTCCTCCTCCGTACCGATCACATCGGAGAGAAGCAGCTCGTTGCCGTCCCAGTCGATATTCAAGGGCTCGTCAATCGACACTTCCCCGCGCAAGGCGGAATTCTTCCGTATATACATAAGAATCTCGTTTTCGATACAGCGGGATGCATACGTCGCAAGCTTGATCTGCTTCTCCGCCCGGAACGTACGGATCGCTTTTATCAGTCCGATCGTGCCGATGGAGATAAGGTCCTCGATCCCGATGCCCGTGTTCTCGAACTTCCGCGCGATATACACGACAAGGCGCAGATTGTGCTCGATCAGGCAGGCGGATGCCGCCTCGTCCCACGACAGCCGCGCAATCGTCTCCGCTTCCTCCTCGGCGGAAAGCGGCGGCGGCAGAACCTCTGCCCCGTTTATGTAAAAGCTGCCGTTTCCGTCCGACTCTGCACAGGCGAGCATCCATTTTTCAACCGTCGCCCGCATGCTTTGCACAATTGTGAGCCATACACCTCTGGTTTTCATTCGTTCCCTCCGTTTATATATCAATATGTATTATTCATAAAATAAGTGACGCCGGGAGCAGTGCCGCACATCCGCCGTATCCGCCTTCCGAAGTAGCATGATCGACGCAGACAACTGCGGTTCGTATCTGTTCCCTGTTTCCGCGGCGTATCCGGACGTCCCTGCACAGAAACCCGTAGAGGAGCCGTGTGCCGTCTGCTGTCCGCATTGGTACGACGCGCACCCCGGTTCCGGTCTCCGTAATATTTCCTTTATATAATGTGTCCGTCTCCTCGCCGAGCAGGGACCGTGCGTCCGATGCCCGAAGGAGGATCACTGCGTACCCGCCGATCGGGTCGGTGAGAAGATTTCCGCTGTCGATCAGTGCGCTTCCCTGCCATGCGCGTTCGCCGTGTGTGAGCATAATCTCTGCCGTGCCGTGCGCAAGCTTCCGTCTGGAAAAGCGAAGGAGGGCAAAGAACACGGCAATCCCCGCGCAGAGAATATCACCTCCGCCCTGCATGAGTGCTGTTCCAAACAGGGAGGAAAAAGCAGTCAGCACGCCGCCGAGGAGCGCGCCGCAGCCCCACACGGTTACGCTTGCTCGAATTAAAGCGCGGTATCCGCCCGATTTTCCGAACGCAATCAGAGAAAGCAGACCGGAGACCACGACCGCACAGAGCGCCCCGGGCAGTCCGCCCAATCCGGCAAGAACGGAAAAGATACCGTATATCCCGCCAAGTGCGGCGGCAAGAACGGTGCGCCAAAGAGACGTCCGCATCGACAGAAGACGGGACGCCGCGTAAAGGGACAGGTAATCCATGCTGAAATCGATCAGAAACAAAACATCCGCATACAGTACCGTTTCCACATCCGCACCTCCTCGCTTTTCCCTATTATACCGCAGAGGAGGCGCGGAGTTTGTCGTATCCGCGTGCCGTACAAAATCATTTTGGTGCGAAGCGCTGTGCATAATTATCGGTTTTTCTGACAAAGAATGCGATGAAATTGACAATCTCCTCTTGACAGGTCCGTTTTATGCGTGTATAATTACAGTATACGAATATGCACGGTGTATATTCGTTCAACATTTTTATTACATTTCTTAAGGAGTCTTATCATGAAAAAGAGAATTTTTGCTGCTCTGCTCGCAACGCTCATGCTCTTCTCCGCATTCGCCTTCACCGGCTGCGGCAAGGAAGACAACGTACTCGTCATGGCTACCAACGCATCCTTCCCGCCCTATGAGTTCAAGGACGGCGACAACTTCGCAGGCATCGACGTTGAGATCGCAGGCAAGATCGCTGAGAAGCTTGGCATGACGCTTGAGATCAAGGACGTTGAGTTCGGTTCCATCATCGGCGGCGTTCAGTCCGGTAAGTTTGACATGGGTATGGCAGGCATGACCGTGACCGACGAGCGCCTTGAGTCCGTCAACTTCACCTCCTCCTACGCAACGGCTGTACAGGTCGTTATCGTAAAGGCTGATTCCGGCTACACCTCCGTTGACGATTTCTTCAACCTCGACGAGGAAGGCAACTGGGTTTCTGTTAAGGAAGGCGTAAAGATCGGCGTTCAGCAGGATACGACCGGCGACATCTACGCATCCGATACGGTTGAGAAATGGGGCTTCGGTGCAGACAACGTGGTTCGCTATAAGACCGGTAACGAGGCTGTCCTCGCACTGAATGCAGGCAAAATCACCGCTGTTATCATCGATAACGAGCCGGCAAAGGCTTACGTTGAGCAGAATGAAGGTCTCACGATTCTCGACGGTGCCTACGCCGACGAGCAGTATGCAATCTGCATTGCAAAAGACAACACCGAGCTTCTTGACAAGGTAAACAAGGCCCTCGGCGAGCTGATCGAAGACGGCACGGTTCAGTCCATCATCGACAAATACATTCCGGCTGAATAATTTCGCAAAAAGAAAAACGGGCTGGCGCAGTTTGCGGCAGCCCGTATCTTACGTACGGCTCAAATCTAAAGTGAAGGATTAATATATGAATAGTATGCTTTCCAAAGCATTGTTGCAGGCACTTGACACCGGTGCGGCCGCTGAAGCCGAAACGGTCGGTTTCTTCGGAAGAATCGGACAAACCGTTCAGCAGTGGTGGCAGGATCTCAGTCATGAGTTTTATCGCAACTTCATTTACGAAAACAGATGGGAATGGCTTCTTGAAGGTCTTGGCAACACGCTGCTGATTACCTTTTTCGCCGTTCTTCTCGGCATTGTGATCGGTATCGTGGTCGCTGCTGTCCGCTCTACATACGATAAAAACAGCGAGACACTCAAGCGGCAGGGCGGGCTCGGCTGGTTCCTTCTGCGCTTTTTCAACGGAATCTGCAATCTCTATCTGACCGTATTCCGCGGTACGCCGATCGTCGTTCAGCTGCTCATCATGTATTTCGTCGTATTCGCCACAACGGACAACGATATTCTCGTTGCAATCCTGGCGTTCGGTATCAACTCAGGCGCGTATGTGGCAGAAATTTTCCGCGGCGGTATTCTGTCGATTGACAACGGTCAGTTTGAAGCCGGACGCGCACTCGGTTTCAACTACGTACAGACGATGATCTACATCATCACCCCGCAGATGTTCAAAACCGTACTTCCCACGCTCTGCAACGAGTTCATCGTTCTGCTGAAGGAGACCTCCGTTGCCGGTTACGTTGCCATCATGGATCTCACGAAAGCCGGCGATCTGATCCGCGGACGCACGTTCTCGGCGTTCATGCCGCTGCTTGCCGTTGCACTGATCTATCTGGTAATCGTTATCATCCTGACGAAGCTCGTCGGACTTCTCGAAAGGAGACTCAGAAAAAATGAGCGATAATGTACTGATCTCCGTTCGGAATCTGAAAAAATACTACAACGGCGATAAAATCAAGGCGCTCGATGATGTATCCGTTGACATCCGCAAGGGCGAGGTCGTTGTCATCATCGGTCCGTCGGGCAGCGGTAAATCCACCCTGCTCCGTTCCTTGAATCTTCTTGAAATGCCCACGGACGGCTCGATCACATTCGGCGGTGAGGTCATCACAAAAAAGAACGCCAACCTGAATCTCCACCGACAGAAAATGGGCATGGTGTTCCAGCATTTCAATCTGTTCCCGCATATGACGATCCTGCGCAACATGACGCTTGCACCGATGAAGCTGCTCAAAAAATCCGCGGCGGAAGCCGAATCGCAGGCACGCGATCTTCTCGCGCGCGTCGGTCTTGCCGACCGTGCGGATGCGTATCCGGCACAGCTTTCCGGCGGTCAGAAACAGCGTATTGCAATCGTGCGTGCTCTGTGCATGAATCCCGAGGTTATGCTGTTCGACGAACCGACGAGCGCTCTCGATCCCGAAATGGTCGGCGAGGTGCTCGAGGTTATGCGTGAGCTTGCCTCCTCCGGTATGACGATGGCTGTCGTCACACACGAGATGGGCTTTGCGCGCGAGGTTGCCACCCGCGTAATCTTCATGGACGGCGGTCAGATTCTTGAAGAAGGCACGCCGGAGGAGATTTTTGACAATCCGCAGTGCGACAGACTGAAGTCGTTTTTATCGAAAGTACTTTGATTCAAAAAGAAACGGGGAGGCGCTTTTTGAAAAAAGCTCTTCCCCGTACCCCTCCGCAAAAACTTCTATAAAAAAGAAAAGGCAGAGCTTGCGCTCTGTCTTTTTCATGTATTGCAGCTTTTGTAGGGGATTTGGGGAGACTTTTTTCAAAAAGCCCCCCCATCGTTTCCTTATTTCCGTATCACTGCCTCGAGACAGTGGATTTTCATCCCCTGTGAGGAGAAATTGCGCTCGTACTCCGTCATGATGTTTGTCGCCGCGCGCTCCGATGCGTGCAGATCCCACGATTCAAACGTGAGTTCAAACTTTGACGCGCGCACCGTCTCCAGTGAATACTCAAACAAGCCGACGTTGTCCGTTTTGAAGCAGAACGTGCCGCCGTCCTTGAGAAGCCGCGCATAGAGATCGAGAAAGGCGGGCGCAGTCAGACGCCGATCCTCATACCCCTTTTTCGGCCACGGATCGCTGAAGTTCGCATAGATCGTATCAAACGTGCCGTCGGGGAAAAAGTCCGAGAGCGTTTTTGCGTCGCCGTTCAGAAAGCGGACGTTGCCTCGATCGGCAAGCGGAATCTCCCACGTCTCACGGTAGAGCGTACCGTCCGGTGCCTCCCAGCCGCCGTGCGTACCGAGCTTGCCAAGTCCGCGAGAGGAAGCATATTTTTCGACAGCGGCGACGAGCACGTCATCCACAAGCTCCATCGCATAGTAGTTGTACTCCGTATCCCGTGCGGAAAGCGCCGTGATAAAATCGCCCTTGCCGCAGCCGATCTCCAGACGAAGCGGTAATGACGTTTCAAACGGAGCGGACGGATTTTTACGTATCTCTTCGGGATTTCGACACAAAAGTGCACTCAAAACCGAAAGTCTTTCACTGCCGTGCTTCTTTTTTCTTGCTCTCATACTTGATATTTACATCCTTTTTTGGTAAAATATATACAGGTCGGTGTTTTGTCGGAACAATTTGCATACCGAATCGTCTTATTGACATATACGGATACACCATTGTATCACATTTCCGGCAAAAAATCCACCGATTCCGTGAAAAGAGGTGATTTTCTTTTGGAAAAAAAGCAGTTTCTGACAATATTGCGGGATGAGCTCATCGCGCGCGGGTTTACTCCCGAACGGGCAGAGAGACACGTTCGCTCTCTGTCGCTCACCTTGGATGCTGATGATATACAGGCCATCGAGCAGATGAATGACTCTGCCGAGATCGCCCTGCTTGCCGAAGGTATTGCCAATTTCAAGGGCAAAACGGCAGAGAAGAAGCCGGCAGAGCAGGCATCTGCCCCGAAGGATGATACCGCTTCGGATGAAACGGCTGACGACGCAGGCGACGATGACGTAAAGGTATACGCCGGCGGAAAAGCCATACCGGATTCGGAACCGTTTGATGAACAGGAGGAGCCGCCAACAGTTGTTGTCCCTGCGCAGAAACCGGAAAGCGAAGACGCACCCGTCCCCCCTACCCCGCGAGGCAAGCGTACGTTTTGGACGGTTTTCTGCTGTACGCTTCCGATCACGGCTGTGCTGCTCGCTCTCTTTTACCTGCTGTTCGGCGCCGCATTCGCCACGCTTTGCGCCTTGATCGCCGGGCTTTTCGCCGCGCTGATCGGCGGTGTCGCGATCGGTACGACAGTCTCCCTTGTCGGTATCATTTACGGCATCGTTCAGCTGATCACGGCGATCTCCACAGCACCCGGTCTTTATGAAATCGGTCTGGGTCTGACTGTTGCGGGCTGTGTAATGCTTGGCGGAATCCTGCTCTACAATTGCGCGATCCGGCTGATTCCGTGGCTGATCCGCAAACTCAGCGTGTTCTTCCGCTTCAGCAGAAAAAAGCTGAAGCTCCTGTTCAACAAAGCAAAGGAGGCGTGCTATAAACTGTGAAACCGACATCTGTTGTATTTCTTGTCGTTGCCGCTCTGCTCATTATTGCCGGCATGATCACCTGCTCTGTGGCACGCAATATTGCCGAGGCGGACGGATATCTCCTGTTCAGCGATACGGAGGACGGCGGCACAAGACGTACGGAGGATTTCTCCGATCAGCCGATTACGAAACTCGAGCTTGCGTTCAGTGATGCGGAAATCTACATTATCGGCGGCGCTGAAAAATCCTACATTGAGATTCTGAATTTCCGCGATGGAATGTACAATCTCACGACAGCGGGAAAAAACGTCAAGCTGGATGAAATCACGGACATAAAGTCCATGTTTGATCTGCAAAACGGATTCTCGTTCAGTGGTATCCGTTATTTTCTCCGCGCAAAACAGCCGGAGGGTGTGCGCCGCGTAAACATCTATCTGAACAGCCTTGCCACGGAAAACCTGAGGGTTATTACCGTAACGGCAAAAAACTGTACGATGGAGATACAGAATCTGAGTGCCGTCTGCGATATCACGGCGACGGCAACTGAATCGCTGATTCTGAAAGCTGACGGTCTGCACACCTCCTCAGCTCTCACCGTAAACGCTCCCGTATCCGATCTGACATTCACTGATACGACGTTCAACGCCGTCACAATGGATGCGTCGCACGGCTTTATCGAGGCGGATAATATGTTTTTCCAATCGCTGGATATTGAGACGGATGAAGGCGACATCGCAATCACTGCACCGATCACGCTGTCCGACTACAACATCGACATCGGCTCAGGTGAAGGCAAAGCGAACATCGGCGGCATGGACCGTCCGCGTCCGTATTCCGCGTCAGCAACCGCTGAAACCCCTGTCGGCAATATCAAATTCACATCGGCGAAAGCAAGCATCTCTTTGAAAGAAATCACACCTGCTCCGACCCCCGGACAGTAAAACGAAAGGATAAAAAATGACGTACAACTACAAAACGAAAGGCACCTGTTCCTCTCAGATCTCCTTTGAAATCGAGGACGGAAAGGTTAAAAACGTTGCCTTCACCGGCGGATGCAACGGCAATCTGAAGGCGATCGCAAAGCTGGTCGAGGGCATGGACGCCGACAAGGTTATTACGCTCCTCTCCGGCAACACATGCGGATTCAAAAACACCTCGTGTGCCGATCAGCTTGCCGCCGCGCTCAAGGAAGCAATCGGTGCGTAACAACAAAAAAGGCCGAAGCGGAATGCTTCGGCTTTCTTTTTGAAAAACAAAATCCCGCGCTTCTGCACGGGATTTTTTCTGGGGTGAATGATGGGATTCGAACCCACGACCTCCAGGGCCACAACCTGGCGCTCTAACCAACTGAGCTACACCCACCGTATGGCGTACCTTGGGGGACTCGAACCCTCGACCTACTGCTTAGAAGGCAGTTGCTCTATCCAGCTGAGCTAAAGGTACAAAAGTACTTGCCGCCCTGTACGGGGTAAATGGAGCGGGTGATGGGAATCGAAACCACATAACCAGCTTGGAAGGCTGGAATTCTACCACTGAACTACACCCGCATAGGCGCGTCAACGTCGCCTAAATATAATACCACAAGCGCTCCGTTTTGTCAATACCTTTTTTTGAAAAGTATGAAAAAAAAGTAATTTCAAAAAATACACCAAAAAACAGGCGCAAAACCACCGTATCTTTCTCCTTTTTCTCACAAAGAGTTTACAGTTTGTCCATGGGAATACGTTGTGTTTTTTCACACTATGCTGTATAATAAATGTAAAGCTTGGAAAGTGAGGACGTCTATGTTCGGATATATCCGACCGCTGGTGCCGCAGATGCTCGTATGCGAAAACGAGCTCTACCGCGCGATCTACTGTGGTCTTTGCCGCGCGATGGGTAAGCACACCGGCTGTGCGTCCCGCTTTACACTCAGCTACGATTTCGTCTTCCTCTGCGCCTTCCGTTCCGCCGTCGAAAGAGTATCCTTTACGGTGGAGAAGCACCGATGCCCGGTCCATCCCTTCAAAGCGCGTGCGATGGCGAATGACAATCCCGTCTTCACCTACGCCGCCGGTGCCGCAGCCATTCTGAACGCGGCAAAGCTTGCGGATGATGCGGCGGACGAATCCGGACGAAAACGGGCTGCGGCACGACTTCTCTCCCCTGCCGCAAAATCGATCCGCAAACGTGCCGCCGGGCTCGATATGCTTGCGGAGAGTGTACAGACACGGCTTACCGAACTGTCCGCACTTGAATCGGACGGATGTGCTTCGCTGGATGAACCGGCACGCGTATTCGGCGATTTGCTCGGGAATATCTTCGCGCATGGGCTCACCGGCAACGAAGAACGGCTCTCCCGTACGGTCGGTGCCGCCGTCGGTCGGTTCATCTATGTGGCGGACGCCGCGGATGATGCCGCAGAGGATGCGAAATCCGGCACGTACAATCCGATCCTGCGTCTGTATGCCGATCTCGATCCTGCCTCTTTATTTGAAACGAAAACGGTCATGGATCACACCGGACGCGCGCACACGAAGCCGCGTCTGCGTACCGATATTGCCGAGAGCATATACACTGCCGCACTCGGTGATCTGATCAGACTGCAGAACGCGCTGGAGCTGATCGATTTTTCCCGCTGTCAGAAGGAGACAGCCGGCATCGTCAAAAACACTGCGTATCTCGGGCTGCCGTCGGAGCTTCGGCGTGTACTCGCCCTTCCCGACTGACTTTTATATTCACGTACACTGAAAGGATTACAGCTGAAGTATTTATGAAAGATCCTTATACGATACTGGGTGTCGCACGCGACGCCTCAGACGAAGACATCAAAAAAGCATACCGTACGCTTGCACGGAAATATCATCCGGACAACTATGCGGACAGCGGTCTCGCCGATCTCGCTGAAGAAAAGATGAAAGAGATCAACGAGGCATATGACGCTATCCAGAAGATGCGTGCGGGAACCTCCTCGGACAGCTATGGCGCGGGAGGCGCTTATAACGCGGGATCTGCGCATACAAGCGGCGATTTTGCCCGTGTACGGCAGCTTTTCAACATGGGACACTTCTCCGATGCCGAACTGATCCTGAACGCAACGCCGCAGAGTGAGCGCGGCGCGGAGTGGAACTTTTTGAAGGGATGCGTGCTCCTGCAGCGCGGCTATCTGTACGACGCGCAGAAATACATCGACACCGCCTGCTACCTCGATCCGTCGAATCAGGAATACGCCGCGGCAAAACAGCGTCTGCGCTCCCAAGCCTCCGGCTACGGATCTCCGTACACGACGACGCAGTACGGCAGCGGATGCTCGGGTTCTGATCTCTGCACGTCCCTCATCTGCGCGGACTGTCTTTGCGAATGCTGCGGCGGCGATCTGATCCGCTGCTGCTGACGGAGGTATTATGAAAAAAAACAAGCTCGGTGAAACGTCTCTGCGCACGAGACGCATCGCCGTTTGCAGTCTTCTTGCCGCTCTCGGCATCGTTTTTCTGATGATCGGCGCTGTCACGGACATACTCGATCTCACGATGATAATGCTCGCCTCTTTCTGCATCGTTTTTGCCGTGATCGAGATCGGTGAGAAGTGGGCATGGCTCATCTACGGGGTGACAGCGGTTCTTTCGCTGCTTTTTCTGCCCTCAAAGGCGGCGGCGCTGCTATACCTGCTGGGCGGTGCTTATCCGATCTTCAAGTCGTGGTTTGAAAAATACAGGTCGATCATCGCGTGGATTCTGAAGCTGTCGCTGTTCAATACGATGCAGCTTCTGTTTATCCTGCTGGCACAGAAAATCCTCGGTCTGTCGGGCGCCGGATACGAATTCGTTCTGTCGGAGATTCTTCTCGGAAACGCCGTGTTTATCGTGTATGACCTCTGCCTCACCGTGTGCGTTACGGTCTACCTCGTCCGCCTGCGAAGACGGCTGAAAATCAAAGGACTCAAAGAATAATCCGTTATCTCTTGTGATAATGTCGAACTGCCGTGTAAAATCGGCAGTTTCTTTTTATGTTTTCACCAAAAATAGCGGCAAAAAGTTGACAAAAGAGCCGGAAATGGATTATAATATAGTATATAATAAGATGTATAAAGGAGTTTCTCCCCGCAATCGGGAGATAAGCCATAAAAATGCTGAAAAGTATGACTGCTTTCGGTCGGGCACGTGCGCTGAACGCGTCGGGCACGAAAGACATTACTGCAGAGATCAAAAGCGTCAACAGCCGCTTTCTCGACTGCACCGTCCGTCTGCCGCGCGCGTACTCTTTCCTCGAGGAAAAGATCAAGGCGTACCTGACGGAGCGCGGCATCGTCCGAGGCAAAATTGAGGTGTTCATCGGCATCGATGTGCTCGAGCAGGACGGCGTCGTTATCACACCCGACTGCGCTTTGGCACAGTCGTATCTCGATGCGCTGTACACCCTGCGCGATCAGTTCGGACTGAAGGATGATATCACAGTCATGTCCGTCGCCGCCAACCGTGATTTGTTCCTCATCAAAAAGCCGGAGGACGATATGGAGCGCGACTGGGAAGACATCCGCGCGGTGCTTTCCGGCGCCATTGATGCATTCCTCGCCGCAAGAGAACGGGAGGGCGAAAACCTCCGCGTGGACATTCTCGCCAAGGCAGAAAAAATCAAGGCGTGTGCCGCACAGATCAAAACGTTCTCCGAGGCGGATATTGAGGGATACAAGGAAAAGCTGGACACCCGCATCCGCAAGATTCTGGAGAACTACTCCATCCAGATCGATGAGACACGGATACTCACTGAGGTTGCGATTTTTGCCGACCGTGCCGCCATCGATGAGGAGCTTGTCCGTCTCGGCTCGCACTTCTCTGCTCTTACCGAGATTCTTGACAGTCCCGAGCCTGCCGGACGCAAGCTCGACTTCCTTCTGCAGGAGATGAACCGCGAGGTCAACACGATCGGTTCCAAAGCAAACAACGTGGGCATCGCCCGCCTTGTCGTGGAGATGAAGAGCGAATTTGAAAAGATCCGCGAACAGATCCAGAACATTGAGTAAGGAGATCGGCGCATGAAATTTATCAATATCGGTTTTTCCAACATGATCTCCGCCGAGCGCATCGTTGCGCTTGCCGCCCCCGATTCCGCACCGATCAAACGCCTGATCGGGCAAGCAATTGAAAAAGGACGGCTCATCGACTGCACGTGCGGTAAAAAATCCAAAGCCGTTCTCGTTACAGACAGCGACCACGTTATCCTCTCCTCTCTGCCGCCCGAGACACTCTCCGAACGGATCTCCGGCGAGTCAGACGGCGAAGACGAACAAAACGAGGTACCCTCATGAAAAAAGAAGGCATTCTGATCGTAATCTCCGGACCTGCCGGCAGCGGTAAAGGCACGGTCGTCAAAATCCTGCGCGAGATGATTCCCGATATCGGCTTCTCCGTTTCGGCGACCACACGCGCGCCCCGTCCCGGCGAGGAGGACGGCGTTCACTACTACTTCATGTCGCGGGACGATTTCGAAGAATCCCTCGCCCGCGGTGAGATTCTTGAACACACCGTATACTGCGGCAATTATTACGGCACGCTCAAATCCGAGGCAAACCGCGTTCTCGCGCAGGGACACGATCTGATTCTCGAAATCGAAACGGACGGTGCCATGCAGGTCAAGCGGCAATTCCCCGATGCAGTTGCCGTGATGCTCCTGCCGCCCGACGGAAAAACGCTCGAAGCACGGCTACGCGGACGCGGTACAGAAACGGACGACGTGATCCGCACCCGTCTGGCAAAGGCAAAGGAGGAGCTTGTTCTCTCCGAAAAATACGATTACGTTGTCGTCAATGAAAACGACGGGGCTGAGGCTTGTGCCGCCCTGATCGCTGAGATCCTGCGCGCCGAGCACCACCGCCCCGCACGCATGAAGCACGTTACCGATCCGTTTTTTCATTAAACTTATTATATCTGTTGATTTCCCGACACGGGAGAAAGAGGAATTATTATGATTTATCCGTCTATCAGTGAGCTGTCCAAGGACGGCAAGTACAACCGCTACACGCTCGTAATCGCTACCTCCAAGTGCGCGCGCGTTCTCACCGACGAGTACGTAAAGCAGCGCGAGTACGCCGAGAAGCTCATCGCCAACAAGGCAACCGACAAGAGCCTTATCTCCATGATCAAGAGAGAGTATCGCGACGAGAAGGCTGTCAAGAGCGCGATCAAACGCCTGCACGAGGGCGAATTCGCCATCTATGGTGAGGGCGAAGAACCCGTCGAGGAAGCAGCGGAAGAAACCGTTCTCTCCGTTGAGGATGACGTATCCGCCGAGGCTGCCGAAGCAATCGCTGAAGAGTCCACCCTCTGATAAACAGCCATGCCTGCCGCGGCTCGGCAGGCATATTTTTACATTTGAAACAAGACGGAAGGAGAGGTTTTATGGCTGAAATGATCGCTGCCGTCCACATTCTGGACGTACCGTATCACGCAGACAGAGAGTACGATTATTACGTTCCGGCAGAAATGCAGAACGATATCCGTGTCGGTCTCCAGATCAACGTGCCGTACGGTGTATCCAACCGCAAGATGGCGGCTGTCGTCACCGAGCTGAAAACAGCCTCCGCCCACGAACACGTGAAGCCGATCCTTTCTCTCTCCGCAAGCGGCACCTGCCTTACTGAGGAGATGCTCTCAATCTGCCGTTTTCTGAAGGAACACACACTCTGCACCATCGGGGACGCGGTACGCACGGTCATTCCTGCCGCGGCAATCTCGAAAATCGCGGAGTATTACAGCGCAATCCGCACGGAAGAAGCCGAAAAGAAGCTTTCCAAAATGGGCGATAAGGCGGCGTTTGTCTACTCCTTCATCGCCGCAAGGGAGCGCGTTTCTGCTGCAAGACTGCGTGCGGAATTCGGTGCGGAGTGCCACGACCTTCTCACAGCACTTGTCCGCGCGGAGCTGATTTTGCGCGAGACGGAGGTGCACGAAAGCCGCAACATCCGCCACCGCCGATTTTTCTCCATCGTCCCCGCATTGACGGAGGAGGACGCGTTTGCCAAGGCGATCCGTACCATGCGCTCGCAGGCACAGGCGGAGATTCTGCGCACACTCCGTACAAACGGAGAGATGCTCGAGGAAGATCTGACCGCCGTGACGGGAACCTCCCGCGCACAGATCTCGTCTTTACTGAAAAAAGATCTCATCCGCGAACGACTGGAGGAGGATTTCCGCAATCCGTTCACCGATAAGGAAACGCCTTCCGATGTCGGCAGCAGCCCGCTGTCGGACGAACAGCAAAATGCGCACGACACGCTGTGCGCGCTGTACGGATCCGGTGAGGCGAAAGCCGCGCTGCTCCACGGCGTCACGGGAAGCGGAAAAACACGTGTGATCCTCTCCATGATCGACCGCGTGCGCGAAGACGGCAAAGGTGCGATCATTCTCGTGCCTGAAATCTCGCTGACACCGCAGATGGTCGGCATCTTCCTTGCCCGCTACGGCGATCGCGTGGCTGTAATCCACTCTTCCCTCTCTGCCGGGGAGAGATACGATGCCTGGCGGCGAATCCGCGACGGACTTGCCGACGTTGTCATTGGTACACGCTCTGCGATCTTTGCGCCGATTGATAGAATCGGGCTGATCGTCATCGACGAGGAGCAGGAGCACACGTACAAATCCGAAACGAATCCGAAATATCTGACGCACGATGTAGCCGCCTTCCGCTGCGGACGGCACAACGCACTTATGCTGCTTGCCTCCGCGACACCCTCTGTCACGAGCTATTATAAGGCGAAAAGCGGCAAATACACGCTCATCGAAATGAAAAAGCGGTACGGCAAAGCCGTTTTACCGCATGTGGTCATCACAGATATGCGCGGAGAGCCGGGCGGCGGCATGCTGTCCCCTCTCGGCACAACACTCCGCGATCACCTAACGGAAAACCGCGCCGCCGGTCACCAGTCCATTCTGTTTCTGAACAGGCGCGGGTACAACAGCTTCATCTCCTGCCGCACGTGCGGTGAGGTGCTCAAATGCCCGAACTGCTCCGTCTCTTTGACGTATCACGTTTTCCGTCCCCTCGGCGAAAGCGAATCGCCGGAGGAGTACAGACGCACACGCGCAGACAGCGGTGTTCTGAGCTGTCACTACTGCGGGTTCCGCACCCGTGTGCCGGATACCTGCCCGTCGTGCAAAAGCGTGCATTTCCACTTCCGCGGATACGGCACGCAGATGCTGGAAGGGGAGCTTGCGAAGCTCGATCCGGCACCGCGCGTCCTCCGCATGGATATGGACACGACGCAAGCGAAATTTTCCCATGAGGAAATTCTCGGCGCCTTCCGAAAAGGAGAGGCGGACGTGCTTCTCGGCACGCAGATGGTGACGAAGGGACACGACTTCCCTTCCGTAACTCTCGTCGGCGTCATTAATGCGGACGCTTCGCTGTATCTGGACGATTACCGTGCCTCGGAGCGCACGTTTGCCATGCTTACGCAGGTGATCGGACGCGCCGGACGCGCCAGCCTCCCGGGGACTGCGGTAATCCAGACGTTCAATCCCGCAAACGATGTGCTGACGCTCGCTGCGAATCAGGATTACCCCGAGTTTTACCGGCGCGAGATCCGTGTGCGCGAGTCGCTCGTCTTTCCGCCGTTCTGCGATATCGCACTTATCACACTCGCCAGCCGCGATGAGACGCTTCTCGCAAGCGCGACTGCCCGTCTGCGTGAATGGATCGCGCAGGCATTGGCAGGTCCGTACGCCGACATCAAAATGATCGTGTTCGGTCCGTTTGAAGCGCCTGTATACAAAATTCAAGGCGTATGCCGCAATCGCATCGTCATTAAATGCCGTCTGTCCAAGCGCACACGGCAGTTCATCTCCGATATTCTGACCGAATTCGGCAAAGGCGCAGGCAAACGGCTTACCGTAAGCGCCGATCTGAATCCGAACACGCTTTAATTTTTCAAAAAAAGAGGATAATACAATGGCTATTCTGAATATAGTAAAAGAAGGAGACGACGTTCTCCGTAAAACCTGCCGCCCCGTGGACGCAATCACGCCGCGTATTCTTACGCTGCTGGATGATATGCTGGAAACGCTGCACGATGCAAACGGCGTCGGTCTCGCAGCACCGCAGGTAGGTGTTCTCCGCCGTATCGCCATCGTGGAGGTCGTGGAAGGACAGGTCTATGAGCTGATCAACCCCGAGATCATCGCACGCGAAGGCAAGCAGAATGAACTGGAGGGCTGCCTCTCCGTTCCGAAGCAGTGGGGTGTAACCGATCGCCCGATGAAGGTGACCGTCCGCGCAATGAACCGCGACGGCGAGACGTATACAGTCACCGGCACGGGACTGCTCGCACGCGCGTTCTGCCATGAGATCGACCATCTCGACGGCGTGCTGTTCAAGGACAACGCAGTCCACATGCTCACCCCCGAGGAAATCGAAGAGCAGATCGGATGACAAAGGAGAAACGGATGAAAATTCTCTTTATGGGCACGCCCGATTTCGCACGGACGATCCTTGCCGCGCTTTATGAGGCAGGCCACGAAATCGCCGCCGTCGTCACCCAGCCGGACAAACCGCAGGGTCGTAAGAAAATTCTGACTCCGCCGCCCGTGAAGGCATACGCTGTGGAGAAAAATATCCCCGTATATCAGCCGGAGGCCATGCGCGGCGGTGCATTTGCCGACACACTCGCTGAGATTGATCCCGAAATCATTATCGTTGCCGCGTACGGAAAGATTCTGCCGACGTACATTCTTGAGTATCCGAAATACGGATGCATCAATGCGCACGGTTCACTCCTCCCCCGCCACCGCGGTGCGGCACCGATCCAGCGTGCGATTATGGAGGGCGATACGCTCACGGGCGTTACCGCTATGTATATGGCTGAGGGACTCGATACGGGCGATATGATTCTGAAAGTCGAAGTACCGATCACGGACGCGGATAATTTTGAGACGCTCCACGACAAAATGGCAGAGGCTGGCAGCCGTGCCATGCTTGAAACGATCACCGCGATTGAAAACGGTACTGCCGCACGCACGCCGCAGGATGACGCGCTCTCCACCTACGCCGCGAAGATCGAAAACGCGGACTGCGCGCTCTCCTTTGAGAAGCCCGTGCGCGAGGTGTTCAACCACATCCGTGCGCTCTCCCCTGTGCCGAAGGCCGTATGCGTTCTCCCAAGCGGACGAACGCTGAAAGTCCTTGCGGCGCACATAACGGACAAATCGACATCCGAAGCGCCCGGCACCGTTGTCGCGGCAAACGGCGGTGTGATCTCGGTTGCCTGTGCAGACGGCGTAATCGGTATCACCTCCGTACAGCCGGAGGGCAAGGGTGTCATGGATGCCGCCGCATTCATAAACGGACGCGGCATCGCTGTCGGTGATATTCTGACTGCACCGGTCTATGAATAAACAAACGAATCCCCGCGCCGCCGCTATGGCGTCTTTGATCGCGTGGGAGAAAAAAGGCAGATATGCCAATCTGGAAGTGAACGCCGCGCTCACCCATTCTGCCATGTCGGAAGCAGATCGCGGACTGTATACCGCGCTCGTGTACGGCGTGATTGAGCGTGCGATCACGCTCGATTACGTGATGGAAAAGCTCTCTTCGCGCCCGATTTCGCAACTCGATGATGAGGTGCGCTGTGCGCTCCGTCTCGGACTGTATCAGCTCGCTTTTATGGATCGCATCCCACCGCACGCCGCCGTTTCCGAAACGGTCGCCCTCTTGCCGAACCGTACGCGCGGATTTGCCAATGCGATTCTCCGCACGTTTCTGCGCGGCGGATGCGAAATTCCCCTGCCCGATGCGGATGAGCCGATCAAGCGCCTTTCTGTCGAATACGGTGCGCCGGAGGAACTCTGTCAATTCTGGACGGATCGGTACGGCATGGAGCTGACGCGCGATCTGCTCGCCTCCACGGTGCGCAATCCGCGTGTGACGGTGCGCGTGAATCCGCTGAAAACGTCGGCGGAGGAGCTGCTCACCGCGCTTGACGGCGCGGAGGTATCCCCTCTCGCGGAAGATATGCTCATACTCGGAAGTGCCGCGCACGTTGCGGACGGTATACGGGACGGCTTGTATATCGTGCAGGACGTATCCTCTCGCCTTGCCGTGCGCGCACTGGATCCGCAGCCGGGAGAAACGGTAATCGATACCTGCGCGGCTCCGGGAGGAAAATCACTGAGCACGGCGATGGACATGAACAACACCGGCACGGTGTATTCGTTCGATCTGCATGAGAACAAGCTCTCACTGATCCGCCGTACGGCTGAGGCACTGGGGGTGACGATCATCACGGCACGTCCGCGCGACGGACGCACACCGGATCCCGAACTGATCGGCAAGGCTGACCGCGTACTGTGCGACGCCCCCTGCTCCGGTCTCGGCGTAATCGGGAAAAAGCCGGATATCAAATACAAGCCGCTTGCCTCCATTGAATCCCTCCCGCAGATTCAGTACGAGATTCTATGCGGTGCCTCCGGGTACGTCCGCGAAGGCGGTGTGCTTCTCTATTCAACCTGCACGCTGAATCCCGACGAAAATGAGGCGGTTGTCGCCCGTTTTCTCCGAACACATCCCGCATTTGCGCCCGTGCCGTTTGATCTCGGTGCGGCAGGTGTGTGCGAGAACGGCATGCGCACATTCTTTCCGCACAAGGACGGATGCGACGGCTTCTTTATTGCCAAAATGATACGAAAAACTGAGGAGTTCCTATGACCGATATCCTCTCCATGACGCCCGACGAGCTCACGGCATTCGTCCGCTCCATCGGGGAAAAAGATTTTCGCGCAAAACAGCTGTATCAGTGGATGCAGAAAGGCGCACAACTATATGAGATGACAAATCTGCCTGCATCGATGCGTGAGAAGCTCGAAAAAGAGGCAGAGTACCGCCTGCCGAAAATTGAGGCGAAATACGTCTCCAAAATCGACGGGACGGTAAAATATCTCTTCTCTCTGATTGACGGCGAGTGCGTGGAGAGCGTCTTCATGCGCTACGAGCACGGCAATTCCCTCTGCGTATCCTCGCAGGCAGGGTGCCGCATGGGCTGCCGTTTCTGCGCCTCCACCCTGAACGGAAAAACACGAGATCTCACCGCGTCCGAAATCCTCGGGCAGGTAATCATGGCACAGAGAGACACGGGCGAACGTGTCGGCGGCGTTGTGATGATGGGCATCGGCGAGCCGCTCGACAACTACGACAACGCGATACGCTTTCTCCGACTCGTAAGCCACCCGGACGGGCTGAATATCGGGCTCAGGCATATCTCCCTCTCGACGTGCGGTCTGGTGGACAAAATCGATCGTCTGTCCGAGGAGAATCTGCCGATCACGCTGTCGATCTCCCTGCACGCCTCGGATAACGAGACGCGCAGTGCACTGATGCCTGTAAACAATAAGTATCCTCTTGAGAAGCTTCTCGCTGCCTGCCGTCGGTATTTCGACAAAACAGGACGGCGCGTCTCGTTTGAATACACCCTGATCGCCGGCAAGAACGATTCACTCCCGCAGGCCGATGCGCTCGCTGCCCTTCTCAAAAGCGGTATGCACGCTGTCTGCCACGTAAATCTCATCCTGCTGAATGAGGTAGCGGAAACGGGACTGTCCACGGTCGGGCGCAAAAATGCGGAGGCATTCCGCGATCGGCTGGAGAAGCGCGGCATCAACGCTACGATCCGCCGCCGTCTCGGCAGTGATATTGATGCGTCCTGCGGTCAACTCCGCCTCAGACACGCAAAAGCGAATTCTTAACAATCCATACATTTACTTATCCGATACAATATGTTATAATGATTATACTGAATCCACGGAGGTGTACATTTATGCAGTACAGCGGAAAAACGGACGTCGGAATGAAACGGCTTGTCAATCAGGATAATTTCCTCATAAAAGAATACGCGCCGGGCATTCTTCTTGCCGTCGTCTGCGACGGTATGGGCGGTGCCCGCGGCGGTGCGGAAGCAAGCTCTACCGCGACGGAAACGTTTGTCTCCTCCATGGATGATTTTGTGAAGGATTACATCACGGCGCAGAACACGCTCGAGTGTACGGATGCACAGTTCCACCGCGCACTCAGAAAGGCTGCGCTGGATGCGAACAAGGCGGTGTTCCGCCGCTCGGAATCCGATGAGGAGCTGCGCGGCATGGGCACAACGCTCGTCTCCGCATTTGTGATCGGGAGCACCCTCTACACCACAAACGTCGGTGACAGCCGCCTGTACGTCGTAAGCGGCAGTGAGATTACCCAAATCACGCACGATCACTCCTACGTCCAGTATCTCGTGGACACCGGACACCTGACACCCGAGGAGGCAAGGACCTCCCAGAACCGCAACATCATCACCCGTGCAGTCGGTACGGAATCCAGCGTGGACGCGGACGTTTTCGTCACGGAAATCGACACGGCGAAAGCGGAGGCGTACATTCTCCTCTGTTCTGACGGTCTTACGAATCATATCGAGGAGGCAGAGCTCTCCGCACTCATCACCGTCAAAGATAAATCGGCGGATGAGAAGACGGACGAACTGGTCAAACGCGCCAATGCTCTCGGCGGTACGGACAACATTACCGCCGTTCTGATCGCGCTCTGATCGCGGCACAAATTTTAATTGTGGATGTGAAACAGATGGATGGACTTGAAAAATACGTCGGTGCCGTTTTCGACAACCGATATAAAATAGAAAAGATCATCGGCATCGGCGGTATGGCGGTCGTTTACAAAGCAAACGATCTGCTCATGCACCGGACCGTTGCTGTAAAAATACTCCGTGACGAGATCGCGAAGGACGAAGCAAGCGTCAAACGCTTCATCAACGAATCCCGCGCGGTTTCCATGCTCTCGCATCAGAATATCGTCAATATTTTTGACGTGTCGGTACGCGAAAATGTGAAATACATCGTCATGGAATACGTGGAAGGCATCACGCTGAAGAATTATATGATCAAGCGCGGCGCACTCCCCTTTGAACAGCTCGCCAGCTATTCCGAGCAGATTCTGAGTGCGCTGGAGCACGCACATGCCAAAGGTATCGTTCACCGAGATATC
>JAFTUH010000014.1 GCA_017466375.1 Clostridia bacterium | reverse complement strand
GATGTTTCGTATATTATAAAGGATATACGGGAATTGCCCGCGTTACTGGATAAGATTACGAAGAACTAAGAACGGAGGCACAGGATGACAGACTCAAAAGCGTTTGAAGCGGCACTTGACGAGATCAGCGGGATCACAGTTCGGTATAATGAACTGCTGTCAAAGCATACGACGTTTCAGATCGGCGGCGCGGCGGATTATTATATCGAGACGCTGACAGCTGAGGCAATGCAGGCGGTTCTGGCCTGTGCCCAAAAGTACAGCGTGCGTACAAAAGTCATCGGCCGCGGCAGTAATCTGCTTTTTGCCGATGCAGGATACCGCGGTGCTGTCATATCTACATCCGCCATGAAGCAGATCACCGTTTCAGGTGCCGAGATCACTGCGGAAGCGGGCGCATCGCTTACTGCACTCGCCAAAGCCGCACTGGAGGCTTCTCTGACCGGGCTTGAATTTGCCAATGGAATTCCCGGAAGCGTCGGCGGTGCTGTCTTTATGAACGCCGGTGCCTATGACGGTGAGATTTCGCAGGTTCTTTTGCGCAGTACGTACTATGACGCTGAAAAAAGAGAATTCTGCACGCTGGACGCAGATGCACATGAGTTTGCATATCGGAACAGCATATACCGCGCGCATCCCGAGTGGACAGTCGTTTCTGCGACGTTTTCTCTCCGTAACGGCGATCACACGGTTATCCGTGCACGGATGGAGGAGCTTATGGCACGCCGTGCGGATAAACAGCCGCTGGAGTATCCGAGTGCGGGCAGTGCGTTCAAACGCTATCCCGGGCGGTATACGGCACAGATGATCGATGAAGCCGGGCTCAAGGGAAAGCAGATCGGTTGCGCGCAGATTTCCGAGAAGCATGCCGGGTTTATCATCAATCGCGACGGTGCGACAGCGGAGGATGTCCTCGCGCTCATTGACTGTGTCCGTAATGAAATCCGTCGCCTCTACGGAATTGAGATCGAGCCTGAGATCGTTTACGTACCTGAAAACGGATGACGGGGGAATCATGAGCGAAAAATCATATGCGGAAGCGCTTCGCGAAAGCCTCGCGGCGATTCCGGTAAAGAAAAAGTGCTGTCAGCACGCCATGAAGGATGCGGAAGCGGCGATGCTTTTGCCGGCTGATGCGCGGGCAGATGCGATCCGTGAAGCTGCAGGACGGTCTAAGTGTTCGCTTTGTCTCTCCCATTTTGTGTTGGCTTTGTTTCTGACACGCGGATCGGTTACAGATCCGGCCAAGCGGAATCATTTAGAGCTTGCCTTCGATACAGAGGACGAATGTGCTGTCCTCTCGGAAATTCTTGCCGGGCAGGGCATTGAGACACGCCAAACCGTCCGCAAAAAGCAGCATATCTGTTATATTAAGGACGGCGAGGCAATTGCGGATTTTCTCGCCTATATCGGTGCAAATACTGCCGTATTCGATTTCATGAACAGCCGTATTGAGCGTGAGTTCCGCAATAACGTTAACCGGCAGGTAAACTGTGATACGGCGAATATCGGCAAGGCGCTCAGAGCAGCAGAAGAACAGACTGCGGTCATCCGTGCACTGCTTGAGGGCGGGCTGATCGAAAAACTGCCGCCCGATCTGAAGCAGACGGCAGAGATACGCCTTAAATATCCGCAGATGTCGCTCAAGGAGCTTGGCGGTGTACACGAGCCGCCAATCGGCAAGTCAGGTGTCAACCACCGTCTTGCCAAAATTATGGATTTTGCTGAAGCGGCAAAAATCAAAAAGGATATCAACTAACATCATCAAACAATCGGGAGGTCGCTATGGGACAGTTCGTACATCTGCATCTGCACAGTGAATACAGTCTTTTGGACGGCGCCTGCCGTATTGCCGATATCCCGAAAATTGCGAAAGAAATGGGACATACCGCCGTTGCGATTACCGATCACGGTGCCATGTACGGTGTTGTCTCCTTTTATAATGCGTGCATGGAGGAGGGAATCAAACCGATTATCGGCTGTGAGGTGTACGTTGCACGCAGGAGCCGGTTTGATAAAACGCACGATCTCGACTCCTCCAGTTACCATCTCGTTCTTCTTGTTGAAAATGAGATCGGTTACCGCAATCTGATCGAAATCGTCTCCAAAGCCTTCACAGAAGGCTTTTACTCCAAACCGCGCGTCGATATGGAGCTTCTCAAAGAGCACCACGAGGGACTGATCGCCCTCTCCGCGTGTCTTGCCGGCTATATTCCGCGCATGATTTCCGCCGGTGAGTATGACGAGGCGCTTTCGTACGCTCTCCGTATGCGTGATATTTTCGGAGAGGATCATTTCTGGCTCGAAGTACAGGATCACGGTATAGATGAGCAGAAGACGGTCAACAGTGCCATTCTTGAGATTGCCAAAAAGACAGGAATCGGACTCGTCGCTACGAATGACATCCATTATCTCAAACGAGACGATGCCGAAGCACAGGCGATTCTCATGTGCATTCAGACGAACAACGTAATCACCGACGGTCGCCCGATCGGATTTGAAACGGACGAGTTCTACTATAAAAGCACGGCGGAAATGGAGAAACTGTTCTCTGATTTTCCCGGTGCCGTTGAAAACACCGCGAAGATCGCTGATATGTGCGATTTTCACTTTACGTTCGGACAGACACAGCTGCCGCGATTCCGTCCAGATGACGGCTCTTATCCCGGGGATTTTCTCGCCCGCCTTGCCGAGGATGGATTTGCACGTCGCTTGAATGCCGGACATATCACCTTTACGGACAAGCATGCCGAGGCGGATTACCGTCAGCGGATCACGTATGAGCTTTCCGTGATCGAAAAGATGGGGTACAGCGAATATTACCTCATCGTGTGGGATTTCGTGAATCACGCAAAATCGGTCGGAATTCCTGTAGGTCCCGGACGCGGATCGGGCGCGGGCTCTCTTGTGGCATTTCTTATTGGAATCACGGACGTCGATCCGCTCCGCTTTGATTTGCTGTTTGAGCGTTTTCTTAATCCCGAACGAGTCAGTATGCCCGACTTTGATATCGATTTCTGCTACGACAGGCGTGACGAAGCGATCGAGTATGTCCGCCGGAAATACGGAGAGGATCACACGGCGCAGATTATCACGTTCGGAACGATGGCAGCGCGTGCCGTAATACGGGATGTCGGTCGTGCACTTGGCATGCCGTATGCGGATGTCGATGCGGTCGCACGTTTGATTCCGCATGCGCTCGGTATTACGCTGAAGGATGCTATGGAGATCCCCGAGCTGAAGGAGATGTACGACGATGACGAGCGTGTTCGCCGTCTCGTCGATACGGCAAGGACGCTTGAGGGAATGCCGAGGCATGCATCCACCCACGCTGCAGGCGTTGTAATTACAGAGAATCCCGTTGCGTCTTATGTTCCGCTGGCGGTTAATAACGGAATCACCGTGACGCAGTTCGATATGAACACGGTCGCGGATCTCGGTCTGCTTAAGTTCGATTTTCTCGCGCTGCGCTACCTGACCATCATCGCGCAGGCTGAGTCGCAGATCAAGGAACGGGACAGTGCGTTTGATATCTCGAAAATTCCCATGGACGATAAGCGTGCGTATGCGCTGATTTCGTCGGGAAAGACGGATGGCGTCTTTCAGCTTGAATCGGGCGGTATGCGCCAGATGCTCACACAGATGAAGCCGCAGCGCATCGACGATATCATCGCCGCGATTGCACTGTATCGCCCGGGTCCGATGGATTCTATCCCGAAATATATTGAAAACAGCCGCGATCCGTCGCGAATCCGATATGCCACACCGCTCCTTGCACCGATTCTTGACGTTACCAACGGATGTATCGTCTATCAGGAGCAGGTCATGCAGATTTTCCGCGACGTTGCAGGCTACACGCTTGGTCGTGCGGATGTCGTGCGCCGTGCTATCTCCAAAAAGAAGCTGGACGTTCTTGAAAGCGAGCGTGCCGCTTTTCTCGCGGGAGCAGTACAGCACGGTGTCAGCGAAGATGCCGCAAGCGAGCTATTTGAAGAAATCGTCGGCTTTGCAAACTATGCATTCAATAAGAGTCACGCCGCTGCTTATGCCGTGCTTTCCTACCGTACGGCGTATCTGAAGGCGCATTATCCGCGTGAATATGAGAGCGCGCTGCTTACTTCCGTCCTCGTATCTTCCGATAAAATGGTGGAATATATTGCCGAGTGTGCGCGCATGGGCATCCGCATTCTGCCGCCGCATGTCAATGAGAGCGCGTGGGATTTTCACGTTGCCGGAAAAGATATTCGCTTCGGACTCCTTGCACTGAAAAATCTCGGACGTCAGTTTGTCGACGCATTGATTGACGAACGGGAAAAGCACGGACCGTACGCATCTTTTGACGATTTCATCGATCGCATGGGCGAGGCGTCGCTCAATAAGCGCCAGCTTGAAGTCCTCATAAAATCCGGTGCGCTGGACGGACTCGGTGCGAAGCGTTCGCAGATGCTGACCGTTTATGAATCCGTTCTTGACAGCCGCTCCGCACAGGGACGCATGGAGCTTGACGGACAGATTGATCTGTTTGCAGCCGCACAGGACAGCGGACACCCGCGCGCACCGAAGATCTCGTTGCCCGACATCCCCGAATACAGCGGACGGGATCTGCTTCGACTGGAAAAGGACAGCTCCGGGCTGTATTTTTCCGGACATATTCTCGATGAATATCAAAGGCATATCGCATCGTTGTCCGCAGACAGCATTGCCGGCATCAAGGCATCCTTCCGTGACGATGAGGAGGATCTGCAGGCTGACGTGCGGTACACGGACAAACAGCGCGTAACCGTTGCCGGAATCGTAACGAAGCGGCAGAACAAAAGCACGCGCGCAGGCGATCAGATGGCGATCCTCACCGTTGAGGACCGTACAGGTGAGATCGAAGTGCTCGTCTTTCCGCAGGCGATGACAGCGGCAGGACCGTATCTGACCGTAAACGCCGCGGTGATTGTAACGGGAACCGTTTCCGCACGCGAAGATGAAGACGCAAAAATTCTTCTCCGTACGGCAAAGCCGCTGAGTGATAACGGATCGTACCGTACGCCAAGCGAGCCGCCTTCTGCAACCGCTGAAAAAACACAGGCTCAGCCGGTACGGATTTCCAAGGTGTTTCTGAAAGTTCCCGGCATAGACAGCCCCGAAAGCAAGCGTGCACAGAGCTTTCTCCAGATTTTCGCCGGCAGCGTTCCCGTTGTGTTTTACGATGCGGCAGCGGGCAAATCCATGCAGTCCGAAAAGATAACTGCTGCACCGACGCCGTTCGTCATCCGTGAGCTGAAGGAGATTCTCGGTGATGACGCCGTTGCGGTCCGGTGATTTGTTCGTCTCAAAATTCACAATATTGCCGTAAGTCTTCACAATCTATTCAAAATAAAGTGCTATACTATAGCAAACGTATGTGCGTATATCTATTTTCTGACATCCGTTTTCACGGATTACGAAAGGATCGGAATACATTTACATGATGAACAATCGTAATTTCGAAAAACAGCCCAAGGAGATCAACTGGGGGCAGGAAGTGCTTCACGCATTTGCCATCGCCGGACGTGTGTTTCTGAAGATTCTGTCCGGCATTCTCAACGTACTTCTCACGATCCTTTTGATCGGGCTGATTACCAGTGTGATCGTTGCCGGCGTTTTCGCTATCTATATCAAAAATAATATCGATCCGTCCATCGATACGTCGCTTCTTATAACGACAGGCACCGATACGACAACGCGCCTGTATTATCTCGATTATGAGACGGAGGAGGATCGCCAGAGCCGTAACGGCACACTGGTTGAACTGGAGGATGAGCGTATCTACGCATCCGAGAACAGCCTGTGGGCGTCCTATTCACAGTTTCCGAAGTACCTGTATCAGGCGTTCATCGCGATCGAGGATCGCCGCTTCTATACTCACAACGGCGTGGACTGGCTCGGAACGGGCAAGGCGGTTGTCAACTTCTTTGTTGGATTTGAAAAAATCCGCGGTGCGTCGACGATTACCCAGCAGCTTGTCAAAAACCTGACCGGCAACGATGAAGTGCGCGTCCAGCGAAAGGTGCAGGAGATTCTGCAGGCACTCGATCTCGAGAAGCAGAAGAGTAAAGAAGAAATACTCGAGATGTACCTGAATATTATCTATTTCTCCAATAACTGTACGGGCGTGCAGGCGGCAGCCAACTATTTCTTTGACAAGGATGTCAGTGAACTGGATTTGCTCGAGTGTGCCGCACTTGCCGCTATCGTCAAAAACCCGTCTTTGTACGATCCTGTACGTTACCCGGAGGAAAATGCCAAGCGCCGTATCGATGTACTGTACGCGATGTGGGAAAACGGATATATCACCGAGGCAGAGTACGAGGAAAACAAATACAAAGAGCTGACTCTCGTTCTCTCCAATGAAAGCAGTGATGACAGCGAAAACAGCACGGTTTTCTCCTGGTATAAGGAAGCTGTTTTCAATGACGTGCGCGACGCTCTGATGGAGAAGTACGGATGTGACTCCTATACGGCAAGTATGATGATCTACTCCGGCGGTCTTAAGATTTATACGGTCATGGATCCCGAAGTGCAGGCGATCATGGAGGAGGTCTACGAAAACGATACGGAGTATTTCCCGTACTCCAATGACGGTTTGCAGCCGCAATCCGCCATGGTTATTGTGGATCCGTATACAGGTGACGTTCTCGGTATCGTCGGCGGGCGCGGTGAAAAAACGGATAACCGTATACAAAACCTCGCAACCGGCGTGACGAGATCTCCCGGTTCGTCGATCAAGCCGCTTGCCGTTTATGCACCCGCATTGGATCTCGGCATCATCAATTTCGCAAGCATATATGACGACGTTCCCGTTACGTTCGGTGATTACGATGAGGATTGGGACGTTGTGGAGACGGCGGCCGACGGTACGGTCGTCAAGAAAACGGCTCCGGCTCCGTGGCCGGGTAACTTGCCGTACGTTTATGCAGGACTGACTACGGTTAACCAGGCGATTATCACCTCCAAGAACACGGTCGCCGTTCGCGTTCTGCAGGATCTTACGATTGAGAAATCTTTTGATTTTGTCAAGAATAAGCTCGGCATGACAAGCTTTATCGATTCGTATACTACCGCAAGCGGCACGATTCTGACGGACAAAGGCCTTGCTTCTCTTGCGCTCGGTCAGATGAACTTCGGTGTTACCGTTGAGGAAATTACTGCCGCGTACTCCATCTTCCAGAATAACGGCGTTTACAATAAGCCGCGTACGTTTTTGTACGTCTACGACAGCAACGATAATCTCATTCTTGAAAATAAATCCGAAGAGAAAATTGTTATCAGCGATCAGACTGCCTCCATTATGACGATCATGATGGAAAACGTCATGAATCAGGGTACCGGTACTTCTGTGACGCTTCGCAAGACGGTGGATGTTGCCGGTAAAACAGGTACTGCCGGTAACGATTTCGACCGTTGGTTTGTCGGATATACGCCGTATTACGTCGGCGGTGTCTGGTTCGGCTATGAAATGAATCAGACGCTCAGCGATTTTCGTCAGAATCCCTCCTGCCTTGTCTGGGACATCGTTATGACGAAGCTGCACCAGAAGTATATCGATGAAGCCAATGCAGGCGGTACACCGCTGAAGACGTTCACTCCGTCTGCCGGTGTTATCGAATGCGAATACTGTCTCGATTCCGGCGAGCTTGCAACTGAAGCCTGCAGGCTTGATCCGAGAGGTAACCGAATCGCGAAAGGCTATTTCACCCGGGATAATATGCCCGATGAGCCTTGTGACACGCACGTTGTCGTCAAGTACGATTCCGTCGTTGGCGGTGTTGTTCTCGATATTGGCAAGTACACGGGCAATCTTACCGATCTTACGGACACGGCACTGATTCGCGTCGAATCCCGTTCGTTCCCGATTCAAATTACCGTTACGGATGCGCAGTATGTGTACCGCGATCTGCCCGCAAATGTTGTTCCGGGCGGCTGGTGGGGCGAGCCCTTCTTCCAGAATGCTCTCCCGAAAGGAGTGTTTGCCGGTATAACCAATACCTGGTCGCTCTATAACCGCTTCTGCTACGATTACTTCGATTTTGAGGCGTTTTATCGGGAGCATCCGGAAGCCAGACCGGAGCCCGAAGGCACGAATGACCCGGATGATACGGGTGACCCCGATGAGACGGATACGGGTGCTGTCGATGAAAATGACATCTACGGGGATGAGGACTGATTCGGTGAAATTTTGGAAAAAGATTTTCCATCCTATTGACTTTTTGCATATTTTATTGTATACTTTATCCTAACGACAAACATTAATTTGGAGGATATCCACATGAAATTCATTAAGATTACCGCACTTCTCCTCGCAGTTCTGATGCTTTCCGTATCCATGATCGGCTGTCAGTCCGGTGAACAGAAGGAAACGAAGACGATCAACGTAACCGTTTCCGTTGTTGCTCCCGACAAGACGATTCTTGAGCCTGTTACGATTCCCGTAACGTACACCGCTGATGAGCCGGCTACCGTCATGATCGCTGTTACGAACGCGCTGGACGAGAATGCACTCAGCTACGTCCTCAGTGATGACGAGAACCACATCAACGCGATCGAGGATTACGCTGACGCTATCGAAGGCGAGGGCGATGCCCAGATGATCTGCTTCTGGGAGTACACGCTTAACGGCGTAGCTTCTGCTGACGACGTCTCCGCCGGCACAAACCTCATCAATGACGGTGACAAGATCGTTTACACCTATGTAAAAGAGCTTGCATCCGAAATGGAAGAGGACGCTGAGTAATTCATAAAAAGCGTGAGCTTATCGCTCACGCTTTTCTTTTATAATTTTTCAATTGAGTAGAGCGAATGAAGCACCAGCCACAGCTGCGGAAAGTATTTCATGATCTGCCAGATACTTACGCCGCGCAGTCCGTATTCGTTTACCAAACGCAGTTTTTCGTCAATGCTTTTCGCATCTTCAAACCATACCTCGTGCTCCAGTGCCTTGTTTTCAGCCGCGGAGAATTCGTAATAGCTGAACGTCGGTGCCATCGACGTTTTATCGAGTCGGATCTCTGCGTTTTTTTCTGCAGCCAGTTGTACCGCGGCCACGTTCGAGAGTGCTTCCGCTCGGGATTCACCGCGCACATACGGAAGCGTCCAGTTGTAGGCATAGTTTGGAACGCCCAGAAAGATTTTTTCACGTGGGATTTCCGTCACTGCGTAGTCAAGCACTCTGCGTACGTTCGGAATCGGTGCAACAGCCAGCGGCGGTCCGTAGGTATAGCCCCACTCGTACGTCATGAGCAAGACGTAATTTGCCGCCGCACCGACTGCTCCGTAATCGTGCCCTTCGTACAGAAGTCCGCGCTGTGTTGCAGAAGTCTTGGGCGCAAGGGAAGCGAAAAGTATGTATCCCTCCGCTTCCAGCTTTGTGCGCAGATTCGTTAGAAACAGGGCGTACTCCTCGGCAAACTGCGCCGGAATATATTCGAAATCCATATCAAGTCCGCCGTAGCCTTTTTCACGGATCACCCTCAGCGTGTTCTCCGTCACGGTGTTTTGCAGGTTCCGATCAGCGAGCAGGGACGCGACCAGCTCATTGGAAAACGTGCCCATCTCTGTAAGCGATGTCAGCATCATCAGAGGTATGGTTCCGTATTCCTTAGCGATAGAGATCAGCTCCTGATCCCCTCCGGTCGGTGCGATCAGGGAGCCGTCCGGGCGGAACCCGTACGTGAAGATCGACAGATACGTCAGATAGGGAAGCGTCGTGCGTAAAACGGATCGGTCTATGTACGGATATGCATACCCGTTTACGCGGATCGACCCGAGCGGCGGGGTCTCGAAAGAGATATTCAGTGTCTGTCCGGGATAGATGTACGATCGGCCGCGCAGGGAAGGATTGTTCTGCCACAGCGAGAGGAGTGTGGTGCCGTACATATTCGCAATTGCGTTGAGCGTATCCCCGCCGCGAACTGTGTATGTGCGCGTTGGATACAGAAGCACAAGTGTCTGTCCGACGACAAGTTTTTCGGGGTTTGTCAGATCATTGTCGATAATAATGCGGGAGGGGGACGTGCCGTTTCTTTGCGCGATTGAGAATACAGTGTCGCCCGGCTTTACGGTGTACAGAATCATAAGCGATCTCCTTAAAAGTAATGTCGTATTCAGCATATGTTGTTTTTGAAAAAATGTGCGAAAACCGTATAGTTTTCCTCATTCATGGGAGAATACTATCGATATACAACAAAAGCCGATGGATGGATTATATGCACCTGTCCGCATCGGCAGAACGGAGACTGAAATGAAAATTCAAAACATAACGGGACGGGAGATTCTTGACTCCCGCGGCAATCCTACCGTGGAGGCAACGGTGATCCTCGAGGACGGTACAACCGGAACGGCATCGGTACCGTCCGGCGCATCTACAGGCATGTATGAAGCCGTGGAGCTCCGCGATGGGGAGAAGAAGCGGTACGGCGGAAAAGGCGTCAGAAACGCTGTATCGAACGTAAACACGACGATCCGCAAAGCATTGATCGGGCGCGCCGCTTCGTTTTACGACGTCGATCGCATTCTGATCGAAACGGACGGTACGGAGAACAAATCGAATCTTGGAGCGAACGCGACACTGGCGGTTTCCCTTGCCTGCGCACGAGCAGCCGCCCGTTCCTTCAGAATGCCGCTGTATCGGTATCTTGGAGGGACAAACGGCGTGCGTCTTCCTGTGCCGCTTATGAACATCCTCAACGGCGGTGCACACGCGGACAACAATCTTGATGTGCAGGAGTTCATGATCGTACCGATCGGCTTTGATTCGTTCACGGAAGCGCTGCGTGCCGGTACAGAGATTTACCACGCGCTCGGATCGGAGCTGAAGAAAAGCGGTAAGAGCACCGCAGTAGGCGACGAGGGTGGATTTGCCCCGAATCTGGCAGATACACGCGAGGCGATTGAGACGATCATCCGTGCAATTCGCAAAGCCGGATACGATACGGACCGTGTGAAGATCTCCCTTGATGCCGCAAGCAGTGAATGGGCGTCGAAGGATATGTATTATCTCCCGAAGGCGAAGAGATCGCTCACGAGAGAAGCGCTCGTCAAGGAGTGGGAGAGTCTCGCCGCGGAGTATCCGATTTTCTCCATCGAGGACGGAGCAGGGGAGGAGGACGGCGTCGGCTGGGAGCTGATGACCCGTATCCTTGGCAACAAAATCGCGCTTGTCGGGGACGATTACTTCGTTACAAATCCCGCGCGACTTCTCGCAGGAATTGCGGCAGGAACAGCAAACGCCGTCCTTGTCAAGCCGAATCAGATCGGTACGCTGACAGAAACGCTTGAGGTGATCCGCATCGCTAAAGAAGCCGGATACCGCACAGTGATTTCGCACCGATCCGGAGAAACGGGGGACAGCTTTATCGCTGATCTTGCTGTGGCAACGAACGCCGGATTTATCAAAACCGGTGCGCCTTGCCGGTATGAAAGGGTCGCAAAGTATAACCGCCTTCTCAAAATCGAGGACGAGCTCGGACGCGCCGCAGTATATGGAGAGAAATGAGATCTTAGATGAATCTGTTCATCTTGCAGATTAACGCGGGCGATGCGTATCTTTTTTCTGCAGACACTTGCAATTCGGGGAAATTTGTGATATAATAATCTATGTTCTATGAAAAGCCGCAAAGTAAGGCCATACCAGCCGGGGGGGTAGCGGGTCCTTGTACCTGAAATCCGCTGTAGCAGGGGTGGATTCCTATTTTGAGGGCTGTGTGTGTATGGTCTGCGCCGTAGCAGGCTGTGTTGAGGAATGGGTCTTGCGCGATCGGCGGCTGTGAACCATGTCAGGTGGGGAACCAAGCAGCATTAAGCGGTTTAGCCGATGCGCCGCGAGGGTGCCTGTTCTGAGCAGACTATGCGGTAGCGCATATATGTACAGTTCGAATTTTAGGTGTATGGTCTTACTTTGCGGCTTTTCGCATCATTCATGAGAGGAGACAGCGTATGTATCAGGCGCTTTACAGAAAATACCGTCCTGCCGTTTTTGCCGACGTTTGCGGGCAGGAGCATATCACCTCCGTTCTGAAGTACCAGGCGGAGAACGGTCGGGTATCTCATGCGTATCTTTTCTGCGGATCCCGCGGAACCGGCAAAACCACGTGCGCGAAAATCCTCGCCAAGGCGGTCAACTGTGAAAATCCCGTAGGCGGTGATCCGTGCGGCAAGTGCCCGTCCTGCCGTGCCATTGATTCCGGCAACGCGACTGACGTGCTCGAAATGGACGCGGCATCCAACAACGGCGTTGATTATATCCGCGATATCCGTGACGAGGTCGCTTATACACCCGCCATGCTGAAAAAGCGCGTGTATATCGTCGATGAGGTACATATGCTTTCCGCCAGTGCCTTTAACGCGCTTCTCAAAACGCTTGAGGAGCCGCCGGAGCACGTTGTCTTTATTCTCGCTACGACGGAGCTGCACAAGCTGCCCACCACGATCGTTTCGCGCTGTCAGCGGTTTGATTTCCGCCGTATTTCCATTCCGGTGCTCAGCGAGCGTATCACGCATATCGCCGATGTTGAAAAGATCCGCCTTGATCCCGATGCCGCCCAGCAGATCGCCAGACAGGCACAGGGAGGTATGCGCGACGCGATCAATCTGTTTGAGCTTTGCAGCGGCGGCGGTGCTGACGTTACGCTTGATCGTGTACACGCCGTGCTTGGTCTGAGCGGATACGATTCTTTGTACAATACAGCGCTGTACCTCGCTGAGGGAAATATGAAGAAGCTTCTCGCCGCGATTGCGGATGTAGCCGCCTCCTCCAAGGATATTACCGTGTTCTGGCAGGAGCTGACCGCTTTTTTCCGCGATATGATGGTGCACAAATATGCAGACGATCCGAGAGAGTATCTCGATCTGACGGAATCCGAAGCGAATCTTCTGAAGGATGCCGCTGACCGGTTCAATATTAAAACGCTCACATATCAGTCTGCGATTCTCGATCAGTCTGCGCAGGCGATGCAGCGTACCCCGCAAATGAAGCGAACGATCGCAGAATTTGCGCTCATGCGTATGTGTGATCCCGCACTGGATACTTCAGCAGAGGCATTGAACGCCCGGATCGGACAGCTTGAAGACAGACTTGCGCTCATGGAAATCGGCAGTGCCGTTCCTGCTGCGAGCCGTCCGCCTGTGCCGGATGAATCTGCACCAAAGGAGATCACACCCCCGGTTGCGGAAGCACCTGTTTCTGCCCCCGACCCAACCCGCACGGATATGGAATTTGATCCGGTTGAGGATGTCAGTGAGTTTCTCGAAAAACTCGGCACGATCGATAAACGCGCGGAGAGCTTTCTTTCCGATGCACGGATATCCGTGTCAGCAGACGGTAAGTCTGTTTCCATTCTGGCGGATAATGAATTCTCCGCACAGATGCTTTCCGCGGACAGTGTGAAGGTATCCATTTCCCGTGCGCTTACACTTTGCAGAATTGCGAATCCAGACGCGCAGATTACTGTAACTACCGTTAAAACGCCTACCGCCGCTGATCCGGCTGCGGAGGATCTGTACAGTAAAATATAATCTATTTCGGAGGAAACGAACATGAAAGCAAGACTTCCCAAGGGAATGGGCGGCGGCCCGCAGAACATGCAGGGCATGATCCGTCAGGCGCAGAAAATGCAGGAGGACATGGCCGCGCTTCAGGAGGAGCTTGACGGACGCGAATACGAAGTGTCCGCAGGCGGCGGCGTCGTCACTGTCAAGATCACGGGAAAGATGGAGATCCGCTCGATCGATATTAAGCCTGAGATCGTTGATCCCGACGATATTGAAACGCTGTCTGATATTCTTGTTGCCGGCGTAAATGAGGCGATCAAGAAAGTCAACGAGACGAACAGCGAAGAAATGGCGAAGGTTACCGGCTCGATGAACATTCCCGGTATGCCCGGTCTGTTCTGATGATGACGGAATATATTGAACCGATTCAGCGTCTTGCGGATAAATTTCGCCGCCTTGACGGAATCGGTGCCAAAACGGCTGTGCGGCTTGCCTTTTGCGTGATGAATTTCTCGGAGGATGAGGTCCGTGATTTTGCCGATGCGATGATCGCTGCGAAAACGGACATATGCCTCTGTCAGCGCTGTCAGAATCTTACCACGGAGCCGCTTTGCTCCATCTGCAGCTCTGACGATCGCGATGAAAGCGTTATCTGCGTTGTGGAAGATCCGCGTGCCGTGATTGCGATTGAGAAGATGCACGGTTACCGCGGTGTGTATCACGTTCTCCACGGCGCAATTTCTCCTATGCGGCGCATCGGCCCGGAGCAGATCAAGATCAAGGAGCTCATGGCGCGCATTGAGGAGGGGGGCATTGGCGAGGTCATTCTCGCGACGAACTCCACGGTTGAGGGCGAGGCTACGGCGATGTATCTCTCCCGCCAGATCGCACCGTACGGCGTAAAAATCAGCCGTATTGCAAATGGTGTCCCCGTGGGCGGCGATCTTGAATATACAGACGAGATCACGCTGAAACGTGCACTCGAAGGCAGATACGATATGAACTGAACAATAAAAACAGCAGAGAGCGAAAACTCTCTGCTGTTTGCTTTTCAGATCATAGTTCAGATCATAGGCGGCAGTTTTGTCTCCCGAAGCGGGAAGCCGGATACCTCACGGCGCATGGCAAGATCGAGAAACTGTACGCAGTCCAAATCGTGAACAATAACATGCTCAAGAAGCGTAATGCCGAAATCGGCAAGATACGTGAAAACCTCTCTCGTCAGGATGATGTCCTCGCCTGACGGCTCCATGATTCCGTCTACGTGATTGTGCATCAGAACGACGTACTTCGCCTCCATCTGCTGACAGAGGTGAAGAAGCATTTCGTGATATTCCTCAGGCAGGCGCAGCGTGTCCTCAGCCAGCTTTCGTACTGTAATCACGCGGCGATTTTTATCCAGCATGAGAAGCGCGGCCGTCCGGGGTGCGGCACCGAGAAACCATTCCGTAGCGAACAGGTGAAGCCTGTCTGCCGTGACAAGCGGCTCACTGCCGAGCTCCTTCAGCTTTGCAGCACGGGCGGCATCCGCCACCGTTCGGATCAGTGACGCGCTGGACGGACCGACACCCTCGACTTCGCAAAGCGCATCAAAGCTTGCGTTCATCACGGCGTACAACGAGCCGAAGTGATCCAGAAGGTTGTGCGCAATCGGATTTGTGTCTGCACGGGGAATGGAGTAAAACAGAAGCAGTTCAAGTACCTCGTGTTCTGCAAAATCATCAAATCCGCACCGTTTATACCGAGTGCGAAGACGCTCGCGGTGACCCTCATGTACGTTTTTCTTCGGTTTTGCCTCAGTTGACTTCGCCATCGGTTGCCTCCTCAAATCGCATTTGACCCTCGCGTTTTTCCGCCGGCGGAGTGTACGGAATACCAAGGTGATCGTAGCCGAGTTTCGTTACGCACCGTCCGCGCGGAGTACGGCTCAGAAATCCGATCTGCATAAGGTAAGGCTCGTATACGTCCTCAAGCGTGATTGCCTCCTCACCGACCGTCGCGGCGAGCGTATCCAATCCGACGGGACCGCCGTGATAGATGTCGATAATTGTCCGAACATCCTGCGGTCGATGTTGTCCAGACCGAGCTCGTCAACCTCCAGCATGGAGAGCGCTCCGCGTGCCGCCTCCTCCGTGATCCGACCGTCACCGCGCACCTGCGCAAAATCGCGGATGCGCTTCAGAAAGCGGTTGGCGATACGCGGCGTACCTCTTGAACGGGACGCAATCTCAAGTGCACCGTCATCGGTGATGTCCACATTCAGAATTCCTGCACTGCGGCGAACGATGCCGGATAGCTCCTCTGTAGTGTACAGATCCAGCTTCAGAAGGACACCAAACCTGTCACGAAGCGGTGTAGTCAGCTGTCCTGCGCGCGTTGTGGCGCCAACGAGAGTAAAGCGGGGAAGCGGTACACGAATGCTCCGCGCGGACGGTCCTTTGCCGATGATGATGTCCAGCGCATAGTCCTCCATAGCGGAGTAAAGAATCTCCTCGACGGCACGCGAGAGGCGGTGAATCTCGTCAATGAAGAGCACGTCACCGTCACCGAGATTCGTGAGAAGCGCCGCAAGATCGCCCTGCTTTTCGATAGCTGGACCGGACGTCACGCGGAAATTTACACCGAGTTCTGCGGCGATGATAGCGGCCAGTGTCGTTTTACCGAGTCCGGGCGGACCGTATAGGAGCACGTGGTCAAGGGATTCACCGCGCATCTTTGCGGCATCGATGTAGATTTTCAGAATCTCCTTGGATTTCGCCTGACCTATATATTCATCCAGCGTGTGCGGTCGGAGACTCGTCTCGCTTTCGCCGTCCTCGGAAAGCGCGTCGTTCGTCACAATCCTGTTTTCAAAATCAAATTCCGTATCCATGGTATCTCCTTTCGGGGAGTTGTGGTGCCGTTATTTCATCAGAGCGGCAAGTGCCTGGCGAATAATATCCTCCAGCGAGGCAGTTGTGTCGACAGCTGTGAGCGCCTTGGTGATCTCCGGCTTTCCGTAACCGAGGACGAGCAGTGCGGCTTTTGCGTCCTCCAGCTTACCGCCGGCAGGAACAGCCGCTTCCGCATAACTGTCCGGTCGGGAAGCAGTGCCTGCCTGCGGATATGCCTTGGCAATTTTGTCCTTCAGTTCAAGAATAATGCGTGCCGCGGTCTTTGCGCCGACGTTCGGGGCTTTGGAGATTGCCTTTCCGTCCTCCGCCGCGATTGCCATCGAGAGCTTCTCCGGCGTCATCAGCGAGAGAATCGACACGGCCGCTTTCGGTCCGACACCGGATACGGAGATGAGCATCTTGAACATATTCATCTCCTCGGTGGTGAAAAAGCCGTAGAGATCAATTCCGTCCTCCCGCACCTGCATATGCGTATAGAGTCGCACGTTCGCAGGTTTGTCGGTAGAAAGTGGAAGTTTTGTGAGCGTATTGGAGGTGACACTGACCTTGTAGCCGACACCGCCGCATTCAATGACTGCGATAGATGCCAGTGCGTCCGTATGAATCAGTGTGCCTGTCAAACAGTAAATCATGTTGTTTTCGATCCTTTTTTCTGTTTTCTGCGTTTGAGAATAGCCTCACCGGCACAGATTGCGACAAAAGCGACAACACCGGTGATGCTGAGAATTGCGCCGAATTTGACGCAGTCGGGTCTGTATTCAAGCGAGAGCGTATACTCACCGGAACCGGGCACTCTAAATCCCATAAGAGCGCCGAGAAGCTCCGTCTTTTCTACTACTTTGCCGTCTACCTTGACTACCCAGCCTTCATCGTACGGGATGGAGGTGTAAATCAGATTCTGTCCGTCTGCGACGCGGATCTTGCCATAGAAGGAATCCTCGGTGAACGAATCAATCGTGAACCGCGAAATCGAGAGTATCTCCATCGCGGATTTGTACGCATCCTCATTCAGCGTGTAGAAGAACGGTGTATTTGTGGCGAGGTAGACCTCGTCTTTCTTCAGTGACATCTCAACTCTGACAACGTCGCCCTCTTTGTACGGTCCGATCGGGCGGATCGCAAAGCTTTCGTTGGCATAGAACGTGCCGTCCTGTCTGCCGTCGATATAGAGATCAACCTCCCGTGCGTAGTCGCTGGGGAAGTACATATAGACCAAACCGTCCTGCGGGGCAGTGAAGGTGAAGCATACTTTACCTGTCGATCCCGTTTCGGAGTAATATTTTTTGTGACCGGTCACTAGGGAGACCTTGGCGTTTTTCAGCGTCAGTTCATCCGAGATCGGCTCAAACACGCCGAGGGGGGATTCTGCGCCCGTCATCTCTCCAAGAAGCGCGTTCATGCGCATGAACGGGTTTTTGTATTCATCACTGTAGAAATCGAAATCTGCAAGCGTTTCGTCAACGCCGAATGCAAGGGATAATGAGTGCGGATTTCTGTATGCGACAAGGTCGTCATCGTGCGTAAACATCTCTTCATACATCGGAGACAGCGTGTTGTTCTTCTCAGTAATCAGATACTTGAGGGACATAAGGGAATCGACAACAGGCGTGCTGCCGAGATATTTCGTCCAGTGCGCTTTGGATGCGAGACCGAACCTGTTGAACATTTTGATTACATCAGAGTTCAGAGTCGACGTGGAATTGGACAGACCGCGCATACCGAGTGTGAGGTTATCGTTAACTTTTTTGAAGACAGTCTTTTCCATGCGGTAGAAGGAGTCGTCATCTTCCTTGATTTGATCCACAACAGGCTGAACACGTTCCATAAAGGACCGATAGCCGGAACGAGGAGAGATATATACATCGTTATCAAGGAACGTCAGATTGAAATACCCTGCGCAAAACGCTTCAAGCGACACCACAATAGCAAGGATAAGCGTTGCTGTGCGTTTGGTTTCTTTATCCTTAACGGAGACGGCGCGCAGAATGCAGATATAAACCGCAAGCAGAAGAATCGTTGCCCACACGGTTACGAGTTCACGCGTGTTGACGTACTCAAGCTTTTGCAGGATTACAGCAAGTAGAGCGATCGCTGCAGCAGATCCTATCACGTATCTGTGCCCGATTTCGCGGATTCTCTCGAATGCTTTGTATGCAAACAGGATCATCATAAAGCAGAGCATGAAGCTGTAGCGGTTGTTGAGCCAGTTCGGCTTCTGGAACCCGTGCCAGATCAGATCGAGTACGCTGATATTGAAGCTCATCACAAAGAAAAGGGTGAGCAGACCGCCGGCAACTTTCTCACGCGTCTTGATATGCGGCGCCAGGAAATACAGCGGCAAAAGCAGGAATGTCAGTGTACCGGAGTAGACGAGCGGAAGACCCTCAGGGCGCACCGTATCGTACGAACCCACAAACATCATGGAGAGCAGATCCAGAAGATCGAATCTCGTAGTAACTGCGTAGGAAGGATTGGAGAAGGTGGACTTACCGAAGGAGAGGGAGTAATAGGCAGGCAGAATCATGATCGCGGAGATCGCAATTACGATCGCAGAATAAAGTGCAATCCTGCCGAAGGACTTGGCAAAGTGATGAGAAACGCCGAGCGGATTTCTTTCTTCGGGCGTGCGGCTGAAATATGCGTAGAAGAAATACACAGCCACAAAAATACACGTCATGTATCCGATATAGTAGTTACTGAGAACAGCCATGGACAACGTGATGACGAACAGCTTGTACTTGCCGTGTTTGATCATCTCCTCAATTCCGAGCAGGATCAGCGGCAACAGAATCACGTTATCGATCCACATGGTATTATGCTGATAGACAACGCCGTACGCCGTCAGTGCATACATCGTGGAGAAAATGACAGTAGCAATCGTATTGCGCTTTCTCGTGTTGTGGATGTAGACGCCGAACGTCAGACCGCTGAGTCCCGTCTTGAGCACGAGTAGAACAAGGAGTGCCTCCGTGATCATCTTTTTCGGGAACAGGGCAACAATAAAGGAAAGCGGACTTGCAAGATAGTACGCGAAAATACCGAGGAATTCACCTCCCAGCGTTCTTCCGAACGAGTAGAGGAAACTGCCGTCGCCGTACACGATTTTGCGAAGTGCTTCAAAGTAGTACACATACTGTCCGTTCAGATCCAAAACGAGCACAGATCTTTCGCCGAACGGCCACACGCGCATAGCGAAATGCATGAGAAGCATAATGGCAGCCGGCAAAGCGAAGCACACGAAAAGATAGCCGTACTTGCTCCAAAGATCATGCAGCCTGTCTTTTCGGGTAGCGGGGAGAGTCTGAATTTCCTCCGGTGCGGTATCATCCGCCTCTTCGGTAAGCACGGTGTCAGCACCAACTTCCTCAGATGGAATTTCAGATTCGGTTTTATCAAACGCATTATCGTTTTGCATTATCGTCCTCCGATTGAATGATTTTTTTGATGGATTTTTCAAGCTTGATCCGTGGGAGCACCATATCACGTCCGCAGCCGAGACATTCGATCCGGATATCGCTGCCGATGCGCAGAACAGTGAATTGCTTGGAACCGCACGGGTGATTCTTTTTCATTTCGAGCGTATCTCCGACGCGGATGATCGGAATAGTGTTCATACGGTCCTCCAACGGGCAAAAAATAACAGTAATTACATTATAACATATCTTTCCCTTTTTGTAAATGATATTCACTCATGAAAAAACGAGAAAAATTCTGTGAAAAAATTCTGAATTTGCGGAATTGGTTTTGACTTATTACGAATAATGTGGTATAATATACTGATTATGTATGCCATTGCCGTCAACAGGCGGTGGAGAGGGAGGTTTGTATGACGATTCTCGGGATCGATCCGGGTCTTGCCATCGTAGGCTGGGGCGTCGTTTCTTACGCCGGATCGCGCTTTGCTCCGATCGCCTACGGCTCTGCACAGACCAAAGCCGGTGAGCCTGTCGATGACCGCCTGTCGCAGATTTACGATAAGATTTCCGCAATCATCGAGAAGTATAGACCGGACGCGATCGCCATAGAGGAGCTGTTCTTTACGTCTAATATCACAACCGGCATTGTCGTTGCTGAGGCACGCGGTGTCATCCTCCTCTGCGCACGCAAGCACGGGATCCCGGTCTTTGAATACACGCCTATGCAGGTCAAGCAAGCAGTCGTCGGGTACGGCAAAGCGGAAAAGAGACAGGTTATCTCCATGGTAACGATGCTGCTCGGACTCCCCAAACCGCCGAAACCGGATGATACAGCGGACGCTCTTGCCATCGCGATCTGCCATGCCCACACAGGTGCATCTGCAATCGGTCAATACTATAACCGTCCGACGAAAATCGGCGGAATTTGCAAACAAAAACGGTGAATCATATGTTTCAGAACAACGATTGGATAGATTATGAGCTTCTCGATGCTACGGACGGAGAGCGACTGGAAAGATGGGGCGAGTACATTCTCGTTCGCCCTGATCCGCAGGTGATCTGGCACTCGCCGCGCCGTCACCCTTTGTGGAAGAAAGCGCACGGTGTATACCGCCGGTCCAAAAGCGGCGGCGGAAGCTGGGTTGTTTCAAAAATGCCGGAAGATTGGAATATTTCCTATCGCGACCTTACCTTCAAACTGCGTCCGATGGGATTCAAGCATACAGGACTTTTCCCGGAGCAGGCTGTCAACTGGGACTGGTTTTCCGCCATCCTGCGCGGCGCACGGGAGAAGGATCCGTCGTATCAGCCGAAGGTATTGAACCTCTTTGCCTATACTGGCGGTGCAACTGCCGCTGCGGCAAAAGCAGGGGCTGCCGTTGTACATGTCGATGCTTCCAAAGGCATGGTGAATGCGGCGAAGGAAAATCTCCGTCTGTCCGGACTTGGGGAGGCGCCTGTCCGCTATATTGTGGATGACTGCCGCAAGTTTGTGGAGCGCGAAATCCGCCGCGGCAACCGCTACGACGGCATCATTATGGATCCGCCGTCCTACGGACGCGGACCGAACGGGGAAGTTTGGAAGCTCGAGGAGTGCGCGTACGATCTCGTGTCGCTTGTTACGCAGATTTTGACGGATAAGCCGTTGTTCTTCCTTATCAACTCGTATACAACAGGTCTCTCTCCCGCGTCTATGGGATATATGCTCATGACGCTTATGCCGCAGGCTTCTATGGGTAAGCTTACGACCGGTGAGCTGGGTCTGCACGTTACGGAAAGCGGTCTGTATCTGCCGGCAGGCGCCAGTGCTCGCTGGCAGAGACGGGATACTATCGCGGAGGCTGAAAAATGAGCGAAACCAAAACGCCTATTATAGAAATCCGCGATCTGTCTTTCGCGTATCCGACCGATGACGGAGAGGCGCCTAAAAACGCACTCACAAATGTGAATCTCTCTATCGAGGAGGGATCGTTTGTCTCGATCCTCGGCCATAACGGATCGGGTAAATCCACTCTTGCGAAGATGATGAGTCTCATCCTCATGCCTGACAGCGGAAGCGTGTGGATCGACGGCAAGAATATGTCCGCTGAGGACATTACGGAAGAGGATGTACTTGATGCACGCCGCAAGGTCGGTATGGTGTTTCAGAATCCTGATAACCAGATTGTTGCTACCGTTGTCGAGGAGGATGTGGCGTTCGGTCCCGAGAATCTCGGACTTCCGTCTGCCGAAATCCGCCGCCGTGTAGACGAGGCTCTCGAAATGGTCGGCATGACAAAATACGCGCGTCATGCACCGCACAATCTTTCCGGCGGACAGAAGCAGCGTGTCGCTATTGCGGGCATTATCGCCATGCGCCGCCGCTGTATCATTTTTGACGAGAGTACCGCCATGCTCGATCCTGCCGGACGCCGCGAGGTCATGGATACGATCGAACGGCTGAACCGTGAGGAGAACATTACCGTTCTCCATATCACGCACTATATGAATGAGGCTGTCCGGGCGGATCGGGTTGTGGTTATGGATAGCGGCAGAATTCTGCTTGACGGAACGCCCTCGGAGGTGTTCAGCCAACCGGAGACGCTTTGGAACGTACGGCTGGATGTTCCGCAGACAACAGAACTGCTTTATCACATGAAAAAAAGCGGATACAATGTCCGCCTTGATATTTTTGACCCCGACGAATGTGCTGAAGAAATCGCAGCCGCGATCCGATCTGATCGTGACGCGGACTGACTGACAATTTGCGAAAGGATTCTCACGGTGCCAAGGTGCCGTGGCACACTACAATGGCTCAGGTTGAACTGAAAAACGTTTCATTCACATACGGCGACGGAGGACCTTATGCCGTCCGTGCGCTGGATGATATATCAATTACTCTCGGCGGATCGGAAATGATCGGTATCATGGGGCATACGGGCAGCGGGAAATCTACGCTCGTACAGCTTCTGAACGGTATTCTCAAACCGAGTGAGGGACAGGTGATCCTTGACGGCACGGATATTTGGGAGAATCCAAAGAAAATCCGTGATGTGCGCTTTAAGGTCGGTCTTGTCATGCAGTATCCCGAGTATCAGCTCTTTGATGAGACGGTACGCGATGATATTGCATTCGGCCCGAAAAACATGGGCATGACACGAGAGGAAATCGAAACTCGCGTGCTGGAAGCCGCTCGTTTTGCACGGTTGGATGAAGGTCTGCTTGATAAATCCCCGTTTGAGCTTTCGGGAGGGCAGAAGCGCCGTGCCGCACTTGCCGGCGTTATCGCTATGCGTCCCGAACTGCTTGTTTTGGATGAGCCTGCCGCCGGGCTGGATCCCGGCGGACGCCTCGAAATCCTCGGAAGCATCAAGGAGTATCAGAAGGAAAGCGGAACGTCCGTGATCATCGTCAGCCACAGTATGGAGGATATGGCGATGTACTGTGACCGTGTTATCGTGATGGCATCCGGACGGATCATGATGGACGGCACGTGCGCGGATGTTTTCAGCCAGTACGACGAGCTTCTCCCGGTCGGTCTTGATGTACCGCAGATCACGCATGTTGCCGCCGCACTTGCCAAACGCGGTGTAGATATCGGCAAGGATATCTACACGGTAAAATACGCTGCGGCGCGTCTTTCCGAATATGCGGAGGAGGTGCGCAGGCGTGAATCTTAACATCTCTTTTGGGCAGTACTGCGAGGGAAATTCCATCCTGCACCGCATGGATCCCCGGATGAAAATTATCGCCTCTATTCTGTTTATCGTTGTGATTTTTCTCGCAAAGAATCTGTTCTCGTTTGCACTGCTGATTCTTTCCGCAGTCGTGCTTATTGCGATTTCTGCTATACCTGTACGTATTATCGCCCGCGGAATGAAAGCGCTGACCTTTATTATTCTGTTCACCTCCATTATCAATATTTTCTGGATCAAAGGCGAAACGGAGCTTGTTTCGTTCGGATTTATCCATATTTATCTGGAAGGAATCCTCAACGCTCTGATGATTGCCTTGCGCATCATTATCCTGCTTGTCGGTACTTCGATTCTCATGACATACACGACTACTCCGATTGCTTTGACGGACGGTCTTGAGCAGCTCCTTGCACCGCTGAAAGTCCTGCATCTTCCCGTGCATGAATTCTCCATGATGATGACTATCGCGCTTCGCTTTATCCCTACGCTGATTGAGGAAACACAGAAGATCATGAATGCACAGAAGGCACGCGGTGCAGATTTTTCAACAGGATCGCTGATTCAGCGTGCGAAGGCGCTCGTACCGATTCTTGTTCCGTTGTTTCTGTCTGCATTCCGCCGCGCCGAGGAGCTTGCTACGGCGATGGAGTGCCGCTGTTATACGGGCGGGGAGGGAAGAACGCGCATGAATATCCTGCACGCTACGTCGAAGGATTATCTGTTCTGTGCAGCTTTCGTCCTTCTCGGTGCCGCCATTATCCTGCTCAATCGTTTGGGCGGATACGCACTCGCATGGTGAGTCGGAATGAAAATTTTACTGAAGATTCGTTTTAACGGGGCGGCATATTGCGGATTTCAGGCACAGCCGGACGGACGCGCCGTGCAAAACGTGCTGACCGCCGCCTTTTCCGATTTGTTCGGATTCCCGTGCGATATTACCGGTTGCAGCAGAACGGACAGCGGTGTACACGCGCTTGGTTTTTGCGCGACGGTTGCTCCCCACGATGTCCCGTATGCCGAGGATTGGTGTCCGATTCCGGCGGGAAAGATTCATCGGGCTGTTAACACCCGCTTGCCGGATGACATCGCTGTCACAGCCGCTGCTGTTATTCCGGACAGCTTTCATCCGCGGTATGACGTACTTTCCAAGGAATATGAATACCGTATCTACGACACACCGTGCCGCGACCCCTTTTTCGATCGGCTTGCCTACCATTCCGTGCGAAAAATCACGGACGAATCCGTTTACAGAATGAATGAATGTGCCGCACTGTTTTGCGGTAGGCAGAATTTTGCCTCATTTATGGCAACCGGATCCAAAATCACAGATCCCGTACGCACGGTATATGCTGCCTCAGTCAGCCGTGATAATGACGGTCTGATCCGTTACCGCGTACAGGCCGACGGATTTCTGTATAACATGGTGCGCATCATGACCGGTACACTTCTTGAAGCGGCATACGGCACACGTACTCCGCAGCAGATCACCGACGCACTACGGACGGGCGACCGCAGACTTGCCGGGTTCACAGCTCCACCGTGCGGATTGTATCTGTCTCACGTTACCTACAACCGTGACATTCAGTGGCTCTGCGATTGACCTTTATCAATCACGAAAGGAGATAAACCGACTGTGAGAAAAAATATTCAGCCTGCGGATTCTATACCGACTGATGCGTATAATACGTATTATATGCGCACGGCAGAGCGGTACAGGATTCTGAAGTGGATTCTTCTGCTTGTCTTCACTCTGTACCTCGTTTTCACCTTGACCGTCTACCGGGAAAGCATCACGCACGAAAATCTGATGTATCTGCTGCGCGATTTCGACGTATCTGCCTCAGCGAGCGAAGGTTTTTCCTCCGTTGTTTATGAAGAACGGCAAAACAGGACTTTCTCCGTTTTCAGAGGTTCTCTCGTTACCGCAGCCGCTTCGGAAATCTCCTTTTTCAGTCCAGCCGGATCGAGAATGCTTCACGAGACGACCGCGTGCGCCTCGCCTGTTCTTGATACGGGGGATAAATACCTCCTTCTGTATGATGAGGGCGGCACGGCATATTCGGTTTACACCACAATTGCATCTGTGATTTCCGGCAATACGGACAGCACGATACAGTGCGCCGATATGAGCGCATCCGGTCGTTATGCGATCGCTACACGCTCTCAGGATTCCAAATACATTGTCATTTTGTACAGCGATTCTTTCCGTGAGATCGCCCGCTATTACCGCGATACGTACGTCGTTGACGTCACGCTCAGCGATGACGGCGATCAACTCGCGATACTCAGTGTTTTGTCCGATCACTCCACACTGAACGGTGTTCTGACTCTTTGCAAAGCTGGGACGGAGGAAACGGCCGATATCTCACTCGGAGAACACCTGCCTCTGCGTGCATCCTATCTTGCAAACGGTACGCTTGCTGTCGTTTCCGACGGCGGTGTGCACTTCTTCGGCGCTGACGGTGCAAAGGTATCCGAGTTTCTCTATCAAAACTTGACGCTTTCCTCGCTGGATATATCTGCAAATCGTGTAGCAGTTGTCTGTCGTGAAGATTCTCTCGGCACGTCCAGCCGTATTTACGTCCTTTCCGGTGACGGCTCGGTTGTTTCTCAGACATCTACAACAGAGAAAATCACCGCAGTCTATGCATCGGATGCCGATGTGGATGCGTACGTCTGCACGCAAAATGCCGTTTGGAGTCTCAAGGGGGCAACAATGACCGATTTTGCTTCGTACACGGGGAATCTTCTCTCCGTTTGCGATATCGGCGAGACACCCGTCTTCTGCTTTGCATCCGGTGCACAGTCAGCAGCGAATCCGGATACACCGTAATTCATAAATCATCGCACGCTGTGCGTATATAACGGAGGATAATCATGAGCTTGATTTTTGACGGTATTATTCTTTTGGTCGCTGTTATCGCAATTATTATGGGGGCAAAGCGCGGATTCGTTAAATCTGTTATGGGCATTTTCACCCTGATTGCCGCTTTGTTTCTTGCCTACGCCTTCACCCCCGCCGTGTCTCCGTATATCGAAGAAACGGCGTTCATTGAAAGTATCAGCGAAGGGATCTCGGAGACGATTTCCTCGCTGGCTAAAAACGGTGAGGATTCGTTTGATCTCGTCAAACTTTTCCGTGATATGCCCGAGTCTTTTCAAGCCATTCTCGAGCGATACGGTGTCAGTGCGGATGCGCTTGAACAAGCTATCAATCCGCAGCCGAATGCCAGCGGTGAGCGCGTACAGGCACTCGCCGATATGATCGCGGGACCGGTCGCTAAGGCGATTTCCGGCGTTCTCGCGTTCCTTTTGATTTTCATTGTTTCTCTCATTCTTCTGAAGATACTGATGTGGGTTCTGGATCTTATTTTCCATCTTCCCGTACTGAAAACTGCCAATACGGTTCTCGGACTTGTTGTCGGCGTCATCAGTGCACTGGTCTGGGCGTGGGTGCTCAGCGCGCTGTCTGTCATCTTCATTAACGCTATGTCTTCCATTTCACCCGGCGTTTTCGATCCGACGATTATTGAGAACACCGTAATTTTGAAATTCTTTGCAAATGACGGTCTTGCCACGCTTTTCCGCATGGTGACAGGCTGATCGTTTTTACGCACGATTCTTACGCACAGAAAGGAACCGCATTCGGCGGTTATAGGTTAATATAATGGTTATTTGCTCGCGATGCAAGAAACGGATCGCCGTTGTTTTTGTCGCGCACCTCGAGAACGGGGAAGCGAAGCAGGACGGCTTGTGTATCCAGTGCGCGAAGGAGCTCGGTATCGCTCCCGTAAATGATATCATCAAGAAAATGGGGCTGTCTGATGAGGATCTTGAGCGCATGAACGCCGAGATGGAGAACATTCTCGACAGTGCCGATGACGAGGACGGCGACGAAGACAGTACCGATTCCTCCGAAGATAAAGAGAGCGACGATGGCGAAAAACAAATCACGGAAAGCCGTGCTCCCGCCATTGATTTCAATAAATTGCTTGGCTCTATGCCGATGATGCAGCTCGGTTCTATCCCGCGCGGAAAAAAGCCGCCGCAGAAGGGAAAAGAAGAGAAAGAAAAGAAAAAAGAGTATAAATACCTCACCACGTACTGCCGCAATCTGACCGAGCGCGCGAAGAATGGCGAGCTGGATTGTATCGTCGGGCGTGAGCGTGAGCTTGATCGCGTGATACAGATCCTTTGCCGCCGTCAGAAGAACAACCCGTGCCTGATCGGTGAGCCCGGTGTCGGTAAAACGGCGATAGCGGAGGCGCTTGCCCAAAAGATTGCCGCCAACGATGTTCCGTACAGACTTCGAGGCTGTCAGGTTTGTCTCGTTGATATGACGTCTATCGTTGCAGGCACACAGTTCCGCGGTCAGTTTGAATCCCGTATGCTCGGACTTCTCGGAGATGTAAAAGCAGCCGGCAACGTGATTCTTGTCATCGACGAGGTGCACAGCATCGTGGGTGCAGGAGACGCTGAGGGAAGTATGAATGCCGCCAACATTCTGAAGCCGGCACTCTCCCGCGGCGAGGTACAGGTGATCGGTGCAACCACGCTGACCGAATACCGCAAGCATATTGAAAAAGATACGGCATTGGAACGCCGTTTTCAGCCTGTTATGGTCAACGAGCCGAATGTTGAGGATACGGAAAAAATCCTTGTCGGTATCAAGCATTATTACGAGCAGTTCCATAGTATCCGTATTCCCGACAGCGTTCTTCGCGCAGCCGTCACGCTCAGTGAACGATATATCACGGATCGGTATCTGCCCGATAAGGCGATCGATCTGATCGACGAAGCAGCGTCGCACATCTCCCTCTCCTCTGACGCACTGAACGAAAAGCGTGCGCTTGCTGACAGCCGCCGTGTACTCGAAAAGGAGCTGGAAGCGCTTGAGGCAAAGGCGGCAGAAGGAAACGCAGAAGAAGAAACGTACAAGAAACTCGCGGACGGAAAAGTCAGCCTTCTTCGTATGGAAGAAAGACACTCTGCACTTGTTGATGAGTGCGAAAAAATTGAAATGCGCGTCAGCGATCTCGCAGATGTAATCGAAATCTGGACGGGCATACCCGCGTCCACAATTACGGATGACGAATTCGAGCGTCTTGAGACACTTAACGAGCGGCTTTCGGAGAGGCTCATCGGACAGCCGGAGGCTGTATCCGCCGTAGCCCGTGCCATTCAGAGAAACCGTGCCGGTATCTCTTACAAGAGAAAGCCTGTTTCGTTCATCTTCGCAGGTCCTACCGGCGTCGGAAAAACCGAGCTGGTCAAAGTCCTTGCGCAGGATCTTTTCTCGTCTCCCGAAACGCTTATCCGGCTCGACATGAGCGAGTTCATGGATAAGTTTTCCGTATCGCGCATCATCGGTGCACCTCCCGGATACGTCGGATACGATGACGCCGGACAGCTCACCGAGAAAATTCGCCGCCGTCCGTATTCTGTTGTCCTGTTTGACGAAATCGAAAAAGCACATCCCGACGTCATGAACATCCTTCTGCAGATTCTCGATGACGGCCGCGTGACGGATGCACAGGGAAAGACGGTAAGCTTTGAAAATACGGTTATTGTAATGACGACAAACGCCGGATCCGCACAGCAGTCAGCACCCGCCGGTTTTTCCGGATCTCCCGAAACTCGCGCTAAGGAGCGCACGGAGAAGGCTCTCTCGGAGTTCTTGCGTCCGGAATTCCTCAACCGTGTCGATGAGATCATCACGTTCCGTTCTCTTAGCGAGGAGGATTTTGTTTCGATCGCTGCACTTATGCTGGGGGACCTTGCCGGTGCTATGAAGGAGCGGGATATCCGCCTTACGTGGACGGATGCCGCTGTGCGTAAAATCGCGCAGGATTCGTTCTCCGTCAAGTATGGTGCAAGAAATATGCGCCGTTATATCCAGACTGAGGTTGAAGACAAAATTGCCGCCGAGATCATCCGACACCGCGGTACACTGCGCGGTGTTGAGGTTGATGCCGCAGACGGTACACTGACGGTACGCGTGATCTGAATATCAAAGGAACGTATCCATGAAAGAAATCGGTCAGAACAACTGGCACACCATGCAGGCGGAGGAGGTCGTTCAAGCGACTGAATCCGATCTGCTGAGGGGACTTACGAAGAAAGAAGCGGTACGCCGCAAACGTGCGTGCGGAAATAACGCGCTATGGCGCGTCAACCGTGCGTCCGTTACCCATACGGCGCTCGGCGAGTTTCTTGATCTTGCCGCCATTCTTCTCATCATAACCGCGTCGATCGCAGCTGTTTTCGGTCACGGCGACGAGGCTGTTGTTATTGCGCTCATTTTGGTTGTTTCTGCCGTGTTTCGCACTGTAACATATATCGCCGCACAGCGCATTTTTGAAGATGCGGCACGCACCAATTTGCCGTGTGCTGCTGTTCTGCGCGACGGAAAACGTATCACTCTCCCGGCTGACGCTGTTGTCCCGGGAGACGTTTTGCTTCTTTCACCGGGTGATCCCGTCGTAGCGGACGCGCGCCTTTTGACCGGAGAAGTTACGGTATTGGAGGCAGGTATCACAGAAAACCGCGGCTCACAACGCAAATGGGCCGATGTATGCCTGCAAGCGGATATCCCTTGTGAATCGCGCACGAACATTCTTTTTGCCGGATCAACCGTTCTTTCCGGAAGTGCACGCTGTATTGTTGTCGCGAGCGGTGAGCGCACTTATCTGTTTACAAAGCACGGACCTGTTACCGTCCCTGCCGGGGAGGATATCCCTGTACTTGAGCGTCTTTCCGGATGGTGCCGGAACGTATCGCTCGTCATGATTGCCGCGGTTCTTATCATTACGCTCGGCGGCGTATTTGTCGGACAGAATCAACTGTCGTTGGACGTTTTATTTCTCTCTGCGCTCTCGGTGGCTGTTGCCTCCATGAGTGAATTTTTGTGCGTGATTGCAGCGATTATTCTCGCTGTTTCTGTACAAAAGCTGATGCACAAAACGGACGGGGCTGTTACCATGCGATCGCCCGTTTCTATTGAGCGTCTTGCGGAGGCGAAATGTATTATACTTGAAAGCGATCGCTTACTCAGAACGGACAGCGTCGTACTTCACGGCGCTTTTCAGAACGGCACATGGAGCGACGGTTCCGCACTGCAGGTGGATGACGGACTGATGCAGATGCTTTCACTTTCACTATTATGCCGCGGTGTTTCTATGCAGTCGCTCGACAGCGGCAGTCGGACGGCAAACAACAGCGAGCTTACCGAAATGATCCGCATTCTGTATACGGATCTTTCGCAAAAAGCGCAGATGCCCCCGCCGTTGCTGCGTGTAATCGAAGAGGACCATACAGGCGCGCTTCACACCGTTCTCGCACAGACGGATGATGCGGTTTCTGCATATGTTTGCGGTGAGGTTGCTGACGTGCTCGCCTGCTGCAGCGGAGTCCTCGTTGACGGAAACGTGTCCGCGGTCACGGCCGAGGAGAAAAACGCCTGGTCAGAGCAGGCCCGCGTCCTTTCGCGAAGCGGCATCCGTACGGTTGCTGTTGCCACACGCATATCCCCGTACACAAATCTCGCAAAGAAGAGTGCTCTGCATTCCAAAATGCTGTTTCTCGGTTTTTTTGCTATCACTGTGCCTATGGATACAGAAACGCTTCTCCTTCTTGAAAAATGCAGAAACGCGCAGATTTCGATTGCAATTTTAAGCAGCCGTCCCAAAACCGACTGTGCCACACTCACCGATGCCGGTATCCTGCAACAGGGAAGCGAGACGCTCTCAAACCCTCGCGAGGTCGAATCGTTCGCTGATCGGATCGGATCATCAGAGTCCGATTCGGAGTCGGTCTGCATTGCCGCAGCGGATCAGGCGGCGCGCGCACAGGTGATCCGTGCAATTTCCGAACGGATTCCGGAAACAGTCTTCGTGTGTGACTCGTTTTCCGGTGTTTCGCTATGCAAAGCCGCGCCGAATTCAGCGGCCGTCAGAAACAGATTCCGCCCAATTACGCAGTCCATGCTTCGTATGGCGGATGTGTCCGTTTCCCGCGCCGATTCAAGTACTGCATCCGGCGTTGCAGAAGTGCTTCGGATTATCTCCGTTTGCCGCAGTGCACTGATCCGCCTCTCCAATGCTGCCGAGTATTTGCTCACGGTGCAGGCACTTCGTCTTACGCTTATGTTTGTCTCTGCTTTCTTTGGACTTCCGATGCTTACACCGATTGAAACGCTTTGGTGGGGGCTTATTCTCGATTTTGCCGCTGTTCTTACGTTTGCTTTTGCGGATGCGGATTCGGATATTCTTTTGTTTTCCCGCCGTAAAATGCTCTTTCCGTCATGGCGAAACGGTATGGTCTTTCCGCTGTCGCTCGGTGTCCTCGGAGGAGTGCTGCTCAGCTGTGTCAGTGCTTACTGCTCAGTATCTGCCGGCGACGCTGCCGCCTTATCGGTATGCTTTTCCTCGGCTGTGCTCGCCTCTTTTGTCCTTCTTGCAGCAATTCTCTTCTTCAGAAAGGGAAGGTGGAAGCGTTCTGTGCGGGTGAATATCGCGTCCGTCATTTACGCACTTCTGACCGTTCTTACAGTTGTGTTTTTCGTGCTCGGTGTGCCAGCTGTATTTCTGTCATTTTTGCCTGTCGCCGCCGTTATTATGGTTCTTGTTCGTTTTCTCTATAATAAACTTTCCGGTAATGACTGAGTTTGTACGTCTTTTTTTAAAAAATGGCATAAATTGGTCCCTAAACGGTAAAAAAACAGTTAAATTTCTGTTTTTTGATGAGAATCTTTCTCACAGCTCTTGTAATAACCGAAAAAATGCGGTATAATTATTATGTTTGAAATCTAATGAAAGAGAGTTGTTTTCCAATGGTAGCAAATCAGGAAGAATGCACCCATGACTGTTCGACTTGTTCTGCGAATTGCCCGTCTAAGGGCGCAGCGGAAATCGAAAAAGAACCGCTGAATCCGCAGAGCACCGTCAAGCACGTTATCGGTATCGTCAGCGGAAAGGGCGGTGTCGGTAAATCGATCGTAACGTCGATGATGTCCGTTCTCATGCGCCGCCGCGACAACGGTGTTGCCGTACTTGATGCGGATATCACCGGTCCCTCCATTCCGAAGGCATTCGGTACGAAAGGAGAGGTTTACAGCGACGGTAACGGGCTTATCCCGCTTACCACCACCACCGGCATCCAGATGATGTCCGTAAACTTGCTTCTTGAAGACGAAACCAGACCCGTTGTTTGGCGCGGTCCCGTTATCGCGGGTACGGTCAAGCAGTTCTGGACGGATGTAATCTGGACGGATGTCAATTATATGTTTGTTGATATGCCGCCCGGTACGGGTGACGTACCGCTTACGGTGTTCCAGTCCCTGCCGCTTGACGGCATCATCATCGTCACGACGCCGCAGGAGCTTGTCTCCATGATCGTCAAGAAGGCGCTCAATATGGCACGTCTGATGAACATCCCCGTCATCGGTCTGATTGAGAATATGTCTTATGTCAAGTGCCCGGACTGCGGCAAAGAGCTGCACGTGTTCGGTGAGAGCAAGGCTGAAGAGGTTTGTGCCGAATACGGTATCAAGCTGCTTGGCCGTGTACCGCTCGATCCGAAGCTCTCCTCTCTGTGTGACAAGGGTATCATTGAACTTATGGAGAACGATTATCTCGACGGTGCGGCAGACGCGGTTGCCGAATTCTGCGAGAAATAATCAGAGCCGCATCACGCGGTGCTACTTATGTTTATCTCCGGTATAACCGGTTAATTTTATGACACTTTAGGAGGAAAATTAGTCATGAAAAAGAAACTGACCTCTGTGCCGTTCACAGGAACGCCCGAGCAGAAAGCCGCTCTGGACGCTGTGATCGCTCAGCACAAGGACGAAGAAGGAGCATTGATGCCCGTTCTTCAGAAAGCCCAGGACATCTACGGATATCTTCCCGTTGAAGTCCAGAACGCAATTGCAGACGGTCTCGACATTCCTGTATCCGAGGTTTTCGGCGTTGCTACGTTCTACTCTCAGTTCCTCTTGAACCCGAAGGGCCAGTATCCTGTTGCAGTCTGCCTTGGTACCGCTTGCTACGTCAAGGGTGCAGGCAAGTTGATGGAGAAGCTTGAGTCCATCCTCGGCATCGAGTGCGGTGCGCTTACGGATGATCTCAAATTCAGCCTGGAGGCTACGCGCTGCATCGGTGCGTGCGGTCTTGCTCCCGTTCTTACGATCGGTGAGGATGTTTACGGCCGCCTGACGCCCGATATGCTGCCCGATATCGTTAAGAAATACCAGAACTGATTCCACAAACAAAATCCACATATCCGAAAGGATGGGGTTTCATGAAAATCTGTGAAATTCAGAATCTTTTGAACGCCACAATGCTTTGTGGTGAGGAAAACCTCGAACATGAAGTTTATTCCGCGTGCTGCAGTGACATGATGAGCGACGTTCTTGCGTATGTCAAAGATCAGGGCGTTCTCGTAACCGGGCTGATCAATCCGCAGGTTATCAGAACGGCCAGCATGATGGACATGGCCTGTGTCGTTTTTGTCCGCAGTAAAGCACCGACGGACGAAATGGTCGACCTTGCCGAGAAATGCGGCATCGTTCTTATGAAGTCCGACATGCGTGCGTATGAGGCGTGCGGTCATCTGTTTGCCGCAGGTCTTCGCGGAAATGCAGGTGGCACCCATGGGTGAGCCTCTGAAATTTCATTTTGAGGTGGACGGTGAGAATTTCTCCTCTGCAGGTGAAGCATCCGTCATGGTAAAGAAGAAGCTGAGACAGCTTGGCTTCTCCCCCGAAATCATGCGCCGCGTTTCCATCGCGATGTATGAAGGGGAGATCAACATGGTCATCCATGCGGACGGCGGAACGGCTGACGTTACTGTCAGTGATACCGAGATCGAAATAGTCCTGAAGGATAAAGGTCCCGGCATCGCAGACGTGGAGCGCGCCATGCAGGAAGGATACTCTACCGCCTGCGACAATATCCGTGCTCTCGGGTTCGGTGCCGGTATGGGACTGCCGAACATGAAGAAATACTCGGATTATCTGCACATCGACTCTGAGGTCGGTGTCGGTACAACGGTTACGATGAGAATCAACCTGAACTGATACCACCGAAGAAAGGGTATCTACGGTCATGAATACTTACAAGCATTCAGTTTCTTTGGATGAGAGCAAATGCAAAGGCTGCACTACTTGTTTGAAGCGTTGTCCGACGGAGGCCATCCGCATCCGTGACGGACGGGCGATAATCAATCCGCAGCGGTGTATCGACTGCGGCGAATGCGTCCGTGTTTGCCCTCATAAAGCGAAAAAAGCTGTACACGATACCTTCGATTCGCTGAAAGCGTACAAGTACAGAATCGCGCTTCCTGCACCGTCATTGTACGGTCAGTTTGCAAATCTCGATAACATTGGCTACATAATCGGCGGACTTAAGGAAATCGGATTTGATTCCGTGTTTGAAGTCGCCCGTGCGGCAGAGATTGTGACTGCCTACACACGTCTGTATCTCAGCCGTCCCGGCATTGTGAAGCCTGTTATCAGCTCCGCCTGCCCGGCGGTCTCCCGTATCATCAGCATGAATTTTCCGTTCCTTTGCGAGCACGTAATCCCGCTCTTGCCGCCTGTCGACATCGCGGCGATGATTGCCAAGAGGGAAGCGCTTGAGGCACATCCCGAACTCTCTCCCGAGGAGATCGGTGTGTTCTTCCTCTCCCCCTGTCCTGCAAAGGTCAGTTATGTCAAGAACGGTTTTGCCGGTGAGAGCAACTACATCGATCACGTACTGTCTGTTCGTGACGTGTATTTTGCGCTTCTCGATGTTATGCGGAATCTGCGCGAGACCGGAACGGAGGATTTCACTGAGGCCGGTATGGTCGGCATCGGCTGGGCGTCCACCGGCGGTGAGTCATCTGCGATTTTCAACGAGCGCTATCTTGCGGCGGACGGTATCGAAAACTGTATCCGCGTACTTGAACAGATCGATAATGAGGAAATCCATAATCTCGATTTCGTGGAGTTGAATGCGTGCAACGGCGGATGTGTCGGCGGTGCTATGACTGTTGCTAATCCGTATATCGCACAGACAAGACTCCAATCCCTCAGACGGTATCTTCCCGTTTCTCCAAATCGTCCGAACGTGTCGGATATCCCAAAGGAAGCTATGCGCGAAAGTGCCGTTACATACGCACCGAATGCAAAACTCTCCGAGGACAGAGTGAAAGCAATGGAAATGATGCATGATATCGAATCCATCTGCAAGAGCCTTCCTGGAATTGACTGCGGCTCCTGCGGCGCACCGACCTGTATGGCTTTTGCCGAGGACATCATTAAGGGCGAAACAAATGCCGATGAGTGTACGGTGATTATGAGAACCTTGTTCCATGACTATCTGAAAAAGCACGAGGAAAAAGCAATTCTTGAAGGTCTCAAACCGCTTGTTCCCAAAAGCAAGCAGGAGAAAAACGATAATTAATCGCGGAGGGGCATTATGCTGCTCGCTGATCTTATGAAGCGTATTCCTGTGAAACACATTTCGGGCGATCTTCCCGAATCGTTTGACGGTGTGTACGCGGGCGATCTTCTCAGCCGCGCCATGAGCCACGTAAAAGCGGACAATCTCTGGATCACGATCATGACGAACACGAATGTTGTCGCCGTTGCGTCTCTTACCGAGGCGGCAGCCGTGATTCTTGCCGAGGGTGTTACGCTGATTCCCGAAGCGGCAGCCGCCGCCGAGGAAAACGGCATTTGCATCCTTTCATCCGATCTGTCTGTTTACGAGCTCTGCCGCGACATCGGTGCCATGTGCGCCGAAACCGAATGACGCGCTACTTTTATGATCTGCACATTCACTCGTGCCTCTCTCCTTGCGGGAGCGACGATGCAACGCCGGCCAACATAGCCGGAATCGCCGTACTGAACGGATTGCAGATCGTTGCACTCACGGACCACAATACAACCGCAAACTGTCCTGCTTTCTTCCGTGCCGCAAAGGCATATGGGATTGTCCCGATCGCCGGGATGGAACTGACAACGAACGAGGATATCCACGTTGTTTGTCTGTTCCCGACGCTGGAAGATGCGGAGCGGTTTGACAGGGAAGTGGCAAAACGGCGTATCCGTATCCGTAATAAGCCCGAGATATTCGGCAATCAGCTTATTATGGATGAGGACGACAACGTCATCGGCGAGGAACCGGATCTGCTCATCAACGCGACGACGCTCTCCCTTGAGGACGCGTATGAGCTTGTTTTGGCGCACGGCGGTGCGTGCTATCCGGCACACATCGACCGGCAGTCCAACGGTATGATCGCCGCACTCGGTACGTTTCCGGATTCGCCGCCCTATACGGCGTTTGAACTCAACAGTGCCGATTCCGAAGAGGAGTACCGCACACGCTTTCCGCAGATCGCGTCTCTTGATCGCGTTGTTTCATCCGATGCACACGATCTCGGCTCGATTTCGGAGGCAGAACACAGTTTCATGATAGACGACGAGCCGTATTCGTCGGCGCTTGTGGCACGGCGGCTGATCGACTATCTTCGCGGAGAGGAGGGGTTCGTGCATGGATGAGTTTTCCCTGTACGTTCTGGATATCACCATGAACTCCGTACGCGCAGGCGCGACCGAGATCACAATTACGCTGCGCGAGGAGGGCGAGTGGCTGTACTTCAGCGTGTCTGACAACGGATGCGGTATGACAGAGGCACAGCTTGCTAAACTTGGAAATCCGTTTTTCACAACACGAAAGACGCGCAACGTCGGATTTGGTATTCCGTTTCTTAAAATGCTCGCCGAGATGACGGGAGGGGAAGTGACTATCACCTCCGTCCATGAATCGGTAAGTGAGAAACACGGAACGACGACAAGTGCAAAATTCGGTCGGAATCACATCGATTTCATCCCGCTGGGCGATATGCCGGACACAGTCAAAACACTGATACACGGCTCTCCCGATATTGATTTTACGTTTACACACCAAACAGAGCGCGGTACGGTCGAATTGTCTACCGCCGCACTCAGGGAAATCCTTGGTGAAGGGATCTCCCTCGCGGAGCCTGAGATTCTTATGTGGATCGAAGGGAATCTTCGCGAACAGTACCAAAGTTTATAATAAAATTTATACATACGAAAGGATACTACAAAATGAAGTCTTTGGAAGAACTGATGGCGATCAAAGCTAAGATGCAGGACAAGGTCGCAATCCGCACGGGCTCCAATCAGACGAGAATCGTCGTCGGCATGGCAACCTGCGGTATCGCAGCAGGCGCACGTCCCGTTCTTAACGCATTCGTGGAGGCTGTTACCGATGCGGGTCTGACCGACTCTGTTTCCGTCACGCAGACCGGCTGTATCGGCATCTGCCAGTACGAGCCTGTTGTCGAGATCTACGAAGAGGGCAAGGAAAAGACGACCTACGTAAAGATGACCGCCGAGAAAGCTAAGGAAATCGTCGAAAAGCACATCAAGGGCGGAAAAGTTGTCACCGAGTATACCATCGGTGCGACGAAAGTCTGATAACTCAGGAGGAAAAACAGAATGATTCGTTCTCATGTATTGATCTGCGGCGGTACCGGTTGTACTTCTTCCGGCAGTATGGCTCTCCATAACAAGCTCGCAGAAGAACTCAAGGCGAAGGACCTCGATCAGGAGGTCAAAATCGTCATGACCGGTTGCTTCGGTCTCTGTGCTCTCGGTCCGATCATGATCGTGTATCCCGAAGGCACGTTCTACAGCCAGGTAAAGGTTGAGGATATCCCCGAGATCGTTGAGGAGCATCTCCTCAAGGGTCGTATCGTTGAGCGTCTTGTTTACAGTGACACCCCTGCTGATGCTGCTGAGCACAACGTCTCCCTCTCCGAGACACAGTTCTACAAGAAGCAGAAGCGCGTAGCTCTCCGTAACTGCGGTGTTATCAATCCCGAGAACATCGACGAGTACATCGCGATGGACGGTTACTTTGCACTTGCAAAGGTTCTCAAGGAAATGACGCCCGAGGACGTTATCCAGACGATCCTTGATTCCGGTCTCCGCGGACGCGGCGGCGGCGGATTCCCGACCGGCCGTAAGTGGCAGTTCGCTCGTGCATCCGTTTCCGATAAGAAGTATGTTGTTTGTAACGCCGACGAGGGTGACCCGGGTGCGTTCATGGACCGTTCCGTTCTTGAGGGCGACCCGCACGCACTGATCGAGGCTATGGCAATCGCTGCTTACGCTATCGGTGCTGACGAGGGTTGGGTTTACGTTCGTGCAGAGTATCCGATCGCTGTACGCCGTCTCTCCATCGCTATTGAGCAGGCAAGAGAGTACGGTCTGCTCGGTAAGAACATCTTCGGTTCCGATTTCAGCTTCGATCTTCACATCCGTCTCGGCGCAGGCGCGTTCGTATGCGGTGAGGAGACTGCACTTCTTACCTCTGTTGAGGGTAACCGCGGTGAGCCCCGTCCCCGTCCGCCGTTCCCGGCTGTCAAGGGTCTGTGGGGCAAGCCTACCATCATCAACAACGTTGAAACTTATGCAAACATCGCGCAGATCATCCTGAAGGGTGCTGATTGGTTCTCCGCTATGGGTACCGAGAAGTCCAAGGGTACGAAGGTCTTCGCACTCGGCGGCAAGATCACGAACACCGGTCTCGTTGAGGTTCCGATGGGTACCACCCTTCGTGAAATCGTCGAGGAAATCGGCGGCGGCGTGCCGAACGGCAAGCACTTCAAGGCTGCACAGACCGGTGGTCCTTCCGGCGGTTGTATCCCGGCATCCCTTATCGATGTTCCGATCGACTATGATAACCTCATTCAGATCGGTTCCATGATGGGTTCCGGCGGTCTTATCGTCATGGACGAGGACACCTGTATGGTTGACCTTGCGAAGTTCTTCCTCGAATTCACTGTTGACGAGTCCTGCGGTAAGTGCGCACCGTGCCGTATCGGTACTGTCCGTATGCTTGAGATCCTCAATAAGATCTGTGACGGCAACGGCGAGATGGAAGATCTCGACAAGCTCGAAGAGCTCGCTAACTACATCAAGAGCGCATCTCTTTGCGGTCTCGGTCAGACGGCTCCGAACCCTGTTCTTTCCACTCTCCGTTACTTCCGTGATGAGTACGTTGCACATATCGTTGATAAGAAGTGTCCGGCAGGCGTCTGCAAGAAGCTTCTTAACTACACAATCGATGCCGATAAGTGTAAGGGTTGTACCCTCTGTGCACGTGCTTGTCCCGCCGGTGCTATCATCGGTAAGGTTAAGGAAGCACACGTTATTGACACCGCTAAGTGCGTGAAGTGCGGCGCTTGTATGGAAAAATGCAAGTTCGGCGCTATCTCCAGAAAGTAAGAAAGGAGCCGTAAGAAAATGGATATGGTTAAAGTAAAAGTAAACGGCATTGAGGTCGAAGTTCCGAAGAATGCGACCGTTCTGGATGCCGCTAAGGTTGCAGGAATCAATATTCCGACGCTCTGCTACCTCAAGGATATCAACGAAATCGGTGCTTGCCGTCTCTGCCTTGTTGAGGTTGTCGGTGCACGCGGTCTCGTCACCTCCTGCGTTTATCCCGTAGCAGATGGTATGGAGATCTTCACGAACACCGAGAAGGTCAAGGCTGCCCGCAAGATGAACCTCGAACTCGTTCTCTCCGCACACAACAAGAAGTGTCTCTCCTGCGTTCGCTCCACCACTTGTGAACTTCAGAAGCTCGCTAATGAGTACGGCGTAGACGAGAACTATTTCAAGTCTGATGACTGTGAGTGCGAGATCGACGATTCTTCTGTTTCGATCATCCGCGACAACAGCAAGTGTATCCTCTGCCGCCGCTGCGTTGCTGCCTGCACCAAAATGCAGGAGATCGGCGTAATCGGCATGGCTAACCGCGGTTACGACACCGAGATCGTTTCTCCGAACGGTCTGAAGCTCGCTGAGACGTCCTGTATCAACTGCGGTCAGTGTATCGTTGCCTGCCCGACCGGTGCTCTCTATGAGAGAGACGATACAGACGCTGTATTCGCAGCAATCAACGATCCTACCAAGCACGTTGCAATCTGCACCGCACCTTCCATCCGTGCTACGATCGGCGAGTGCTTCGGCTACGAGCCCGGTACGGACGTTGAAGGTCAGATGGTTGCCGCTCTCAAGAGAGTTGGTTTCGACGGCGTATATGATATGAACTTCACGGCTGACCTCACCATCATGGAAGAGGCTACCGAGTTCCTCGGACGTCTGAAGAACAACGGTGTTCTCCCGATGATCACCTCCTGCTCGCCCGGATGGGTCAAGTACTGCGAGCACTACTTCCCGGAGATGACCGAGAATCTTTCCACCTGCAAGTCCCCGCAGCAGATGTTTGGTGCTATCTACAAAGCTTATTATGCTAAGAAGATGGGACTCGATCCTAAGGACGTTGTATTCGTATCTGCTATTCCGTGTACTGCAAAGAAATTTGAGGTTACCCGCGACGGTCAGGATGTCGAGGGCGTTCCGGGCGTTGACTACGCGATCACCACGCGCGAAGTTGCCCGCATGATCGAGGTCGCAGGCGTTGAGTTCCGTTCTCTCCCGAACGAGAAGTTTGATTCTCCTGTTGACACTGGTTCCGGCGCTGGCGTTATCTTCGGTGCTACCGGCGGTGTTATGGAGGCAGCTCTCCGTACCGCTGCTGAGGTTATCCTTGGCACGAAGCTCGAGAAGCTTGACTTCACTGACGTCCGCGGCACGGAAGGTATCAAGTTTGCTACCTACAAGCTCGGCGATCTCACCCTCAACGTTGCAGTTGCCAGCGGTACTGCAAATGCATCCAAGCTCCTCAAGGGCGTTCAGGACGGTACGTACAAGGTCGACTTCATCGAAATCATGGGCTGCCCGGGCGGATGCGTCAACGGCGGCGGTCAGCCGTATCAGCCGGCATCCGTACGCAACAGCGTTGATCTGAAGGCTAAGCGCGCTGCTGTGCTCTACACGGCAGATAAGAACATGGATCTCCGCAAGTCTCATGAGAACTCCATTATTAAGGCTCTTTATGAGGACTTCCTCGGTGAGCCGAACAGCCACCTCGCTCACGAGCTTTTGCACACCCACTACGTAAAGCGCGGTAAATAATTCCATAAAAAGGACCGACAGTAAATCTGTCGGTCCTTTTTCGTTGGAGCAGGGAATATGTATCAAAAAAGCCCAAATACACTTGTTAAATTTCCGAAAAAGTATTGCTTTTACCTGGCAAATGCGCTATAATGTAGATGTCCAAAAACTATGTAAACCTGGAGGGTATTATGGGTAAACTCAGATTTGGCATTATCGGCGTCGGCGGTATGGGTACCAGCCACGTCAAAAATTTCCACGCAGGCAAAATGCCCAACGCGGAAATCACCGCAGTATGTGATGTAAACCCCGCTCGCCTTGATTTTGTTCGCGAACTGTATGGCGACTCCATCGCATATTTCGCTGACTACAAGGATCTTCTCAACAGCGGTCTTGTTGACGCAGTTCTCATCGCTACGCCGCACTATCTGCATCCCGTTATCGGTATTGAGGCGTTCAATGCAGGACTTCACGTTCTCACGGAGAAGCCGGTTGGCGTATATACGCAGAAAGTTCGCGAGTTCATGGAAGTCGCAAAGAACAGCGGCAAAGTGTTCGGTATTATGTTCAACCAGCGTACATATCCCGCTCACCAGAAGCTGCGCGAGATCGTTCAGTCCGGCGCACTCGGCGAGCTCAAGAGATGCGTATGGATTATCACCGACTGGTACCGCACGCAGGCTTACTACGATAACGGCGGCTGGCGCGCTACGTGGTCCGGCGAAGGCGGCGGCGTTCTGATCAATCAGTGCCCGCATAACCTCGACCTCTGGCAGTGGATCTTCGGTATGCCGAAGCGTGTTCGCGGCTTTTGCTCCTTCGGTAAGTACCACAACATCGAGGTTGATGACGATGTAACCGCATTCGCTGAGTACGAAAACGGTGCAACGGCTGTATTCATTTCCACGACCGGTGAGTGCCCCGGCACCAACCGTCTCGAGATCTCCGGCTCCAAGGGTAAAATTGTTTACGAAAATTACAAGCTCACCTACACGAAACTCGCTGAGGATGAGAGAGAGTACTGCTTCACGACGTCAGAAGGATTCAAGAAGATCGATCAGACTGTTGAGGAGATTCAGTATCCTGCGATCTCCGGCGGTCACGTAGATATTATCAACAACTTCACCAACCACATTCTCAACGGCGAGCCGCTGCTTGCTCCCGGTTATGAGGGTATCAACGGTCTGTCCATTTCCAACGCAATCATGCAGTCCACCTGGACGAATGATTTCGTTGATCTGCCGAATGACGGTTCCAAGTTCTATGAGCTGCTTCAGGAGCAGATCAAGAATTCCACCGTCAAAAAGGATGCTTCCGCTGCTAAGGCAGTAAACCTCGACGGCACGTTCTGATTTATCAAAAAGGCTGCACGTTTGTGCAGCCTTTTTCTATATTTTGGTGAGAACAAGGGAATCCGCGGCATCTTTCAGTATTTCCGCCGATTTCATGAGAGAAGCATGTTCCGCGTCGCTGAGGGGGAAGTCCAGCACATGCTTGACGCCGCTTCGGCCGACAACCGCAGGAATGCTCATGCAGATATCGCTGAGACCGTACTGCCCATCCAGATACGTCGATACGGGCAGGATCGTATTCTCGTCGCGAACGATTGCTTCGACGATTCGTTTTGTTGCCTGTGCAATTGCATAGAACGTCGCCCCTTTGCCACGGATGATCTCGTAGGCACTGCTTTTCACGTATCCGTGCAGATTGTACAGCTCCTCCATATGACCACAGTGATCGCAAATAGGGCAATAGTCCTCAATATTGATGCCTGACACATTCGCGCCGCTCCATACAGCAAGTTCGCTGTCGCCGTGCTCGCCTATGATAAACGAGTGCACGTTCCGTGGGTCAACGTCAAGCTTCTCCCCCACAAGATATTTCAGCCGGGCCGTATCAAGTACTGTCCCGGATCCAATAACGCGATTCGCCGGGAAGCCGGACAGTTTTAACGTTACATACGTCAAAATATCCACGGGGTTTGTGACGATCAGAAGAATACAATCTGGGTTGACGACCGCAATCCGTTCTGTGATACTGCGCAAGACATCCGTGTTCCGCTGCAGAAGATCTATTCGCGTCTCACCAGGCTTTTGACCGACACCGGCAGCGATGATCACGATTCCCGCATTTTCCAGATCGTTGTAATTGCCGCTGTAAATCTGCATGGGGGAGAGAAATGGAAGGCAGTGATTCAGATCCATCGCCTCTCCATGTGCTTTGTCGGCGTTCAGATCAATCAGAACCATCTCGGAAAACAGCTTGCTCTCCATAAGTGTGTATCCGATCGTTGCACCGACGTTGCCAATGCCCACAATTCCAATTTTACGTATATCCGTCACAGTTCATCCTCGCAATTCTGTATTTACGGATTTAGTATTCGCGTACTATGAGCAAATATACGAAAAAACCGACCTTTCCGCTTGGAAAAGTCGGTTTATCATTACTGAATATCTACCGTGATCTTTTTGTCTGCGATTTTTGCCGCAGCTTTCATGACCGTACGAAGTGCGCGGGCGATTTTACCGTGCTTGCCGATAACCATGCCCATATCCTCCTCGTCGACGGAAAGAGTCAGCAGAATGCCGTCCTCGTTCTCGGACTCGGTAACAGATACCTTCTCCGGATGATCTACAATGGCACGTGCCATATCGGCAAGAACGCGGCTCAGATCAATATCCTGGCAGGGTACGCCGATATTGGACTCCATCATTTGCTACCGTTTGCCTTGTTGATGAGTGCGCGAACGGTTTCGGTCGGCTGTGCGCCGTTCTTCAGCCACTTCTCAACCTTTTCCATATCAAGCTTGATGTCAGCGGGGGTCTTCATCGGATCGTAGTAACCAACCTCTTCAATGAAGCGGCCGTTGCGGGGATAGCGGGAGTCTGCAACTACGATGCGGTAGAAGGGGTTCTTGTGTGCACCGAGTCTCTTAAGTCTGATCTTAACCATGGGGATTTCCTCCAAATAATATAGTAAAAATTTTTGTATAAAAACCCGTCAGCCTAAACCGAACGGCATTTTCATCCTGCGTCGTTTTCCGCGGGCGTTTGTCAGCCCGCCGAACTGTTTGATCATCTTGTTCATCTGCTCAAACTGTCTGAGAAGCTTATTGACTTCCTCAACAGAGGTGCCGCTTCCTGCCGCAATTCTTTTTCTGCGGGAAGCGTTGATAATAGCCGGCTTCTCGCGTTCTTTCTGTGTCATGGAGAGGATGATCGCCTCCGTGCGCGAAAGAGCTTTTTCGTCGATCTGTGCGTCTTTCAAGGCGCCCGGTTTAACTCCCGGAATCATGCCGATCAGCTGCTCCATGGAGCCCATATCGCGCATCTGACGGAACTGATCGAGAAAATCATTCAGATCAAACGTGGATTCGCGAAGCTTTTTCTCAAGCTCCTCTGCTTTCTTTTCATCGAAGGACTGCTGTGCTTTCTCAATGAGAGTAAGCACGTCGCCCATGCCGAGGATTCTTGAAGCCATGCGATCCGGATGGAAAGGCTCAAGCGCATCCATCTTTTCCCCGATACCGACGAATTTGATAGGCTTACCGGTAACGTGACGGACGGAAAGTGCCGCACCGCCTCGCGTATCGCCGTCCAGCTTTGTAAGGACAACGCCGGTTATGTCAAGAAGGTTATTGAACGATTCCGCGACATTGACCGCATCCTGGCCGAGCATCGCGTCAATAACGAGCAGAATCTCCGTAGGGGACACAGCTTCCTTGATATTTGAAAGTTCTGTCATCAGCACTTCGTCCACGTGGAGGCGTCCGGCGGTATCAATGAAGACCATGTCATGCCCGTGCTTGTTCGCGTGGATCAGAGCGTTCTTGGCGATCTCAACAGGGGAGACATCCGCACCCATGGAGAACACCGGAACACCGATCTGCTCACCGACAACTTCGAGCTGTTTGATCGCAGCGGGGCGATATATGTCACACGCAACGAGCAGCGGACGCTTGCCTTGCTTCTTATACATGGAAGCAATTTTGGCACTGTGCGTTGTTTTACCGGATCCCTGCAGACCGACCATCATGATAACGGTCGGCGGCTTCGATGCGATATCGAGCTTTGCCTGAGAGCCGCCCATAAGAGCGATCAGCTCTTCGTTGACGATTTTGACGATCTGTTGTGCCGGCACAAGGCTTTCAAGCACATCTGCACCGACTGCACGCTCAGATACGGTCTTTACAAATTCACGGACAACCTTAAAGTTTACGTCCGCTTCCAGAAGCGCGAGTTTGATCTCACGCATACCTTCTTTGACATCGGCTTCAGTCAGTTTACCTTTGTTTTTGAACTTCTTAAAGGCATTCGCGAGCTTATCTGCTAAGCTGTCAAACATAGTGACCTCCGCTTTTGTGATTTAGCCCGGGATGGCGTCAATTTCTGCAAGAAGTGCGGAAAGGGAAGTGCGAAGCTCTCCTTCCGGCACGTTTGATAAAATCCCGGATAGTTGTTCTGCCGCGACGCGCGATCTTTCCTGGATACCGCCAAGACGATCTGCGAGGTGAAGTGCATCATCGATTCGGTGAAGCTCAGCTTCTCCCTTTTTGATCGAATCGCGTACAGCCTGTCTTGTGATGCCGGTATTTTCCGCAATCTCAGACAAGGAGAGATCCTCGCAGTAGTAAAGCTCCATAATCAGTCGCCGCTGTTCGCTGAGGAGATCGCCGTAATAATCCAGCAGAAGCGCAAGGCGCATATCCTTCTGAAACATGGTGTCATCCTCCGAAAACAGCTGTAAAGCAAAACACTTTACAGAGTATACCACAGACAGACTGTTTTGTCAATAGCTTTTTTGAAAAAATCCTGATTTTCTTTAGAAAAAAAGGGAAGAGCCGGGCGATTTCCGCTCGGCTCCTGTTTTGACATTATTTAATGGACTCTGCAATGCCTTCCGCCCATTTCACGATAGCAGTACGCTCCTCAAGCGAAATTTTGGATCCGCTGAAAAGACCTGCTTTTACATAGTATACTTCGTCGATCACGTTCGTGCCGGCTTCGCGAAGCGTGCTCTTGAGCGTTTCGATACCTTTCTGCTGGGATTCGTTATCGATTACAAGTGCAACGTTGTATGCACGCGTCTGATTCAGCTCACCGCAGAAACGGCGAAGCTTGTCACTCGGCTCGCCCTTGAGGGATGCAACGATAAGAACAAGACGTTCTTTATCGCAGGAATATGCAGGCGGAACGTCGTCCACACGGCACTTGAAAGCCTCACTGAGAGCAGTTGCGTACGTTTTGATTTTACCTTTGGTAGATGCGCACATTACACGCATTTTTACCGGTGCAGATGCTGCCATTTGAATTACCTCCAAAATAAACTGCAAACATTATAGCACAGATTGACGAAAAAAGAAAGAAACAGATTGTAAACATCTCACCAAAAAGTCCGGGCAGACAGTTCCTGCTCGGACTTTAATACCGTTATTTCTTTTTTATGTTGATCAGTCGATAAATTGCCGGGGAAAGAATGATATTTGCAATCAGTTCAAACACAAAATTGAGCCCGACATAGAAAACGATCAGATAAGCGCCAACGGACACTCCTTCAGCAGCTGCGCCACTTGTTACAGTATCCATGAAAAAGACTAAGCAGCCAAGCAGAAACACACCGGTGTTAACAACGGGACACACAACAGCACTTGCGAGAACTGCAAGATAGCGGTTAACCTTTTCCAAAAGCTTGTACACAAGGCCTGCGCAAAGTCCAGACAGAATACCTTTGACAAGAACTGTGATGACCGTTCCGATAAAGCTGAGCCCGAACCAGAACGCTGCATCAGCTGTCGCAAAAAACACGACACCCGACACACCGCCGAGAAAGGCTCCCGCCCACGGTCCGAGCAGGGCAGAGCCGAGCACGACCGGGATTAGCGTGAGAGAAATCGAGGCAAGCGCGCCGATTTTGATGAATCCACCGAAATAGGCGAGTACGGCGACCAGGGCGGTCAGCAGTGCCATCAGCGCCAGACGCTGGATTTGCTCTCTGTTTTTGTTTGCTGTTTTCATAAAAATCCTCCTTGCTGTCGTCCGCTATAGCGGTACAACGCATAAAATTTATAAAAAGGCCTGAGCCTAATTATACAAAATGAATTATACAAAATTTAACGGTTGCGACGGAATATCTCAGCAACTCCCAGCAGGGTGAGCGCGGGAATGATGCGGAACTTATTTTTGCAGCACGGGAGAACACGCTCGGCAAGTCCACCTGTAGCAATCAGTGAGAGCTTTTTGTCACAGGACTCGTCCTGGAGTTGACTGCGCAATTCGCGAACAAACCCATCAATCATATATACGTGTCCATAAATAACACCCGAGTTGACAGCGTCCCGCGTATTTTTGCCGATAACGGAAGTCGGCACAGCAAGTTCTGAGGCGCTCAAAAGAGACGCAGCGTCAGAAAGAGCGTTGGCTGCAACCTTCAAACCGGGACAGATGATCGCGCCGATAAGCGTACGATCGCAATCAATAGCGGCAATGGTTGTGGCGGTACCTACGTCTACAATTACGCATGGAGCGTCTGTTAGAGTCAGTGCCGCTACCGTATTCGAAACAATATCTGCGCCAAGCTGTGTCTGCGAATCTACACGGATGTTTAAGCCTGTGCGTACACCCGGGCTGATAACGAGTGGTGGATGGCCGGTAAAATGACGCGATGCATCGCTGATAACATCGGTAAGATGCGGAACAACAGACGAGATGGCACAATCCGTGATACAATCAGTAGAAATATTGTGCAGCGAAAGAATGTCGCGAATCAACAGAACGTACTCATCGGCAGACCGACATGGAAATGACGCAATACGTGATTGCGCGATAAATTCAGCAGGCTCCGTAGTGATGTCAATCACGGCGAACGAAATGCCGGAATTGCCTATATCAAACGCCAACAGCACAATATTACCTCCATTCTGTAAAATCGCTCCTCTCGATTATACAAAATTTGCCTTTTGTATAATTGGTGAACGCACCTAAGATGCAAGTATAGCTATCCCCTGCGTCCCTTATGTTGCTAAAATCAAAGAATCAAACATTAGCAATTTTGGCTTTAATTTTAGTAATGAGCCGAATCATCCACGGAGCGTCCATATACAGTAGGTAGACGATTCTACTCTTGCCGGAAAGGGCTGGAAGAATTTCTTTTCTGCATTCTTTCAGTACAGCGCGCATTTTTCTTGCGTCATTACTATGATGATCGCATTTGTTAAAGCATCGAATGAAGCAGCCGAATGCATCACGCTTTTGCAGCTGTGCGAGATGATCTCTTCCCTGCGCTTCCTCGTTTTCCCAAATCAGCTTTCTCCTCAGAAACCGTGAATAAAAACCATCAAAAGAATAATCCCACGACGAATTATTTGCATGGATTCGCTGAAAGTACCATTTTTGTTTTAGAAACAGACACGGGACACCTTTTGTAAGATTTTGATAAACAAAATAGAAATCCTCACCAACATGCAGATCCGTTCTGAATCGAGTCTCTCCGATCAAATCACGAAGCATCATGACACCGCCGATCATCGAAAGTGGTGTCGTTCCGGAAAATGTTGCGGTGAGCGCATCAATAAAAGATAGTAGTTTTGTTCCCCCCGATTCACGATGGGTGCATGCTTGGGTTACACTTTGCTGCCAGTTTTTCTGTTGTATGGGCACAACGAATGTCCCTGCAATAGCAGCATTATTCGTTCTCATGCCGCGAACAAGTGTTTCAAACAGCAGCGGGTGGATTGTGTCATCGCTGTCGAGAAAAAACACGTATTCCCCGCTCGCAATATCAAGTGCGGCATTCCGGGCGGAAGAGACGCCCGTATGCTCCAGCTGAATCAAACGAATTCGTTTGTTATTCTCTATAAGTTCGTGACAAATTTTCAGCGTGCTGTCGGTCGATCCGTCATCCGCTATGATAATTTCATAATTTGTGTAACTTTGGGCAGCTACAGAAGCGATGCACTCCTCGATTACATTTGCACGGTTATATGTAGGAATGATCACAGAAATCAATCCAGATATCATTTTCTCATCCTTTCGCCGGAATCTACCAGTTCTTCTTATTACGAAGCAGACGGTACTTCATTTTAGTCGCCTGACCGCCGCGCAGATGCCGCTCTGCTTTATTGCGCTGCAGAACAGATTTAGCTTCCCTGTACAGCGATGCACTGAGACGCGGCAGCTTCTCCGATAAATCCTTATGTACGGTAGATTTGCTGATTCCGAAATATTTGGCAGTCGCGCGGACGGTCGATCTGTGCTCTATTAGATATTCCGCCAGGCGGATACATCTTTCTTTATCATCTGATTGAATGCCGGCCAGTCGATTTCCAACGGTATGCTCTCTCATATCATCACTCCGCTCAAAAATGTTACTACAGTATATGAGCAGAGTTTCAGATTATGATTTATTTCTCCGTATGCAAGTACATGTCAACGATTCTGAACGCGCCGTATTTTTTAGCGACAACGAGTTCCAGCGTACCGGAATAATCGTTATGTATATAGTATGTTTGCTGTGCTACATCAAAAGCGACCGTGCATCTGTACATATCTTCGGAGTACTGCATGATCTGAACGACTTCCAAAGATCGGTACTCGTTAGATGTAACAGGCGTTACGTACCAAATCCCTATGCGGGAATTCGCGATACGCGTATATGTATCCGTTCCGTACAGAACGTGACTGAGGGCTCTTTGAAGATTGGCGTCAATATTATTATATCCCTGCGATGTGTACGTGATATAATCCTTTGTGAACGTATGCGCAAGATCTGCAACTGCATCCTGCTGTACGACCGGATATGCCGCGTGGACCGTTTCAGCATTCTCATCGACCGTCGAGGATTGCGGAAGCACTTCCCCATTAGCTCTGACCGATGTGTGTGCTGCCAAAGGAGCGTACAGACCGGACACAGTATAAACATCATATTCCGGAATATTGTCGATGAGACCGACCAATTCGGGAAAGACAGGCTCGCGGACAGAGACTGCAGGATCAAGAATCTGGCCGTATGTGGAAACTTCGGCACCGGCAGGTACGCGGATTTCGCACGTGTAGAGGCTGGATTCGGGATAAGGTACCTCAAACGCAGTACCATCCAGCGTATGCGGAAGCTCGATTCCGTCAAGCGTAACTATGATTTCGGGCTGTGAGAACAGACCTGTGATCGAATATGTGACGGCAGTCGGAAGATTTTCAGCAGTTGCCTCAAGCGGGTGATACGTATACGGAATATCGGTTTTGAGAATGGTACTGTCAGCAAGCGCAATTCCGTTTACTGTAACTGCGGCGCCTTCGGGTACCGTGACGGTATACTCTTTGACGGATGACTTCGGGTACTGAACAAAATAGGACGTGCCGTTTTCCTCGGCAGCGCACACTTCCCCATCGAGCGCACATACTACGGTCGGCATGGTGTACAGACCGTCAATTTCGTATACATCGCATGAAGCTGATGCATCCGGCTCGTATTCACTTTTATAGCGATACGGAGCATCCGTTCCGGTCAGACAGTCAGACGTGACGGAAACACCGTTCAATCTCAGCGAAGCGCCTTTCGGAACGAAGAATGTATAGGTGGTCGCTTGTGGAGCCCAGTTCTCCAAAAATGGATTAAAGGAGGCGATTTTCCAACGTTTCATCCCAAACGATCCGCTGTTCGCCCCGCTCATTGTAACCTCAGCTACCTGCGTGCCGGCTTTCAGAATAATATAAGCAGGCGCATCCGAGGTGTATTTCTTAAAATCCTTGCGCACGGTGACTGCCCCGTCAAGTGCTTTGAGCGCATCGATGTAAGCGGAGATCACGGTATCCTCCGTTTCGTAAGGCGAAATCTCGTCAGGGAGACAGCTATAGATGACCGAGGTAAAATTGCTGTTGGACAGACTGTCGGCGTATTGCTTGATGGCATAGTCCGGCTGGGACTGCTCATAAGAGCCGATAAAGCTGTAAAAAGCAGAGAATCCGACGGCAAGCAAAACAGAGACGGCGGTGACACAAATGAGATATATTTTCCAGAAACGACCCGGCATACTTATTTCACCAAAATCGCCGTAGCGACCGTCCTTTCTCCGAACATATATGCACTGCTTGTGATGCTCTCGCCGTCGACAACCATGAGCGACGAGGATCCGCCGTCGAGGTTCGTTGCGTTCACTGCGCCGTACGTCAGCATAATCTCGACGAGGTCGTCGTACGTTGCACCGAGGCTATCGAGAGACCGTCCGTTGACGACCATAAGAAGAATTGCACCGTCTGCACGCTGTCCGATTGCGGTACGCGGATTCAGACCGCCGCCAAGGTTTCCGTTCTCATTGCAGGGGTTTCCGTTGATGATGAGCGCAGGTCCATAGCTTGCCGCATACTGAATCCCTGCATCCAGCGCAGCCTTCTCGCTCATAATGCCGACGTGGAGAATTCCGTTTGAATCCAGTCCGCAGATGCTGTGCGAGCCGCCCGTGCCCCAAAGAAGCTTTCCTTCGTAAATAACGAGACCCGCAGGAATGCCGCCGGTTCCCTGACCGTTCGGATCATAAAATCCGCCCGCATTCGTTCCGGCGATGCAGTCGTACTTTTTGACCATTTCCGTAACTGTCAGACCGGACGCATCATTACCGTAGCGATCGGGCACACCGACAAATACGCGTTTCGGATCGGAAATGATGAGCATTTTTCCGTTATAGGTCGATCCGCGGATGTCTACAATTTCAATCCCTGCCATAGGATCTTCAGGGAGATTGTCGGGAACATCCGTTGTTGACGGATCGTCTGTATTTCCATGATCCGGATCAGCAGGCTGTGTCTCAAGCGATGTGTCTGCAGGATCGATCGGCGTTGTATCAGCCCCGGGGAGCTGGATCAGCGAAACGTCAACCTTTTCGTCACTGTTCTCTTCCCCGTTCGTGCCGATGATCTCCGCGATCTCATCCTCACTCAGATAAATATCTGCAAGAAATCCGCCGGCAGAGGTTTCCTTTACAGAGAGCACGAAGAGACGCCGTGCTGTAGGAGACAGGCCGTTCACAAGAATCCACATGACACCGTATGCGGCGATCAGGAGAACAAGTAGAACGGTAACGACAATGGCACTTATTCGACCGACGATTGCCGCTGCAGATGGCTTCATAAAATCCATAACCTCGATTTCTATTTTTTAGCAGAAAAAAGCAAATAAAAACATAACATATATATTGTATAAAATTTTCGACAAAAAAGCAAGATATATTTTGACTGAAATCGAAAAGATTTGATGCTATAACTTGCAATTTATATATGAATATGGTATCATTAATTAATATAGTCAATGAATTATAAGGAGTCACCGTGAAAAACAGGTTCATTCTTCTCACAGCGGCACTGATTGCTGCGCTTCTTTTGTCCGTTTCCCTTGTTTCGTGTGTCGGATCACTCTTTCGCCCTGCAACACCTGCACAGACAACGGTACCGGAAACAGATCCCGAAACACCGTCCGAAGAGGAAACGGAGCCGGTCTTTGTGCCGATCGATACAGACGCGGAAACTGAGCCGGAAACAACCGAGCCGCCTGAACCGGACGTACGTACAGTGTCGTTTCTCGGTGCCGGCGACTGCATCATTTACTACGGAAACGTTCGTGACGCAAAATACTGTGCTGTGGACGGTGGACGTGCGTACAATTTTGCACCCATGTTTGCGAACGTGAAGGAACGTATCGCATCTGCCGATATAGCCTTTATCAATCAGGAAACGCTGATGTGCGGCGATGGATACGATTTCAGCTATTATCCCTACTTCAACGGACCGCAGGATCTTGTCTACGATCTTGCCGAAACCGGTTTTGACGTAATCAACATCGCCAACAATCACATGCTCGACAAAAAAGCCGCGGGACTTTCCGCTACGATGGATTTGTACGGCACGCTTGACGGGGTGACGATGATCGGCGGATACAGAGATCGTGCGGATTACGAAAACGTCCGCGTTGTTGAGAAAAACGGCATCCGTGTGGCGTTCCTTTCCTATACGGAACATACAAATTATATCACCCTCGATGCAGGATCACCAATCGTGATTCCGTATCCTGATCCGGAGGCTATCCCTGGAGAGATTGCCCGTGCCAAGGAAATGGCGGACTTCGTGATCGTTTCGGTCCATTGGGGATCGGAGAACACGTTTACACCGAATGCAAAGCAGAAAGAGCTCGCATCGCTGTTTGCAGAAAGCGGTGCTGATGCGATCATCGGGCATCATCCGCACGTAATCCAGCCTGTGGAATGGATTGAATGCGAGGACGGAAGACGCACGCTGTGTGTCTATTCGCTCGGCAACTTCATCGCTGAGCAGGAATACGATTTCCAGATGCTCGGCGGTATGATTTCGTTTGATATGGTGCTGACGGACGGCGTACCTTCCATTGTTAACGCGGAATTTATCCCCACGGTGTACTATTTTAACATCTCGTTCTATAAAAACCAGGTGTATTACCTGAAGGATTTCACCGATGCACTTGCGGCATCGCACGGACTTCCCTACTACGGGCGTACACTGTATCTCTCAAATCTCAAGACGTATTTGAACAACACGGTCTCATCTGCCTTTCTTGGCGAATATCTCGCTGAGACCGAGTAGGCAGATGAGCCATGACGAAAGAAGTGAAGCGTATGACACCAAACGTTACGGTAATTATTCCCTCTCTGAATCCTGATGAAAAGCTGCGCAAAACCGTAGAGTCTCTGCTTGATATCGGGTTCACCGACATCATCCTCATAAACGACGGATCGGGCGAGGAGTTTGTTCCGAATTTTCCGAAGGATCTGCCCAACTGCACGCTGCTTACGCATGAAGTGAACCGTGGTAAAGGCGCTGCCATGAAGACGGCATTTCGCCATTTTCTCGAGACAGGACGTACAACAGAAGGCGTTATCACCGTGGACGGAGACGGTCAGCACCTTGCCGAGGACGTGCTTCGCTGTGCCGAGGAAATGTGCAACACGGAATCCGTAGTGCTCGGGGTGCGCGATTTTTCCGGTCCGGACGTACCTCCGCGCAGTAAATTCGGGAACCGTACGACATCGTTCGTCTTCAAGCTTTTCTGCGGACTGAAGGTATCGGATACGCAGACCGGTCTTCGTGCAATTCCCGCTAAATATCTTCCTGAGATGCTTGCCGTAGACGGAGACCGTTATGAATATGAAACAAATGCCCTTTTGCAGATGGGGCGTCTCCGCATCCCTTCGACCGAAATGAAGATCCGGACTGTTTATATCGAAGAGAACCAAACGTCGCATTTCCGCCCATTCCGCGATTCATTCCGTATCTATTCGCTGATTTTCAAATTTGTCATCAAACGTTTGTCGCAGTTTTTGAAATTCCTTGCCAGTTCCGCGCTATCTTTCGTTCTGGATCTTGGCTTGTTTGCGCTTGTCAGCTGGCTGCTCACCCCACTGATCGGTGATCTGACAGCAGAGGTGCTGGCTGCGATTTGTGCTCGCGTTGTATCCTCTTTGGTCAACTTTACAGTCAATAAAAAACGTGTATTCAAAAGCAGTGCGCCGAACAAGGGGACTCTTATTCGGTATTATATACTCGCAGTGGCTATCCTTGCGGTTTCCACCGGCGGTATTTCCCTCTTTTCTCTTTTGACAAAGATGGCGTTCTCTGTCGAATCAACCGCCATTAAAACACTTGTAAAGGGCTGTATTGATACCGCTCTCTTTATATTCAGCTTCAACATTCAAAAGAAATGGGTTTTCGCTGATAATAACGACCAACACAACTAAAGGAGTATTCCGTGAATCCGAAGAAAATTTTCTCGAAAGATGGCGCGTATGTCCCACCTGTCTACATAGCGGACAAAAAGCCGGCCAAACTCCCTCAAAATGACCGAGGCGAACGTGCGCCCGCCCGTAAAACCGTATTCCGCGTCATCCGACGTACACTGCTTATTCTGTTTACCGTTGTGATTCTTGCTGTATACGCTGTTTTCGCCCTCTGTCATACCATCGCTAACGGTCCGAGCCCGACTGTGCGGAATCTTCTTGTGCTCTCGGCTTTGCAGGCAAGTGCCACAAAGTGGGTGCCCGGTCTCTTTCTCGATGACGCCACTGTCGATCAGATTCTCGCGGACAGCCGCGTAATCAGTACGGACGTCCTCTCTCTTGAGGAATATGCCGCCGCACAACAGCAAGGCGGTACGGCAAGCGGCAATGAATCCGCCGTCGATGAATGGGAAAACGCGAAGGACGGTATGCTATTTCATACGATCAGTGGCTCCACGTACAAAGCGTACGTACTTCTCGTGAAGGATCCGTCCCGTGTCTATGTGGGCACCTCCAGCGATTATAAAAGCGGCAAAACCGGCGCACGCATTTTTGACATGGCGGCACGGGATGATGCTGTGGCGGCAATCAATGCAGGCGAATTCAACGATCCGGGCGGCGTCGGTACAGGCGACAATCCCGTCGGTCTGACGTATTCCCTCGGCAGCTGTGTCTGGCAGGACGGATACACGTGGAAGACCTTTATCGGTTTTGATAAAGATGATCGGCTCGTCGTATCGGAAGGAATGACGCGTGAAAAAGCGGATGCACTCGGCGTGCGTGATGCTGTGTCCTTTCAGACCGGCAACGTGCTGATCGACCGCGACGGCGACAGCGTGCGCCTCCACTACGCGGACAGCAACACGGGAACGGCACAGCGCACTGCAATCGGGCAGCGTGCAGACGGCACCGTGATTCTCCTTGTGACAGACGGTCGTTCAGCAAGCAGCCTCGGCGCTACCCATAACGACGTCATTGATATAATGGTTTCGTACGGAGCTGTCACGGCGGCGATGCTCGACGGCGGTTCTTCCTCCATGATGTACTACGAGGATTACTACACGAAGTATGGCATAGATGAAAGCAAGCTGGATCAGTATCAAAAAATGGGACTTGTAAACAAATATAAGGCGTTCACCACGCCGAGACGGATGCCGACGTATATCATGGTAGCGCGTGATGGCGCGGAAACGGAGACGGCAGAATGAAAAAGACAAGACGTTTTCCGATTTTTTACACGATTTACGCGCTTCTCGTGATCGTTTCGTTGATTCTGATTCATGTGGCGCTCGGCAAAGTTACAGAGTATTTGGCCGATTACGAAGCCGCACAGCCGCAGTATGAAGCAGAGCGCGTATTTAACGATTACTACGGCGGCGATTTCAGAGGTCTTGTAGCACTCTGCGAAACGACCTTGACCCCTTACGAAAATACTGGTGCCGTAATCCGGTATCTCGCTGATTTCACCGAAGGAAAAGAGATCACCTATTCCGCGATCACTACAGGTCTTGACACATCAGTCCGTTACATCGTCAAGGCGGACGATATCAAATTCTCGTCCTTCACTCTGCGCGAATCGGATGAGAAATCTCCGCTTGGCTTCACGCTTTACGAAGCGTCTGAGTTTGAAATTTACTGTGCCGGTACCGAATCGGTACGCATTACTGCGCCGAAAGGATACACGGTTTCTGTGAACGGCGTCGCGCTTGATGATACCGCTCTTACCGGTTCCGTAACCGAAGACAAATCCTGCGACCACATGCCGGAGGGCGTGGAGGGGATCGTCTTCCTCGAATACGCAGTGGACGGACTCTACTTCCCGCCGGAATCCGTAACGGTAACTGCTCCGGACGGACGTACCTGTGAAGTTGAAAATACCGCAGAAAATGAATATTCCGCGACGTTTCTGTACGATAATACCGCGAAGGATGAACACGGTGCATACGTGCTCGAAGCTGCGCAGGCCATAGCAAAATACATGCAGAATGACGCGAAATTCTATACACCGTCCGTTTATATCGATCCGGAAAGCGAGCTGTACGAGAACATCCGCACCTCGCAGACAATATGGGCAATCGGACACGTATCGTACTCGTTCGAGGACGCCGCGGTTACGGAATTCTACATGTATGACGAAAACACGTTTTCCTGCCGCGTTTCCTTCACGCACGTCTTGAAGTATTCCCAGTATTCCAGCCTGGAAGATTACAGAGACTATATCGATACCACGTACTTCTTCCGCCGCGTCGGAGACAAATTCCTGATGTACGACAGATACAATCACTGAGGTGACTTATGACATTTCTTGAACAGCTCACGGCAATCGAGCTCAACATTCTTAACTGGATTCAGGACGTGTTCTCGTGCGCGTTTCTGGATTGGTTTTTCCCGCTTATCACGAAGCTCGGCGATCACGGCATATTCTGGATCGCTGTGGCGGTAATCCTGCTGTTTTTCAAAAAAACGCGTGCAACCGGCATCATGATGGGCGTTGCACTGCTCTCCGGTCTCCTTGTCGGCAACGTGACATTGAAACCGCTCATCGCTCGTATCCGACCGTATGACACAGTGGGTGCACGGGACATCACGCTTCTGGTCGAGCGCTTGACCGACGGATCATTCCCGTCCGGGCACACGCTCGCCTCCCTGGAAGCCGCTACGGTTCTTGTCATTCGCGACAAGCGTCTCGGTATACCCGCCATGATTGCGGCGATTCTCGTGGCACTGTCCCGACTGTATCTGTATGTACATTTCCCTACCGATGTGCTTGCGGGTGCGCTCCTCGGTGTACTGTTTGCATTCTTCGCCGTGTGGATTGTAAAATTTGTTTGGAAAAAGACTACGGGAAAAGAACTTCAATAAAAGAAAACGCCTGTACCGAAAAGTACAGGCGTTTATTTTAGTCTTCATTTCTGGGAGTGGGCGTTTCGGAATAATACGGATCGATCATGATTTCCTTGATCTTCGGATAGGCAGCAAATGCACAGCCGAATGCTCCGACGGAAAACAGAAGAATCAGTGGCAGAATCACACCGAGCGGCGCAAACACCATGAGAATGACGTATTCAAGCGCAATCAGAAGGACAACCCAAAGCAGTGCCATGATATTCCGTTTGATACCGAGTATCGAGAAGAAAAGTGCATTTTTGAGCATCTTCGCAATGGAAAGATCGAACGTCACCATCATGAGATAGATGTACATACGCATCATCGCATAGACTATGATCATCGCAAACGTGATAAAGAACAGAATATAGATGAACGTGCTTCCGCTGCCGAGATTGATGTAGAAATACAAAAAATCGTACCCGAGCAATGCCATGATAAGCAGGTCTATCACGCCGAAAATGAGTCCCTGGCGGAGATTCTTCTTAATAGCGTACCAGAAATCGGACATAAGGAACATGCCCTCCTCGCGCACCATGGAGCGCAGAAGGTAGGTTGTACCGACGTTGACAGGACCGAACGTAACAAAAAGAAGCGCTGTTAAGCCGTACAGTATGTTCGTAAACACGGTCGGCACGGTGATGCTGATATGAGCACCGAATATACCAAGCAGTGACGCTGTTACCGGCGACGGATCAAAGTACGATGCTCCGAGAAGCGGCGCGAACTGCTGATAGTACGGGGCACTCGTGGAATCGGACACGTATCCGCTGAGCGCCAGCAGGAAAAAGAAAATCGGGAAATTTCCGAAAACGTACAGCAGATTGACACTCAAAAGCGTATTGATCTTACGGCCGAACAGCTTGAAGAAGCTGCCGACTGTCGGTTTATCAAGTGCTTTGGGATCGTCCGGCGATACGCCTTCCCTTTCCTTCTGTACACGGTCAAACCACGTCGGTTTCTTTCGTTTTTCTTCGTTGTCGTAATAATTGCTCATTGGAACGTCCGCACATTGTGCATCCTTTCGGTAAATTATGAAATACTCGCGGTAACTGCTGTAAAGACGATCGATGCCGCACCTGCTGTTATCAGTGCATAGACAAGAGCATCCGTGCGCGGACAGGGACCGTTTTTTGTTCGCAGCATCCGGGAGTAGATGAGATACATAAGAGTAACCGATACGTAAACGATCGGCAGATACAGGACTGCTGAGGTGCTGCCGGTATGCAGAACGACGTACAGTGCTGTACCGAAAGCAATGCCCCGCAGAAGAAAATACACAGATGAAAGTAAATACTCAAATCGTGAACAGGCGGCGAGAAGCAGGACAGCAGCATCGATCAGAAACGGGCGGCACAGGACAGCGCAGCGCGCCAGAAACTCAACCGGCAGATGACAGGTGCCGTACAGATCAAGTGTATGAATCCTGAAAAGGGATACGTCCACGAAAACAATACCGGAGATCCAGCATCCGAGCGCAGATGCACAAACGGATACGGCAAGCATAAAGAGAAAATATGCAGTATCCTTTCTGAACGTAGTTCTTCCCGCAGTGGACTGTGACACGCAAACACCTCCGCACCTGATTTGTGACAGTATATGCGGACGTGCCTGATGATATGACTTACTTTCCTGCGAGTTCATCCGCCCGGCGCCGACAGGCGTCCATGGCATCGGGAATCATCGTATCAAGACCGCGCTCTGTGAACACCTTCATTGCTTCGGCGGTAGTACCGCCCGGAGAGGTAACGGCTCTTTCCAGCGAGAGCGGATCGAAATCCGTCTGCATCAGTAGTTCAGCTGAACCGATTGCACTGCGGCAGATCATTTCCAGTGTCTGTGCATCGGTCGGAAATCCATTGTTCTTCGCCCATGCGTACATGTCGCCAATAAAACGTGCAAAATACGCTATAGAGCTGGATGTCAATGCGGTGACAGGATTGATCTGTGATTCCGGCAGTTCAACAGCCATGCCGGATGCAGAAAAAATGCGGAAAGCAAGCGTAAAATCATCCTGTGAAACGTCAGAAACTGCAGTGTCACGGCAAAGTGCGGTAACGCCCTTCCCGACAAGCAGGGGCGTATTTGGCATAGCACGAACTACGGATGCTTTGGGGAATTTTTCCGCAATGCGCGCAATCGGCACACCTGCGGCGATGGAGAGAACGAGCTTCCCTGCCGAATACGGTGCAAACTCATTCATGACCGCATCGATCTGCTGAGGCTTAACGGCAAGCAGGATGCACTCGGCATTCTGAGCAGCGATCGGCAGAGAGGGAGTGTACGTGCATCCGCGCACGATAAAAGGTTCGCATTTTTCTTTGAACGGATCGCACAGTGTAATGGAATCCGGCGAAAAAACGCGGCTTTCAAGAATGCCGCCAAGGATCGCACTGCCCATATTTCCGACACCGATAAACGCGATAGAAGAACGAATAGCCATAATTCCCTCACCGATTACATATAATACTGTATTATACCATTATTTTTCAAGTATTTCAATACGAATTGCGAACGGAATTGTAAAATATCTATATATATTTTCCGCAGATCCCTATTGCAATTTCCGTAAATTGGAGTTATAATGAGTGTACTTTGCCAAAGGAGGCGCAGAAATGAACAAAGAAATCGTAGCGCGATTGTTCCGTGATCCGCCTGTATTGCGCACGCAGCGGCTCCTTCTGCGTCGACTGCAAAAGAACGACTGCCTGGACATGCACGAATACTCCCGCGATGCCGAGGTTACGAAATACCTGACCTGGGAGCCGCATCCGGATCCGCACTATACGATGCGGTATCTTACTTATATTATTCCGAAATACAGGACCGGCGATTTTCACGATTGGGCAGTGATTCACAAGGAAAGCGGCAAAATGATCGGCACTTGCGGCTTTACTTCATTCAATTACGCCCACAACAGCGCTGAAATCGGCTACGTGCTCAATCGCAGATTTTGGGGTAAGGGTCTGGCGGCAGAAGCAATCCGCGCCGTAATGCGCGTCGGATTCTTTGATTTGAATCTGCATCGGATCGAAGCAAAATACATGATCGGAAACGCACAAAGCAGACGCGTCATGGAGAAATGCGGAATGCAGTTTGAGGGGATCCAGCGCGACGCTATGTATATAAAAAACCAATACGAAACGATCGGCATATGCTCAATCTTGTCCGCAGACTATATTGCACTTGAGAACAGATGAAAAGCACTTCCTTATCGGAAGTGCTTTCTTTTATTTTGAGTGGATCAGCTCTGAAACAGTCACGAATTCATAGCCCTCCCGCAAAAGATCAGGCAGAATCCGGCGAAGCGCATCCGGCGTAGGGGTCGATCCGCCGCCGATGAAATCATGGCACAGAATGATATCGCCGCTTTTGATGTTTGACTCCACCTTATCAATAATCTCCTCCGGGGTCGGATGTGACCAATCGAGTGTGTCGATCGTCCACAGAATTACTTCGTAATCCAGCGCATTTGCCGCGTCACAGACATACTGATTGTATAAACCGCCGGGCGGACGCAGAAGCTTGGGCCGCAGATCGGTCAGTTCGAGAATCGTCTCCTCGGCTTCAAGAATCTGCTGCTTTACCGTATCCGGACGAACTGTCTGTAAATTTGCATGGAGATACGTGTGATTGCCGATCTCGTGCCCCTCTTTCAGTATCCGCGCAAGCAAATCGGGATAGCGCTGCGCATTTTCACCGATGATAAAAAAGGTCGCGTGTGCGCCGTACTGTGCAAGAATATCCAGAATGATTGGCGTATAGCGCGGGTGCGGTCCGTCATCAAACGTAATCGCGATTTTTTGCTTGTCATTTTCGTGCGATGAGTATACGCTCTTCCCCTCTTCATCTGCGAATACCGGCACGGACGCATAGCGCAAAAGCAAAGTAATCAAACAGGTAAACAGTAGTATTCGGCGCATCGCGTCCCTTCCTTTCTTTATTGTGCGGTCAGTTCGTTCAGTGTGCCGAAGCGGAATCCGCGCGCACGAAGCTCCTTGATCAGCGCAGGCATGATTTCCGCATTCGTCGCGGATGTGGGATGCAGCAGCAACACTTCACCGTTATGAAGACTGGTAAGAATTTTGTCAAGTGCCTCCTCCGGTACCGGCTGCTTATCGTTATCCCAATCAACGTAACCAAAACTCCAGAATACCGTTTTGAATCCGGCGTCTGAGGCAAATTTCAGGTTTTCCTCGGAAAATCTTCCCTCCGGCGGTCTGTAGTACTTCGCAGCAGTGACACCGATCTCCGCACACGCCTCTTCCAGCTTTTCGAGCTCTGCTGTAAATCCTTCCGCAGTGTGCGTTTTTGTCATATCTCTGTGTGATGCGGTATGGTTACAGACAAGATGCCCTTCCGCCTCCATACGACGGACAAGATCCGCTTCACGTCTGACAAAATTCTCAAGAACAAAAAATGCCCCGGGCACTTCCTCCGCCTGCAGAGTATCGAGAATTTTCTCTACGTTTCCGTTTTCATACCCCACGTCAAACGTGAGATAGATCACCTTTTCCGCCGCTTCCGGATCGCAGTTTTTTGTATCAATATAATAACCGCTGTAATTTTCAATGAATCGCATCTCCGTGTCGCATATTGGCTGTCTGCCGTCTCTCTCATGCTTACAGTACCAGTTCATCGGCTTGGAAGACACCGCGGATGCCGAAACGGATACCCCGCTAACAGCCAAAACAACCGCTGTTAAAACAGCAGCTAAACGTTTTTTTCTGTTCATGTTTTTGCTCCTTTCATCGGTTCGGTATTAGTCTTTCGTACGAATCAAAAAATACACACTGAAAAATCCGCCGAAAAACCAGATTTGTTACAAAATTGTCTTGTTATTTCCTTTGATTCGTAGTATAATTGTAGTGCATCGTGCTCCAACCGTCTTTTGTGAATATTATTTCACAAAACAGTGCAAAAGTCAGAATATTTATTCAATTGTGCTATTGACATTTAGGAAGACATGGTGTATAATAAGTTATCCCAATCGAAAAACAAATTATAATTATTCATAGAGGGTGTCAAAATGAAGAAAGAAATCAAAAAAATCGTTCTTGCGTACTCCGGCGGTCTGGATACGTCCATCATCATTCCGTGGCTGAAGGAGAACTATCCCGGATGTGAGGTCGTTGCTGTTTCCGGTGACGTCGGTCAGGGCACGGAGCTCGACGGACTTGAGGAAAAGGCAATCAAGACCGGCGCTTCCAAACTGTACATCGAGGATCTGCGCAAGGAATACGTGGAAGAATACATCTGGCCGTGTCTGAAGGCGGGTGCGAAGTATGAGTCTTACCTGCTCGGTACGTCCCATGCACGTCCCTGTATCGCAAAGCGTCTCGTTGAGATCGCTAAGGCGGAGGGCGCTGATGCAATCTGCCACGGCTGCACCGGTAAGGGAAATGACCAGGTTCGTTTCGAGCTGACGATCAAGGCGTTCGCTCCCGAGATGGAGATCATTGCTCCGTGGAGAGTCTGGGATATCAAGTCCCGTGAAGAGGAAATCGACTACGCGGAGGCACACAACATCCCGCTGAAGATCAACCGTGAGACGAACTACTCTAAGGATAAGAACCTTTGGCACCTCAGCCACGAAGGACTCGATCTTGAGAGCCCGGCAAATGAACCCGATTATCAGAAGGAAGGCTTCCTTGAACTCGGCGTATCTCCCGAGCAGGCTCCCGACACGCCTACATACGTAACGATTCATTTTGAGAAGGGTATTCCGACCGCCCTTGACGGCGTTCAGATGGATGGCGTTGCTCTCATTGAGAAGCTTAACGCAATCGGCGGTGCTAACGGTATCGGTATTCTTGACATCGTTGAGAACCGTCTTGTCGGCATGAAGAGCCGCGGCGTTTATGAGACCCCCGGCGGATCGATTCTTTACGCTGCACACAACGTTCTTGAGACGATCACGCTTGATAAGGAGACCTCTCACTTCAAGGAGATCGTTGCACAGAAGCTTGCTGACCTCGTTTACAACGGTCAGTGGTTCACGCCTCTGAAGGATGCCATCTGCGCATTCGTTGACGATACGCAGAAAACGGTTACCGGTGATGTCAAGCTGAAGTTGTACAAGGGTAACATCATCAATGCGGGTGTCACCTCTCCCTACTCTCTTTACGATGAGCAGACCGCATCGTTCGGTGAGGATGAGGATTACAACCAGGCTGACGCAGGCGGATTCATCAACCTGTTCGGTCTCTCCATCAAGGAGCGCGCAAAGCTCCTCGGCTCCCGTGAGTTCTGATTTCAAACAATTTCACAAAGTGACTTGGCGGCGTATGCAGTCAAGTCATTTTGTACTGTAATATGGGGTATTTATGAAAGGTAAAATGTGGGATGCGCGTTTCTCCAAAGCGGTGGATTCGCGCGTGAATGACTTCAACTCATCCATCTCTTTTGACTGGCGGATGTACAAATCCGATATCACCGGATCAATCGCGCATGCGACAATGCTCGGTGAGTGCGGAATTATCGCCAAGGAAGAATCGGCAAAAATCATCGAAGCGCTCAGACAGATTCTCGCGGATATTGAAAGCGGTGCACTTGCGATTGATCCCGAAGCTGAGGATATCCATATGTTCATCGAAGCTGTGCTGACGGAGCGTATCGGCGAAACCGGCAAACGACTCCATACGGCACGCAGCCGCAACGATCAGGTAGCACTCGATATCCGTATGCATCTGAAAGAGGAAATCAAAGCGGTCCAGACACTCATCGCTTCCCTGTTGGATGCGATCTGTTCGAAAGCGGAGGAGCATGTCGATACCGTCATGCCGGGTTATACCCATCTCCAGCGCGCACAGCCGGTGACGTTTGCACACTATATCCTTGCCTATGCGCAGATGTTCATGCGCGATTACGAGCGTCTCTGCGACGTATACAAGCGCACGGATGTTATGCCGCTTGGCTCGGGTGCACTCGCTTCCACAACGTATCCGATCGATCGACACATGGTCGCAGATCTGCTTGGTTTCTCTACTGTGACGGAAAACAGCATGGACGGCGTGTCTGACCGAGATTTCGTGCTTGAACTCGGCAGTGCGCTCTCGATTCTTATGATGCATATGAGCCGCTTCTCTGAGGAGATCATCCTGTGGTGCTCGTCCGAATTCAAGTTTATCGAATTGGATGATGCATATTCCACCGGATCATCCATCATGCCGCAGAAGAAAAACCCCGACGTAGCAGAGCTTGTCCGCGGCAAAACGGGACGTGTTTACGGCGATCTGACTACCCTGCTCACGATGATGAAGGGGATTCCGCTTGCGTACAACAAGGATATGCAGGAGGATAAAGAGGCGATCTTTGACGCGCTCGACAACGTAAAGATTGCTGTAGAGGTCTTTACTGCTATGTTCACGACAATGACTGTTCGCAAGGACAACATGCGTGCAGCTGCCTCGCGTGGATTCATTAACGCAACGGACTGTGCCGATTACCTTGTCAAAAAAGGAATGGCATTCCGCGATGCATACAAGATCAGCGGTCGTCTCGTTGCACACTGCATTGCCGAGAACACTACACTTGAAGATCTGCCGCTGGATACATACAAATCCTATTCGGATCTTTTCGGTGAGGATGTATACGGCGCGATCAGTCTTGAGACATGCGTTGCCGAGCGCGGCGCATACGGCGGACCTGCACCGGCTTCTGTTCGCCGTCAGATCACCCTGCTCCGTTCATTTTTAAGCGAGGCGAAGTGATATGATTAACAAAAACTTTTTCGGCAACACCCCCACCGGTGAAGAGGTATACGCTTACACGCTTTCCAACAGATCGGGGACGTCTGTGCGCATTCTGAATCTCGGCGGCATCATCCAGAGTCTGTGGGTGAAGGACGCACACGGAGTTCCCGCCGATGTTGTTTGTGGGTACGATCGCGTGGAGGACTACTTCACGGCGAACGACTACCAGGGGGCGCTGATCGGTCGGTGCGCAAACCGCATCGCAGGCGGCAAGTTTATGCTGGACGGTGTGGAGTACTCCCTCGCTAAAAACGACGGTAACAACCATCTGCACGGAGGCATGATCGGGTTTGATAAGCGGATTTGGAATGCTACTGAATCAGGAACGGATAATCAGCCGTCACTCATCCTCTCGCATCTCTCCCCTGACGGCGATGAAGGATATCCGGGCACACTTTCTGTCACGGTTACATACACGCTGTCGCTGGAAGGATATCTCTCTATCACTTATTGCGCGACCACCGATAAAACCACGATTCTCAACATGACGAATCACTCTTACTTCAATCTGCACGGATATGAAAGCTGCGACTGCACAAAACATACGCTTTGGATTCATGCGGGAAAGATTAACAGTGTGAATGGTGACCTGATTCCTGATGGAACAATTCAGTCCGTGATAGGTACGCCGTTTGATTTGACGATTGCCTGCTCTATTGAGGAGATCATTTCTTCCAATTATCCACTCATATCTGCTTGCGGCGGCTTGGATCATAACTATATTTTTCCATCATCCGGCACTATCAAACTTCGCGCTTCACTTCATGATCCGGAATCCGGTCGAACGATGCACGTATACACGGATCAGCCGTGCATGCAGGTCTATACGGGCAACATGATCGACGAGTGCGATCCCCCGTTCAAAGGCGGCGTGCCTCGCAAAAAACACTGTGCCGTTTGTCTTGAAACGCAGGCGATGCCGGACAGCATCAACCATGAAGAATTTACTAATGTGGTTCTTCGTCCCGGCGAAGTTTATAAGAGATCAACGGTGTTTGCGTTCCGCAACGAATAAAAACAGACCGCTATGGAAATCCATAGCGGTCTGTTTTATTTGGATCAGTCGTCGTAGCCGTTCGGGTTGTTCTTCTGCCATCTCCATGCATCCTCGCACATCTCGAGGATGCCGTTCTGTGCTTTCCAGCCGAGCTCTTTCTCCGCAAGCTCTGCGTTTGCGTAGCATGTTGCGATATCACCGGGACGGCGCGGCTTGATTGCGTACGGAATCTTTACACCGGTAGCGGCTTCAAAATTCTTAACGATATCAAGAACACTGTAGCCGTTGCCAGTGCCGAGGTTGTAGATCTTAAGACCGGCTTTCTCTTCAATCTTTTTGAGCGCCTTGACGTGTCCCTGCGCAAGATCGACTACATGAATGTAGTCGCGGACACCGGTACCGTCATGCGTATCGTAATCGTTGCCGAATACACCGAGTTCGGGTCGCTTGCCGACTGCAACCTGCGTTACATACGGCATGAGATTGTTCGGGATTCCGTTCGGATTCTCTCCGATAAGTCCGCTCTTATGTGCGCCGATCGGATTGAAGTAGCGGAGCAGAATCACGTTCCATTCCTTATCCGCAAACTGGATATCGGAGAGAATCTGCTCAAGCATGGATTTCGTCCAACCGTAGGGGTTGGTGCACTGCCCTTTCGGACACTCCTCCGTAATCGGAATGAACGCAGGGCTGCCGTAAACGGTGGCAGACGAGGAGAAGATCAGATTCTTCACGCCATGCTTTGCCATAACGTCAACGAGCACAAGCGTACCGTTAATATTGTTATCGTAATACTCCAAGGGTTTGGAGACAGATTCACCAACCGCCTTGAGCCCTGCGAAGTGGATAACAGCAGTGATCTCTTCTTTATCAAAGATCGCGTTCATTGCGTCACGGTCGCGGATATCCGCCTTATAGAACGGAATCTTCTTGCCGGTGATCTGCGCAACGCGCTCAAGAGATTTTTCGGAAGAATTGGAGAGGTTATCGCAGACGATGACCTCATAACCGGCATCAATAAGTTCAACAACGGTATGCGAACCGATATAGCCGCTGCCGCCAGTAACAAGAATTGCCATAATCGTTTCCTTTCAGTTGATACGAATTATTTCCAAAGACCGTCCGGGTACTCGCCGCTTTCAACAAGCTCCTTGATCTTGGCAACAACGCCGGGCTTATCCTCGCTGTAGGTAACGCCGTGCCATTTTGCGGTCGTTTCCAGTACGGTAACGTCGCAGACACCGTCGTTGATCATCTCACCGACGACACCGGGCAGATAGCACTCAGCCTTCAGCGGATCTTTATGATCGGCATGCAGGAACGCGTCAAAGTACTTTTCGGATCCATTGAAGAACTCGGGCGTGAATCCCCAGAAGTTCATGGAAACGAGCGTGTTGTTGTCGAGGTGCACGGTTGCGCCGTTCTCATCTTCAAAGTGAGCACCGTCGGGATCCTTGAAGATCTTCGTGCGCTCGTTGATAACTTTGAGAATGCTGTTCTCGTCTGTCTCACAGACACCGCGTGCAACGCTTCCGGCATCGGTCAGCGTATTGCCGAGGCGGTAGCCGACCATAGCGAAGGAACGGTTATCCTTCTTATCGGCAACACTTCTGAGGAAGTCGGCGACCTTACGGTACGCGTCTGCGCCGTAAAAGTCATCGGCGTTGATAACAGCAAAAGGATCCGTCAGATATTCCTTGGCGCAAAGGAGAGCGTGGAACGTGCCCCACGGCTTCGTGCGTCCCTCCGGAATGCAGTCTGCAGGCACGAGCTTATCGATTGCCTGGAATGCGTAGTCAACTTTTACCTTGCTTTCAATGCGGGCGCCGATCGTCTCGCGGAAGATGTCGTAGTTCTCCTCCTTAATGATGAAAACCACATGATCGAATCCGGCGCGCAGTGCGTCAAAAATCGAAAAGTCAATAATAAATTCTCCGTGAGGAGTCATGGGGTCGAGCTGCTTGAGACCACCGTAACGGGAGCCGAGACCTGCGGCCAATACGAATAAAGTCATAGTTGTGCTTGCATTCCGCGAAATGCGGACGTCCTTTCTGAAAATTGATAATTGTGATTCACACAATAGTATTGTATAATATTTTCCCCATGATTTCAAATGTTTTCGCGTTCTTTTACAATTCGTTCACAATTAAATTTGTTGGTTTTCAAATATATCTTGACAAGACTGCGTTTTTCGTATATAATATAAATGTCTCAAATGAGACAATCGTGAAAGAGAGGAACAAAAGTGGCAGAAATGGAGAAAAATCTGCTTGTCGAGACGCTTGCAACATCCTTTCTATTTGAAAATGCATCTGTCATTCAGATCGATGCCGCGACACCGTTTCTTGATGATTGCTGTGCTCTCGCATTTGCGCCGCGGGAGATCATTCAAAACGCACGCTCCCCCATCAACGGATTGGCTATCCTTTGTGAAGGTGAAGCGATCGTTCTTTCTGATTCATCCGATAAAGCGGTACCGCTCCGTACCGTTCCGATCGGCGGTGTGTTCGGCGCAGCATCTCTGTATTCAAGCGAATCCCGCTATGAGACTGTTGTGCGTGCGATCACAGAATGTACGCTTCTCGTTATCCCTATAGATACCGTGAAACGGCTGATCGGCGGGCATCCGGTTCTCGCAGAAAACTATATCCGCTTTCTGTCGGATCGCATCTGTTTTCTGAATCGGAAGATTACGGCGTTTACCGTTGATTCTGCAGAGGGCAAGCTGGCAGTCTATCTCTCCGAGCTCCCGTGTGACGCACGCGGTGATGCCACCCTGCCCGTCAGTTTCTCCGAGCTCGCTGATTCACTCGGCATGGGGCGCGCATCTCTGTATCGCGCACTCACCAAATTCGAGGAGGCCGGCATCCTGCAGCGCAGAGGAAAGAAGCTGCGCATACTCGATTCCTCGGCACTCCTTTCCGTCTTTCGCAAAACGGAATAACCAAGTCAATTATATTTTTATTTAAGAAAGGGTCCTACCATGAAAAAACTTCTCTCGCTTCTTCTCGTCGCTGTTCTTGCACTCGGTGTTTTTTCCGCATGTGCTAAAGTCGAAACGCCGGACACCATCCGTGTATTTGCACTCAAGGGACCGACCGGTATGGGCATGTCCAAGCTGATGGCAGACGAGCAGGCTAAAGATACATCCGTCTACGACTTCACGATCGCCGGCGGTCCGGACGAGGTAAAAGCCGAGATCATCAAAGGCAGTTACGATATCGCCGCTGTTCCCACGAATCTTGCATCCGTTCTGTATAATAAGACGGAAGGTGAACTGATGATTGCCGCTGTCAACACACTCGGCGTTTTGTATATCCTCGAGAATGGCGATACCATCCAGTCGATTGAGGATCTGAACGGCAAGACGGTTTACGCAACCGGTCAGGCATCCACTCCTGAATACGTTCTCAACTACATCCTTGACGCGAACGGCATCGACTGTGAGGTTATCTACCTCACGGAGCACGCTGAGCTTGCTACACAGATGACCGCGGGCTCTGTCACAATCGGTATGCTTCCTGTTCCGAACGCTACGACCGTTCTCGCTTCCAACACTGACGTACGTGTCGCGCTCGATCTGACTGCTGAATGGGAAAAAGCTGCAGCGCTAAAGGGTGACAGCGGAGCTCTCTATCAGGGATGCATCGTGATCCGCCGCGATTTTGCTGAGCAGTATCCTAAAGCCGTCGAGGACTTTCTCGCACAGTACAAGGCATCTGTCACATTCGTAAATGAAAATCCTGCAGATGCAGCAAAACTGATTGAGCAGGTAGGTATCATCCCGAAGGCACCCGTTGCACAGAAGGCAATTCCTGACGCTAATATCGTCTGCATTATGGGTGAGGAAATGCAGACCGGTCTCTCCGGCTTCTTCAAAGTTCTCTTTGATTTCAATCCTGCCTCTGTAGGCGGCAAGCTGCCCGATGACGGTATCTGGTACAAGAAGTAAGCATCCCCGTTTGCGGCGTGTATTGCTCACCGTATGCGCGCTGGTTTTCTGGATCGCGCTGTGGGCGATTCTTGCCGCGTGGGTGGACAAAGAGGTGCTTCTTCCCTCCCCCGTTTCCGTCGGTCGTGTACTTGTCGAGCTTATCCTATTGCCGTCCTACTGGGTGGCAATAGGTGCATCCCTTCTCCGTATTCTTGTCGGGTTCCTGATCGGCTGTGCCGTCGGGATCGTGCTCGCTGTTCTCTGCTTCCGATTCGCCGTTGCGGATGCACTCATTTCCCCCGCTCTTTCCGTTATCCGTGCCGTGCCGGTAGCATCGTTCATTATTCTTGCACTTGTTCTGATCGGTACGGGCGCGGTACCGTCCTTCACGGCGTTTCTGATGGTGCTGCCAATCGTAGCGGCAAACACAAAGACAGGAATTGCCTCCGCAGATCCGGGTTTACGGGAAGTTTGCAGACTCTACCGCTTCGGCATTCTGAAAACGGTGAGGCTCCTTTATATTCCTTCGATTCGACCGTATTTTCTTACCGCCGCGCGCACCTCACTCGGTCTTGCGTGGAAAGCCGGCATTGCCGCAGAGGTACTCTGCTCGTCCCTGCCGCGCTCCATTGGCGGTGAAATCTACGACTCGAAGGTGTATCTCGAAATGCCCGCACTGTTTGCGTGGACGATTACTGTCATACTGATCAGTATGGGGATCGAATCCTTGCTGTTCCGACTTCCCGTTTTCAAGGAATCACAGCGTACGGCAAAGGAGGGCGAATCATGAGTATCCGATTTGAACACGTGTACAAATCCTTCGGTGAAAACAATGTTCTTCAGGATATATCGTTTGAGGCAGATAAGGGCACACTGTACTTGCTGACAGGCAGTTCCGGCTCCGGCAAAACCACGCTGCTTCGGCTGATCTCGGCGCTCGAAACGCCCGACAGCGGAAAGATCCACAGAAACAAAGAGACGTTCTCGTACGCATTCCAGGAGACGCGGCTGTTTCCGCAGCTGAGTGTTCTGGAGAACATTCTTGCTATCAAACCGCGCGTCCCTGCAGAGGAAATTTTGCAGATGCTGGATCTTACCGAGGCGGCTGAAAAATATCCGCACGAACTGTCCGGCGGCATGAAAAAGCGTGCCGGTCTTGCACGCGCACTTGCCGCGGCAGCCGACGTATATCTGCTGGACGAGCCGACAGCCGGTCAGGATGCAGATCACGCACGGCTGGTTGCGGATGCCATCAAAAAATACACTGCCGGCGCAACCGCTATCGTATCAACGCACGATACGAAACTGATCTCCGATCTGAACGGAAAGATCATTCGGATTGCAAACGGGCACCTCACAGTTACTGATTAAAAAGCCGTGCTTACGCACGGCTTTTTCTTTTTAGCATCCGCAACTTTTGCGCGGTTGATCCTCGCACGAGCATCCTATTGATGCCTCAGCAGATGACGGCGGACAAAATTCCGAAATCGGGAAACGCATTCTCTTGAACATACTGCACGGATCGTCATCCTGTGCTACCACGCACTCCTTTTCGGGAACGCAGTATTCAACGGCATTGACAAGATACTGTGCCGGACGCTCCAGACGCACAACGGAAAAGAATCCGAGCGTAACGAGAAGCTTGTTGCAGTTGTCGGAATCCACCAGACGGCACGGCAGACAGCGGCAAACACTCTCGGGGATCTCATCTATACTGCACGGGCAGCAGCATCTGTGGTGCGGCTCCACGATTTTGGAAGAGAGCACCAACGGATCGACCGTTTCAAGAACCGCAATCGGCAGATTGTTTGAGACCTCACAGTGTCCCTGACCGGGGATTGCGCAGAAACCGGAGCACCCGCCCGTGCTTTTGAACACACTTACGTTGCCCTCGCTTCCGAAAAGGACCACCTTCTTTTCCACAACGGCAATACCGCAGAGCTCGCGGATATTCCCCGGAGAGACACACGCCTCACAGATGATCTTCGTAAAGATGCGGATACTCAACTGATAAAATCCGCGATTGAACGGCATCGAATCGATGTCGATATAGGACCACTGAACCTTTGCGCTTTTTACGCGTACTGCACAGGTGTGGTCGAGGATATCCTGACCGTCCTCAGTCAGATACACACGCACGTCTTCATAGCAGTCTTTATCACGACAGCTGTCAAGGACGCGGTATGTATCGATACATACTGTGTCGCGGCATGCCGATGCGCTGATTCTGTTTTCAGCCATATATGCTTTAACCTCCTCTACATGATTGAGAACAGTTCCCTGTTCTTCTGTACTATCTTATGCAGAGACAAAAAAAATGACAGAGCACTCGGCTCTGTCATTTCGTTTTTTATGAATCAGATGTATTTTTTAACGGTATCGGATGCTTCCTCAGTCGGGATGGAGGAAGTCATCACGCAGTTGATGTCAAGCTTCGTAACAAGAGCATCGACCTTTGCGACGAACTCGTCAAACTTGGCAAGGTCGTTGCCGCCGATCTTCAGAGCGGAGTCAACGAAGATATCGGTCACGTCGTGGTTGCTCGCGAGAATACCTGCAATGAAGCCGTAGAATGCTTCCAAGTCGTAAACTGCGTACATATCCGTATCAATCAGTCTGCACTGATATCTAATATCGTATGTAAGTTTGTTGCCCTTTTCGATACAGACGACGGAGCCCTCACTCTTGTTGAGCGCAGCGTTGACCATTTCGATGAGCGTTTTGGTTTTGCCTGTGCCTTTTACCCCAATGATAAGTTTCAGCATAGAAAAATCCTCCTGATGGAAATTTTACCGATCTGCCGACCGGCTTTTTACTTTGTAACTATATTATACAGCATTTTTACACGGATTTCAAGTACTTTTGCACAAATTTTTGTGTAAAAATCAATATTTTTTTGGATCAATCCTGCATACGAGCCTGCAGAGCCGCACGCATCTCCTCATAACCGGGCTTACCTAGGAGCGCAAACATATTTTTCTTGTATGCCTCAACGCCGGGCTGGTTGAACGGATTCACACCAAGCAGGTAGCCGGAGACTGCACAGGCAAGCTCAAAGAAGTACACAACGTGACCGAAGGAGTACGCACTGCGATCAGCGATCTCAAGAACAACATTCGGAACACCGCCGTCGGTGTGTGCAAACAGCGTGCCGAGCATAGCCGTACGGTTTACATCATGAAGCTCGGAACCGGAGAGGAAGTTGAGACCGTCAATGTTCTCGGGATCGTTCGGAATCTTCACGGAATCCGCAGAGGACGTAAAGTCAAGAACGGTCTCAAAAATATTACGGAGACCTTCCTGAATGTACTGACCGAGCGAGTGCAGATCGGTGGAGAAGATAACGGATGCCGGGAAAAGTCCCTTGTTGTCCTTGCCCTCGCTCTCGCCGTAGAGCTGCTTCCACCACTCGCAGAACATCTGCGCGGCAGGCTCATAGGCTGCAAGAATCTCGGTAACCTTGCCCTTGCGGTACAGAATGTTGCGGATTGCCGCATAGCGGAGGCAGGCGTTCTTCGCTGGATCCTTTTCACTGTACAGCTCACGTGCATCAGCGGCACCCTGCATCATAGCGTCAATATCGATGCCAGCGCAAGCGATCGGCAAAAGACCGACAGCGGTCAGAACGGAATAGCGTCCGCCGACGTCATCCGGAACAACGAAGGTCTCGTATCCGACCTTATCGGAAAACTCCTTCAGTGTACCGCGTGCACGGTCTGTTGTAGCAAAAATTCTCTCGCGTGCACCGTCCTTGCCGTACTTCTTCTCCAGAAGCTCACGGAAGATGCGGAACGTAACAGCCGGCTCGGTCGTAGTGCCGGACTTGGAAATGATGTTTACACAGATATCCTTGCCCTCACAGATCTTGAGCAGATCGCTGAGCGCGGAGGGGCTGATGCTGTTGCCCGTGAAATAGATCGCAGGGGTGTCCTTTGCGAGCGTATTGTACAGAGGAGAGTGAACAAATTCGATCGCAGCTCTTGCGCCGAGATACGAACCGCCGATGCCGATAACGACAAGGATATCACACATTTTGCGGATACGGGCGGCAGCTGCTTTGATACGTGCGAATTCCTCTTTGTCGTAATCGACAGGAAGATCGACCCAGCCGAGGAAATCGGAGCCTGCGCCGCTGCGGGCGAGGACTGTCTCGTGAGCAGTACGCACCTGCGCCTCCATAGAAGTCATTTCGTGCTCTGCAACGAAGCCATTCAGGAATTTTTCATTCAGTTTCAGTGTCATAAAATTCATCCTTTCGTGCGGTGTGGAAAGCATGCACATCCGCACAATATTTTATTCTCATATATTATACATTATAAGTCCAATATTTACAAGATGTTTTCTGAGAAAAATCCGCGAAATCCTTATCAAATAGTCTTATTTTATCAGCATAAGACGCGACATTTTGACAAACAGTCCCCAGAAGCTGATTTTAGATACAGATTCAGCGGCGATGATCTCACCCTCACCGATTATTTCGTCACCAACGCGGTAGACGATTTTTCCCACAGCATCTCCCTCGGCAATCGGTGCGGCAATTTCTTCCGGTATCTGCACTTCGACGGTCACGTTCTTCTCCTGCCCCTTTTGCATCAGCATGGAAAACGAGTCGTAGCGGAGAGAGCACCGATCGCGGATGCCGCCGAGCACACGAATCTCGCCTGCGCCGGCCGCTTCATTTTTATACATAGCGAAGTTCGCAAAACCCCAATCGAGGAGTTTCTTCGCCATTTCGTTTCTGACATCACGCGTAGGTGCGCCCATGATGACGGCGATCAGATGAAGTCCGTCCCGTTTGGCCGTCGCACTGATACAGAACTTCGCTTTGGATGTCGAACCTGTTTTTAATCCGGTTGCGCCACTGTAAAAACGGATCAGACGGTTTGTGTTGGAAAGTCCGAATGCACCGTTCCGGATCGTATCCATCCAGATCGTGCTGTAATTCAAAATCGTTTCGTGTGTCAAAAGCTCGCGGGACATAATAGCGATATCCTCCGCGCTGATCAGGTGATTCACCGTATCATCGTCAAGTCCGCTGACGTTCTCGAAATTTGTATGCTCCATACCGAGCTCAACGGCGCGCTCATTCATTCTCTTTACAAATGCTTCTTCACTGCCCGCGATCGTCTCAGCAAGGGCAACTGCGGCGTCGTTCGCGGAGGAAACTACAACGCTTTTCAGAAGGTCTTCAACACTCATCTGTTCACCAGGCTCGAGATACACCTGCGAGCCGCCCATAGATGCCGCGTATTCGCTGACGCGTATCATATCGGTCAGTGCGAGTCTGCCGCTGTCGATTGCCTCCATGACGAGCAGGAGTGTCATAACCTTTGTTACAGATGCGGGAGGAAGTGCCTCGTCCGCATTTTTTGCATACAGAATCTGCCCTGTTTCTGCATCCATCAAGACTGCGGAACGGGCATCGACTTCGAACGGTGCGTTTTCTGAGCTGTCATAAGGCAATCCGCATACCGAGTGCGGAACGAATACAGCAAGTGCAAGGAGGAATGCTACGAACGCCTTCATGCTTTTCCCAATTTTCATAATACCTCTCCGTTTGTCCGTATTTTGTTCTATATATACGTACGGGGATGTCCGTATATTCCGATGCGGCTCCGGTGAAATCTCGGAAATCATCTTGTAATCCGTGCGAAAATATGCTATACTGTTATATTGAAATAAAAACGGAGACGGATACGATATCATGACTGAAACGATACACCTGAAAGACGAATACCTGCGTGCGAAACGCGCGCTGTTTGATAAGTACTACGGGCACCTGAACGACATGCAGAAACAGGCTGTTTACACCGTAAACGGTCCTCTGCTCATACTTGCGGGTGCGGGAAGCGGCAAAACCACCGTTCTCGTCAATCGCATCGAGTATATCATCCGATACGGTAACGCAGTGGAAAGCGGTCTTGCACCGTCTGATGTGAGTGAGGATATGCTTGCGGAAATGAAAGATGCGCTGGCGCTTCCCCGCCCTGAACTTGGTACCTATCTCGAACGCTTTGCTGTAAATCCGCCGCCTGCGTGGACGGTGCTGGCGATCACATTTACAAATAAAGCTGCCAACGAAATCAAAAGCCGAATCGCTTCGGCATTCGGTGAGGACAGCCGCGAGGCATCTGATATCTGGGCGGGCACATTCCACTCCGTCTGCATGCGTCTTCTCCGCCGCTGGGGGGATAAGGTAGGCTACGGTGACAATTTCGGCGTGTGCGACACAGACGACGCCAAAAAGCTGATCAGTGCGTGCATGAAACAGCTCAACATTGACGAAAAGCAGCTTGCTGTCAAATCTGTAATGAACACGATCAGCCGTGCAAAGGATCGCCTGCTTACGCCTGAAATGTTCGCCAATGAAGCAGGCACCGATTTCAAGCTGAAGCAGACGGCAAAGATCTACGCACTGTATCAGGAGCGTCTGCAATCATCCAATCTGCTCGATTTTGACGATATCATCATGCAGACGGTGCGTCTTCTCGCGGAATGCGATGAAGCTCGCGAGAATATTCAGAACCGCTTCCGCTATATCTGCGTAGACGAGTACCAGGATACGAATAAGGCGCAGTTGACACTGACTCTGCTTTTGTCCGGCAAGTACAACAATATCATGGTCGTCGGCGATGACGATCAGAGTATCTACAAATTCCGCGGCGCAACGATTGAGAATATTCTGAATTTTGAATCGACCTGCAAAGGCGCACGGGTCGTAAAGCTGGAGCAAAATTACCGTTCCACCAAGACGATTCTCGATGCCGCAAACGGCGTGATTGCGCGCAATACGACACGTCACGATAAAAAACTGTGGACGAACGGCGAGACCGGCGAGAAGATCACACTGAAAAAGCTCGGCAACCAAAATGATGAGGCACGCTACATATGCGACCAAGTGCTTGCAGGCATCCGCAAACAGCAGGCAACGTACCGCGATTATGCCGTTCTCTACCGTACGAATGCACAGTCGAGATCGCTGGAGCAAGCGTTTACGAAAAGCGGTATTCCCTACCGAATGCTCGGCGGCACGCGCTTCTACGACCGCCTCGAGATCCGCGACGTGCTTGCATATCTGTGCGTCATCAACAATCCGCTGGACGATCTGCGGCTGAAGCGGATCATCAATGTGCCTAAGCGCGGCATCGGTGACAAATCCGTTGCTACCGCCGAGGCAATGGCTGTGGCAAGCGGATACCCGCTTTTGCAGTTCATCCGTCATGCACAGGATTATAAGGCGATTCCGGCGGCTGTTGCAAAGAGTATGGAGGAGCTTGCGAAGCTGATCGAGGATTTACGCGCGGATGCACTGGAGAAGCCCGTTTCCGAACTGATCCGAAATGTTGTCGAGATCACCGGCTACGGGAAAATGCTTGCCGCGGCAGGTGAGGAAGAGGCCGACCGACTGGACAATATCGGTGAGCTTATTTCCTCCGCCGCTCAGTATGAGCAGACAAGCGAGACACCGACGCTTTCCGGATTTCTTGAGGACGTCGCACTGGTGTCCGATGTGGACAAGTACGACGAAACGGCGGATGCGGTGGTGCTCATGACAATCCACAGTGCGAAGGGTTTGGAGTTTCCGATCGTCTTCCTGCCGGGCATGGAGGAAGGCCTCTTCCCCGGGCGTCAGTCGATCATGCAGCCCGAGGAAATCGAAGAGGAGCGCCGTCTTGCATACGTCGCACTGACACGCGCCAAGAAAAAACTGTTCATCACCCACGTCCACGATCGTATGCTCAACGGATCGACGCAGATGAATCCTCTTTCCCGCTTTGCGGAGGAAATTCCGCCCGAACTTGTCGATGAGCAGGAGAGTGCCTATAACTCAACGATGAAAAGGGTCTCCTTCGGTACTTCCTCACCGGCGGGCGGGTTTGGCATGCCATCGTACGGCGGATTCAAAAAGCCTTCATTCTCGGGTGCATCCCATACCGCGGCTCATCCCCGCGCGCCGCAAAGATCCGCTGCCCCCGCTTTTTCCGCCGGTGATCGCGTAAAGCACGGAACGTTCGGCATCGGTACGATACTGTCTGTCCGCGCGATGGGATCAGATACGCTGTACGAGATCGCATTTGACACCGCCGGAACGAAAAAGCTGATGGCAACATACGCCAAATTAACAAAAGCAGAAGAATAATCACAAAATCTGCCGAAATCATTTGACATTTCGTCCGTCTTGCGGTACAATAAATACATATTCTTATATTTGGAGTGAAAATAATGAGTGATAAGAAAATGGTTGAGCAGATCACGTCCATGGACGTCGATTTTGCACAGTGGTACACCGATATCTGTCTGAAAGCAGATCTGATCGATTATTCCAGCGTAAAAGGATGCATGATCATCCGTCCCTACGGCTACGCGATCTGGGAGAACATCCAGAGAATCCTCGACACGCGCTTCAAAGAGCTCGGTCACGAGAACGTATATATGCCGATGTTCATTCCCGAATCCCTCCTCAATAAAGAGAAAGATCACGTGGAAGGCTTTGCTCCCGAGGTTGCCTGGGTAACACATGGCGGCAGTGAAAAGCTCACGGAGCGTCTCTGCGTGCGTCCGACATCCGAGACGCTGTTCTGCGAGCATTATCAGCATATCATCCGTTCCTACCGCGATCTGCCGAAGCTCTACAATCAGTGGTGCTCCGTTGTCCGCTGGGAGAAGACTACCCGTCCGTTCCTCAGAAGCCGTGAGTTTTTGTGGCAGGAAGGTCACACGATGCACGCAACCGCAGAGGAAGCTCGTGCTGAAACCGTACAGATGCTGAACGTTTACGCTGACTTCCACGAGCAGGATCTTGCGATCCCGGTCGTCAAGGGTGCAAAGACGCCGAGCGACAAGTTTGCAGGCGCAGAGGATACCTACGCAATCGAGGCACTCATGCACGACGGTAAGGCTCTGCAGGCGGCAACGTCTCACTACTTCGGTGACGGATTTGCACGTGCATTCGATATCACCTATTCCGATAAGAACAACCAGCTTGTCCACCCCTTCCAGACATCCTGGGGATGCACTACCCGTATGATCGGCGGCATCATCATGACGCACGGTGACGAAAACGGTCTCGTTCTCCCGCCGGCTGTCGCTCCGATTCAGGCAGTTGTTATTCCTGTCGCGGCACACAAGCCGGGCGTTATCGAGGCTGCGACCGACATCGCTGACCGCATTAAAGCGGTCGGTGTGCGCGTCAAGCTTGATGACAGCGACAACTCTCCCGGATGGAAGTATGCAGAGTACGAGATGAAGGGTGTGCCGCTCCGTATCGAAATCGGTCCGCGCGATCTGGAGGCAGGTCAGTGCGTAATCGTTACCCGTCACAACCGAGAGAAGACAATCGTGGCACTCGCAGATCTGGAAAAGGCTGTTGCTGAAAAGCTGCAGGCTGTCCGCGACGGTATGTACGCAAAGGCTCTCGCGAACCGTGAAGCACGCACCTATGACTGCAAGACGATCGATGAGATCAATGAAAAACTTACTGCCGGTGATGGTTTCGTACGCGCAATGTGGTGCGGCGACGAGGCTTGTGAGGATAAGGTCAAAGAGGAGACCGGTGTCGGCTCCCGCTGCGTTCCTCTTGAGCAGGAAACGATCAGCGATGTCTGCGTATGCTGCGGACGTCCCGCAAAGCAGCTCGTTTTCTGGGGCAAGGCATACTGATTTATAAGAATCGGATAACGCTATGAAAGAGTTTTCAGTATCCTTCAAAGAAAAAATCCGCCGCATTGATTATGTCATCCTTCTCTGCGCGCTCGGCATGGCAGCTTTGAGCATACTGACTCTTTCAGGCATAGCCGATGACAGCGCAGGAGGCGCGAGGCGTGTGCTCGTTCAAGCAGCGGCACTCTGTCTCGGCATATTCTGCGCTTTTATACTTTCCATGGTCGATTACGATGAGCTGCTCCGGAGATTTGCTCTGCCGCTGTTCATCTTCTCTGCCGTCGCAATGATTATTACGCTTTTGATCGGAACGGGACCCGAAGGAAGTACCAACAAGTGCTGGATTGAAATCCCCGGGCTGATCAGCATACAAACGTCTGAATTTGTCAAAATCTTTTTCGTGCTCACCTTTGCAAAGCATATTGATAAAGTAAAAGAAAAGATCAATCATCCTTTGTCCGTGCTTGCGCTCGGGTTTCACGGCGGACTGATTACAGTATTTGTCCTCGCCACGGGAGACCTCGGATCGGCGCTTGTCTTTGCCGCGATCCTTATTTGTATGCTCTTTACAGGCGGGCTGTCCCTTTGGTATTTTGTCGGCGCAATCGTTCTTGCAGTTGCCGCTTTCCCCTATCTTTGGCCACAGCTTGCCGAATATCAGCAGCAAAGAATTCTCGTCGGGTTTGATCCGACGCTGGATCCAACCGGGTACGGCTATCAGCCGCTCAAGAGCCTTGCTACAATCGCCGCCGGCGGATTCCGTGGTGCCGGTTACGGCGGGGGAACATACTACACAACAATTCCTAAATACTATACGGATTTTATATTCGCTGTTGTTGCCGAGAAATTCGGATTTTTCGGCGTGTTTCTGTACATAGCTTTGATGACCGTACTGATCTGCCGCATTCTTTGGCTGGCAAGAAGAGCGCGCAAAGACTGCGGTGCCAATATCTGCATCGGTATTGCGGCGATTCTGATTGCACAGTCGCTGGAGAACATCGGCATGTGCCTCGGCATGCTGCCTGTCGTCGGCATCACACTTCCCTTTCTCAGTTATGGCGGATCGTCCATGCTGTCATCTTTCCTCTGCATCGGCGTTCTGCAAAGTGTCGCTACACACAATCATAAGTATTATTTTGAGAGAGAAAATGCATAAATAGAAAAGGACGAGATAGTCTCGTCCTTTTTTGCGTAATCTCTACTGCTTCGTTTTTTCGACCCATGCTTGCCAACGGGGATCGGACTGAATTTGGGTTTTGACGAGGGAGTATTCCGGGACCCTCCACCAAGGCCAATCTTCGGAAAGGCTTTCGTGATCCGCTCCCGTGTTTACATTCCCCTGTATTTTTTCGATCTTCACCAGTCGAATGAGCGGTGCGGTATAGGTAGGTGTCTCACTCTCAAACCACTGATCGAACAATTTGAAATGCTCAAGGGAACAATCAAGTGCTTCGAATGCCTCATCGTGCTTCCCATCCAGCCAGAGATACAGCGAAAGCAGTGTGTACATTCTTGCAATATACACGTTATGCGTGCCGTAATTTCCGTCGGTACACACATGATCGAAAATACCGATTGCCGATCGGATACCATTCACTTTCTCCGATGGCGACATAGTTTGCCCACAGGAGAAAATCGTTCCAATCATAAGTTCCGCACTTGCTCTGACCGTTTTGAGTAAAGCCTCTCCGTAAGCTTCTGCTTGCATTTTTCCGTCACATCCATTGATACGGAGAAATTCGCGGGCACCGTGTATACTTGGTAACGTTTCAATTAAGGACAGTGCCCTCATGTGTTCTCCGGTGTTTTGGTACAGTTGCATAAGTTCGCGAACTGTACGCTGACGCAGTTCGCCTTCCGGCAAAGTTTTCAGCAGTTTTTCGTACAGAGAAATCGCTTCTTTCCATTCTGTGTATTCTCGGTGTCTTGCCGTGTCATAAACATTGTACCCGTCTGCATCTATCAGATGATGTTCGCCGTATCGTACGTACCCTGCGTTATACAACACAGATGCAAGAGAGAGCATGACCTTCTCATTACCGGGAAATTCGAGCATTGCTTCTCGTGCGAGTCCAATACATTCGCTAATGTTGATGTCTACACCGTTATTCTCTGCGTTCATCTCATTGATTTTGGCGACAACGGATTCGATTTTATTTTCCCTATCATTTTTATAGCCAAACAGTTCGTCAATCGTTACACCGAAATAGTTGGCAATGGACGGTATAATTTCCATATCAGGATAACTGCCGCCCGTTTCCCATAATTAAGGAAACACACTGCGGATTCCTCGGATTTTTGAATCCGCAGGTGTAACATTTAATCAATCATCGATTTTCCCGACAAAGCGGTAGTAGATCTCGATCTTTTGGATTCTCTTGCCGTCCTTGTCT
>JAFTUH010000013.1 GCA_017466375.1 Clostridia bacterium | reverse complement strand
TGTAGCTGTTCCCCTGAGAGGGAGTTCCAAGAGGGGGAGGTCTTCCCCTCCCCCTCTTTGGCGCGGAGGTGGTGCAGGAGGGGCTGCGCGCCTCGCCCCTCCTGCATTACACCCTCAAAAAGCGGTCGTACAGCATTCGCCGCACGACCGCTTCCTATTACGATTTTTTGACCACACCGGCATACCAACCGTTTTCACGGCGGCTGTCGATCACAGAAAGTCCGTTCTCTCTGAGCACGGAGAGGACCTCCTCTGCACGCTCCTCAATGATGCCGGAAACGATCAGCACACCGCCGTCCTTCATGAACGCGCCGATATCGGGCGCCATACGGATGATGACATCCGCGACGATATTCGCCACGCACACGTCGTACGTTTTCGCCGGCACATCCTACAGAAGATCGGACACCGCGCACGTCACCGTATCGGTGTGATTCAGTGCACAGTTTTCTTTCGCGATCCGTACCGCCACGGGATCGATATCGCACGCATACGCTTCTGCCGCGCCGAGCTTGCACGCACTGATCGCGAGGATACCACTGCCGCAGCCGACGTCAAGCACGGTGCACCCGTCCTTCACGTACGATTCAAGCAGCGTCGCACAGAGACGTGTCGTTTCGTGCGTTCCCGTACCGAACGCCATACCGGGATCCATCAGCACCGTGACCTCCTCCGGTGTAGGCTCATACGTTTCCCACACAGGCACGATCACGAGCCGCTTGCCCGTCTTGATCGGCTTATAGTATTTCTTCCACGAATCCGCCCAGTCCTCCTCGGACACGCCGGAGTAGGTGATCTCGGCATCGATGCCGCACTCGGCAAGACGCGCGCGGACGAAAAACTCCGCCTCGCGGGGATTCTTCTCCTCGGGAACGAACACGGACACCGCCGCTTTCGTGCGATCCTTCGCGAGCAGCTCCTCATCAATCAGATCGCCGTACACGCCGTCAAGTTCCTTCTCCACGTCAGAGAAATCCTCGATCATAAGAGCGTTATCGACCATGCTCATGACGGCTGAGAGAATATCGAGATGCTCTCTGTCCGCCGACGCACGGATGCAGATCCAGCTTTTATCGTCGTAATTTTCAATCATACCGTATTCCATACGCCCTCCGATCATTTGAAGAAACGCTTGAAGAACTTCTCGCGTCCCTTTGTGTTCGATTCACCGCGGCTCTCCGCGAATTTTCTGAGGAGATCCTTCTGCTCACCGCTGAGGTTTTTCGGCACCTCGACCGTCACGGTGATATGCAGCGATCCTCGTGCCGTTTTCGAATTCACAACAGGAACACCCTTCTGACGAAGCGTGAACGTCGTGCCGGTCTGCGTGCCCTCGGGGATCGAGTATTTTTCCGTTCCCTCCAGCGTCGGGATATCAATCTCCGCGCCAAGCGCCGCCTCCGTAAAGGAGATCGGGATTTCACAGTAAATATCCGTACCCTCTCTCTCAAACACGGCATGCGGACGCACGCTGACATAAATGTACAAATCTCCCGCAGGACCGCCGTCACGTCCGTCGCTTCCCTGCCCGCGCAGAACGATTCTTTCGCCGTCATCAATACCTGCCGGGATAGAGACGTCCAACTTTTTCGTCGCACGGACGTATCCGTTACCGCGGCACGACTGGCACGGTTTTTCGATGATCTTACCCTTACCGCCGCACGCGTCGCACGCCTTTTGCGTCTGCATCATCCCGAGCGGCGTCCGCTGCTGAACACGCACGCGTCCGGAGCCGCCGCAAGTCGTGCACGTTTTGGGGGAAGTGCCCTTCTCCGCGCCTGATCCGGCACAGTCCGAACACTTCTGCACTCTCTGGTAGGAGATCTCCTTCTTCACGCCGAAGACCGCCTCCTCAAAGGAAAGCGTCAGGCGCACGTTGATATCGTCTCCGCGAACAGGACCGCGTCGCGCAGATCCACCGCCGCCGAATCCTCCGCCGAAGAAGCTGGAAAAGATATCCGACATATCGAATCCGAAATCGCCGAAACCGCCAAAGCCGCCTCCGCCGCCGCCCGCCTCAAACGCGGCATGACCGAACTGGTCATACTTCGCCTTCTTTTCGGGATCGGAAAGCACGGCATATGCCTCATTCACTTCTTTGAATTTCTTTTCCGCCTCCGCGTCTCCCGGATTGATGTCCGGATGATACTTTTTCGCCAGAGTGCGGTATGCTTTTTTGATGGCAGCCTCGTCCGCCGATCTGTCAACGCCGAGTGCCTCGTAATAGTCACGCTTTGCTTCTGCCATTGTCACTCACCTTTCTCCGCCGTGCGGAGAGAAATAGTATAACGCCAAATGCGAGGGAAGCTGAAACTCCCCTCGCGCCGTTTGGCTGATTATCAGTTGTCGCTCTTGTCTTCGAAATCGGCGTTGTAGTACGTACCGTCACCGCCCTGCTGCTGTCCGCCGCCTGCCGCGTTCGGATCAAAGCCAGCGCCCTGTGCGCCGCCTGCCTGCTGGTACAGCTTCTCTGCCAGCGGATAGAACGACTTCTCCAGTGCCTCGGTGTCCGCCTTGATCGCCTCGGTGTCGCTTCCCTTGACGGTCTCCTTCAGCTTCTCAATGGCAGCCAGAACGGGTGCCTTCTCGTCCTCGGTGACCTTATCACCGATCTCCGCGAGAGACTTCTCGCACTGGAAGATCATACTCTCGGCGCGGTTCTTCACCTCGACTGCCTCTTTCTGCTTCTTATCCGCCTCGGCGAACTTCTCCGCATCCTTGACAGCGCGGTCGATGTCCTCCTGAGACATGTTCGTGGAAGAAGTGATGGTGATGTGCTGTTCCTTACCCGTACCCTTATCCTGTGCGGTTACGTTTACGATACCGTTTGCATCGATATCGAACGTGACCTCAATCTGCGGCACGCCGCGCGGTGCGGGAGAAATGCCGTCGAGGATAAATCTGCCGAGCGTGGTATTGCCGGCTGCCATATCTCTCTCACCCTGCAGAACGTGGATCTCAACGGAAGTCTGACCGTCTGCAGCGGTGGAGTATACCTGACTCTTCTTGACCGGGATGGTGGTGTTTCTATCAATGATGCGATTGAATACGCCGCCGAGCGTCTCAATACCGAGGGACAGTGGAGTAACGTCGAGAAGCAGAACGTCCTTGACGTCGCCGCCGAGAACGCCGCCCTGGATTGCGGCACCGATGGCTACGCACTCATCGGGGTTGATGCCCTTGAAGGGATCCTTGCCGATGAAGTTCTTGACTGCATCCTGTACAGCGGGGATTCTCGTAGAACCGCCGACGAGGAGAACCTTATCGATCTGGGAAACGGAGAGACCTGCATCTGCAAGTGCCTTCTTCGTCGGCACCATGGTGCGCTCAACGAGATCTGCGGTCAGCTCGTTGAATTTCGCACGGGAGAGCGTTGCATCGAAGTGTTTCGGACCGGTTGCGTCCGCGGTGATGAACGGCAGATTGATCTGCGTGCTCATCGTACCGGAGAGTTCGATCTTCGCCTTCTCGGCAGCCTCTTTCAGTCTCTGCAGAGCCATCTTATCGGAGCGGAGATCGATGCCGTTCTCTGCCTTGAACGTGTCCGCGATCCAGTCGATGATTCTCTGGTCGAAGTCGTCACCGCCGAGCGCGGTGTCGCCGTTGGTAGCAAGCACCTCAAACACGCCGTCGGAGATCTCAAGCAGGGATACGTCGAACGTACCGCCGCCGAGGTCGTAGACCATGATCTTCTGATCCACGCCATCCTTATCGACACCGTAAGCGAGCGCAGCCGCGGTCGGCTCGTTGATGATTCTCTTGACATCCAGTCCTGCGATCTTACCGGCATCCTTCGTAGCCTGACGCTGTGCATCGGAGAAGTATGCGGGAACGGTGATAACGGCATCGGTAACAGACGTGCCGAGATATGCCTCCGCGTCTGCCTTCAGCTTCTGCAGGATCATCGCAGAGATCTCCTGCGGGGTCAGCTTTTTGCCGTCGATCTCGACCTTGTAATCGGAGCCCATCTTGCGCTTGATACTCATGATGGTCTTATCGGGATTCGTGATTGCCTGACGCTTTGCGACCTGACCGACCATTCTCTCGCCGGTCTTGGAGAAAGCGACGACGGAAGGCGTCGTGCGGGCTCCTTCGGGGTTCGGAATAACGGTGGGCTCACCGCCCTCGTACACTGCGACACAAGAGTTGGTCGTACCAATATCTATACCAATAATCTTTCCCATAATTCAAATCCTCCAAATATATATAATAGATTGTTTGGCTTACTCAGTTTGCCACGCGCACCATGGCGTAGCGGATAATTTTGTCTCCCATGCGGTAGCCCGACTGGAAAACCTCGAGGATCTCTCCCTCGCCGTGTTCGTCGTCCTCCACGTGCATGACTGCGTTGTGGATCGCGGGATCGAATGTCTCGCCGGGCTGACCGAATTCGGTGACGCCCATCTTCCCGAGAATATCGGGCACAGAGGAGAGGATCATCTTCACACCCTCGGCAACCTTTGCGGGATCTCCGTCGGCGTACTGCTGTGCCTGCTTCAGATTATCCAGAAGCGGGAGCAGTCCCTTCACGCTGTCGGCAGTCGCGTCAGCGTAGATCCCCTCGCGCTCTTTCGCACTGCGTTTGCGGAAGTTATCGTACTCAGCAAGTGTGCGGAGGTATTTATCCTTCGTATCAGCGCACTCTGTCTCACACGCTTCGATTTTCTTTTCCATCTCCGCGATCAGTGCACGGAGTTTTTTTACATCCTTTGTATCCTTATCCTTTTTGCCTGCCGCAGTATCGGTTTTCGCATCCGCCTCACTGCCTGCCTGCGACACGACCGGATCCTCCGGTGCGTCCTTCTTTATCTCTTCACTCATATTTATACCTCCTACCCGGGATTTTCTTCATCCGCCCCGGCAAGGGCGTCGCTGATATTGGCAGTCAGCTGATCGATCATGGAGATAACGCGGGAATAATCCATACGCGTAGGTCCTATGATGCCGATCGTGCCGATTGTCTGACCGCCGCTTTTGATCGTCTTGAGAATCAAGGTGGAATTGTCCATGATGTTCACGAGATTCTCGTGTCCGATATAGACCTGCACCTTGCTGTCCTCCCCGGACTGCTCGACCGCACGTGTCTCCTCGGAGATAAGCCGCATCAGATCATCCTTCTGCTCGAACATCTGGAGCATCTGCTTCAGCCTGTCGAAGTCGTAATACTCGGGATATGAGAGCAGTCGGTTGATACCGTCAAACTTCAGCTCCCCGCCGGAGAAGGATGTGAGCGTTTCGTACACGCCCTTCGACACCGGACTGACGAGATACGCATACGCACCCATGCGGCGCTCCATCTCCATCAGAAGCGGCAGCGTGATCTCATCCGCCGTAACGGACGTGAGATATTCGTTGAGCGTCTGAGAGAGCAGTGTCGCGGCAGCATCGGACAGCGGCAGCTCGGAGAGAATGTTCTTACTCTTGACCGCGCCCGAGGACATAACCATCACGAGCACCAGCTTGCGGTCCGTCACGCGGATCACCTCAAAGCGGTTGACAACGCTCGTATGATGGCGGGAACGCAGTGCCAGCGCAGTGTAATTCGTCATGGAAGACGCAAGCCGCATCGCCTCATCGAGGATGCCGTCCAGCTCCGCCTGTCGGGAGCGGAGAGCACTTTTCAATTCAGCGACCTCGCGAGTGGTCATATCGTACCGTTCAATGAGAGAATCGACGTAGAAGCGGTAGCCCGCCTCGGAGGGAATCCGTCCTGCCGATGTATGCGGCTGCACAAGATAGCCCATCTCCTCCAACTCTGCCATTTCGTTGCGGATCGTAGCAGACGAATACGCGATCTGCTTATACTGCGTCAGATATTTACTGCCGACCGGCTCTCCCATCTCGATATGAGACTCAATTACCGCTTTCAGAATCAGTTTCTTTCTTTCGCTCAGTCCTTTTTCCGTCATTCGGGTGGCACGCCTCCTTTCGATCACTGTCCGGTTTTAGCACTCAAAACGCTAAAGTGCTAACTTCCGACTAACAATTTACCATTTTACGCCCCTAAATTCAACACGAATATAAATATATTCCGTTAACATTTTGTGAACGAGCCGATTTTTTATCACTAAAAGGACGGGACTGCGCAAAAAAACGCAGTCCCGAGACGTCTGTATTCCATTTTTCCACCGAGATCGGCAATTTATGCACGGCGGCGATACACACAGCGCGCCGCATACGCAGCGCCAAGTGCGAGTGCCAACGCAAGAAATGCGTAATCGTTCGTAGACGGAGAAGGCAGATCGACAAGATCACCGGCAGGCGGTCTGTACGACGACGACGCGTACTGCCCGATTTTTTCTTCAAAATCCGCGCCGTTTGTTACCGTCACCGATTCGACCGCCGCAGAAGCGTTACGAAGCACAAATCCGCGCCGTCCCTCCCCGAGCTTAGTAAGCGACGGAAGAGACAGGGTTTCGGAAAACGCACCGCACGAAACCCGGACCTCGTACATCATGCCGTGTTGAACGGGTACAGTAACAAACACCGTCTCCCCTGCGGCAACAGCGCCGGCAAGATCGTCTCCGAACGTACCGATACCGTCACAGGTACCGTTTGCGCGCAGGATCAGTTCCTTGCGGTTCAGCGGTTCCTCGCCCGCCGCATTCATCAGAAAGCCGAAATAGCCGTTCGCTTCGGCAATCTCCGTAAAGCGGAACGTAAACTCCACAATATATGTATCACTCCACGCCGCGCCACCGGGCACGTCGGGCAGAAGAACGTACGCCTTCCGATCATCGGTGACATCGATGTGCAAAGCACCGTTCTGCAGCGATACGGCAGGAACTGCCCCGCCCGTTCCGATGCGGATACCGGTCTCCCGGGGATCGTCGAAATCGGCGTACCGCTGGGCAAAGATGACCTCGCCGTTTGCAAAATCGGCAGATGCGGCAGCCGGAATCAGCGCACAAAAAAAGCAGAGTAACAGTACCGCGCAAAGTATCCTTTTCCGCATACCATCCCTCCGTTCGCCAAAGCATGAATCCATCCTAATTATATTATACTCTCTCCCCCGTGGGAAATCAAGGGGGCAAAACGGAGTTTTTGCATTTTTTGCGCAAAAAAACAGACGGGGATTGCTCCCCGCCTGTCTGTGCGATCGGATTAGTTGAGCTCTGCGAAGTACTTGATCGTACGAACCATCTGAGAGGTGTAGGAGTTCTCGTTGTCGTACCAGGAAACAACCTGTACCTGATAGGTGTCGTCGTCGATCTTTGCAACCATCGTCTGAGTAGCATCGAACAGAGAACCGTAACGGATACCGATAACGTCGGAGGAAACGATCTCGTCGGTGTTGTAGCCGAAGGACTCGGTAGCAGCAGCCTTCATAGCGGCGTTGATGCTCTCCTTGGTAACGTCCTTGCCCTTAACAACTGCGATCAGGATCGTGGTGGAGCCGGTGCAGGTGGGAACGCGCTGTGCTGCGCCGATGAGCTTGCCGTTCAGCTCCGGAATAACGAGGCCGATAGCCTTTGCAGCGCCGGTGGAGTTCGGAACGATGTTCTGAGCACCTGCGCGAGCGCGGCGGAGGTCACCCTTTCTGTGGGGACCGTCAAGGATCATCTGGTCACCGGTGTATGCATGTACGGTGGTCATGATACCGGACTGGATAGCGTATGCATCGTTCAGAGCCTTAGCCATGGGAGCAAGGCAGTTCGTGGTGCAGGATGCAGCGGAGATGATCTGGTCATCCTTGGTAAGGGTATTGTGGTTTACATTGTAAACGATGGTCTTCAGATCGTTGCCTGCGGGAGCGGAGATAACAACCTTCTTCGCACCTGCGTTGATGTGTGCCATGGACTTGTCCTTAGAGGTGTAGAAGCCGGTGCACTCGAGAACTACGTCAACGCCGAGCTCACCCCACGGGCAGTTGTTGGCGTCCTTCTCAGCGTAGATCTTGAGCGTCTTGCCGTCAACGGTGATGGTACCTGCCTCATCGTCAGCGGTAACGTCGTGCTCGTAGCGACCCTGTGCGGTGTCGTACTTGAGCAGGTGAGCGAGCATCTTGGGGCTGGTGAGGTCGTTGATAGCAACTACTTCGTAACCCTCTGCACCGAACATCTGACGGAAAGCCAGACGGCCGATACGACCGAAGCCGTTAATAGCAACTTTAACAGACATGATAAAATCCTCCAAAAATATATGATTTTTTATTGGGAACAACGTAAGGAAGCGATTCACACGTTTCCGATTATATATTTTATATCAAAACCGTGGAATATACAAGCCTTTTTTTCAAAATTATCATATTTTTAACATTTTCACAAAAAAAGAGCGTGCACCGCGCCTTTTTTCTTCTATTATATCGGTGATTTATACTGAAAATCTCTTGACACGGAAGGAAAAGCGTGGTATAATACTTGTCTGAACGGACTCCTTTCGGCGTCCGTCTCTCTGCCGCTGAAAATCTTACATCAGCGGTCTGAAGTCCATAGGGAGGTGTAAATCATGGAAAAGTTCAACTCGTATGAGGTCCTGTTCATCGTTGACGCCACGCTTGCAGAAGATGCAGTCAAGGCGCTCGTTGAGAAGTTCACGACTCTCATCGCCGAGAACAGCAAGTCTTCCGAGGTCAACGAGTGGGGCAAGCGTCGCCTTGCATACCCGATCGATGACAAAGAAGACGGCTACTACGTTCTCGTCAACTTCGAGGCAAAGGGCGAATTCCCGGCTGAGCTTGAGCGTGTCTTCGGTATCACCGACGGCATCATGCGCTCGCTCGTCATCCGCCACGAAGATGCAAAGAAGGCTGAGGCATAAGCCATGGCTAACTTCAACTTCAACAAGGTCATTCTCGGCGGCCGTCTCACGGCGGATCCCGAGCTGAAGACCACGCCCTCCGGTGTATCCGTTACCTCGTTCTCAATCGCTGTTAACCGTGCGTACCGCCCGAAGAACGGCGAGGAAGCGCAGGCTGACTTCATCAACGTCACTGCGTGGAGATCGACCGCGGAGTTCATCACGCGCTATTTCCGCAAGGCAAGCTCCATCTGCGTCGTCGGATCCATCCAGACGCGCTCCTGGACTGACCAGCAGGGACAGAAGCGTTATGCCACCGAAGTCGTAGCTGACGAAGCATTTTTCGTCGATGCGAAATCCGAGAGTCCCGCCGGCGCGCAGTCCGGCACCGCTTACATTCCCGATAACTACGGCGCACCGTCCTTTGCATCCGCACAGGCGGCTCCCGCAAAGTTCGAGGAAGTAGACGAAGAGCTGCCCTTCTGACTGTTGGCAGCACACTGAATTTTAACAGGAGGTCTCATAAGCATGGATATGGAAAGAAACGAAGCCGTTGCAGCTGAGGAAGTTGCAGCAGAGGCTACTGAAACCAGACCGGCTGCAGACGCTGCACAGCGTCCCGCACGTCCGATGAACCGCAGAAGAAAGAAAGTCTGCGCGTTCTGCGCTGACAAGATCGATGACATCGATTACAAGGATACGAACCGTCTGAAGAAGTTCGTCTCCGAGAGAGCGAAGATTCTTCCCCGCCGTATCTCCGGTGCTTGCGCAAAGCATCAGCGTCAGCTGACCATCGCCATCAAGCGTGCGCGCCACGTTGCGCTCATGCCCTACATCGGCGACTGATTCCAATGAGAAAACAGCCCGTGCATCTGCATGGGCTGTTTTTTATTTTCAGAACTCAACTTTTTTGACTCTCTTTTTGATCTTTGCCAAATCTCTGAGCATCTTCACGCTGTCGCGCACGACGTGCACCGTTGATTCACGGTGATTGATGATCTTCACAGGCATCTCCGCAATATTCGCATGAATCTTACCGGCAAGAAGAAGCACCTCAAAATCGAACGCGAAGCCATTCGTCTCGCATTTTGCAAAAATCTTCCGTGCCATCTCGCCGCGGAACGATTTGCATCCGCACTGCGAGTCGGACAGCTTGAAGCCTGCCGCCAGACAAAGCACCTTGATATACATTTTTGATGCCAGCTTGCGCATGAACGTGTATCCCGCATAGCCGTCCTCCGTCAGATTCCGACTGCCGATCACGGCGTCCACACCATCCGCATATCTGCTGACCGCATCGGCGATCACATCCGTACCGTATGCAAGATCGCAGTCCGTGTACAAAACGATCTCACCCTTTGAAGCCAAAACCGCCTCACGCACGGCGGCTCCCTTGCCGCGATTCTCACCGTATCCGACGACGCGTACGCCGGCGAGATGCTCGTCCTCGGCGACCTTGCGCACAATATCGGCACAGCCGTCCCGGCTTCCGTCATCGGAGAAGATCACCTCGTATGACCAACCGTATTTTTCGCGGAACGATTCCATGGCACGGTGCAGTGTCCGCGCCGTATCGGCACAGATTTCCGCCTCGTTATACATGGGAATACAAACTGAAATATGCGGCTCCATTATCAAAAGTCCTTTCGTTTCGTAAAAACGTACAGATCCGCCATCACCGACACGTCAAGCGATTCCGTACTCGCAAGACGCGCACGTCCGCTTTCGGGCGTCCGGTAATAGAACGGCGTCATCGTGAACAGATGCATAAGCGTCCCGTTATCGGGAATGTGCACCAATGCGCGCACCTCCCGTTTTTCTTTCAGAACAAATCCTTCCGGCGTTGCTGCCTCGGCGTTCCCCTCTCTGACCTCATCGTACAAAAGACAGCGCATCTCCCACAGATGCCGTGCCGCAGATGCGGTGACAACGAGAATCCCATCGTCCTTCAGAGTACGCATCGCCTCCGCCGCAGGAATCGGCGCAAACAGGCTGAGCATCACGTCAAGGGAGTGATCTTTCACCGGAAGCGAAAAAATATTGCCGGCGGCAAAAGAGATATCCGCTCCGTCCGCAGCGGTCCGTGCGGCGAGTTTGGCACCGGCGGCGGCTCCTTTTTTGGAAGCATCGACACCGAGTGCATCAATATGCCTGCCCGTGGCCGAAGCAATGCCGCGCGCAATGCGGCAGGTGTGATACCCCTCGCCGGATCCTGCATCGAGAAGGGCGATCCGCCCCTCCCTTTTCGGGATATTCGTAGCGGCGATCTCAGCAACCGCGTCGGAAATCACGTCATAATAGCCGCCCGTGAGAAAGGCAGTCCGTGCCGCAATCATACCGGCGTCATCACCCGTGCGGGCATTCTTCCCCTTCCCGGGCGGCAGAAGATTCACATATCCGCTCGAGGCGATGTCGTAGCAATGCTTCCGTGCGCCCGTACAGAACAGACTCGCACCCTCTCTGACAAGAGGCGCGGCACAAAGCGGACAGATCAAAAAGTCACAAAAAGCCATATTTCCCCGCCCGATCAGTGTATGTAATCCACAAGATACGCGTGGAGTGCATAGCGTCCGTTATTGTAGTTCGTACAGGTAGAAAGCGTAAGAATGTGCGACTCCGCACCGAGCTGTGCATCGGACTTGATGCGGGAGCGCGACTGCATCTCCGCAAGGAAGCCGGCAAACTCCTCCGCCGTCTCAAATTCCGTGCGGATATAGCCCGAATTCGGTCTCGTATCATAGATGGCAAACGCCTTATAGACGTACACGCCGTCCATGGTATAGAGATAGATATACTCGTTATCGAAGATATTCTTGTTGAAGAAATCGGTCACGCCGTGGAACATGATGCCCGGCGTTTCGATATTGTGTCCGTAGAGAACGGTGTTGTAGTTCTCAGACAACGTTTCACTGTTCCGATAATCCATATAGATCGAGCCGACAACAAGCGGCTCGCCCTTGTAGTTGTGGTTGAGGTAGAAATCGTTATCCTCACCCTGCACGACGACGTACGCGATATTCACGCCCGGAATACTGATGTATCCGCAGACATCCTCGTTGCGCTCCTTGTAACTGCCGAGCAGAGCACGGAGCTTCTGAAGTTCCTCATTATACGCACCCGACTCCGCATCCTCGGATGCATCGGCGTTCTCCTGCTTTTCAATGGAAACCGAAAGCGACGTGAGAGACTGCTGCACGGAATCCTTGGAAAGCTGTGTGCTGTCCTTCTCCGGAGCCGCCGAGAATCCGAAGTCCAGTCCGGCGGCATCAAACTCCGCGGCAGCTTCGCCGTACAGCGCCTCCGCCTCGGCCTTCTGACGGAAATTGTCGATCAGATACAGGCAGCTGCCTGCACACACTGCGATACAGATCACGAGCAGCACCGTCCGCATAACGCCTGCGAGCTTTGCCCCGCGCGGCTCCTTCTCCGGCTCACGGGAAAGCGGAATGCTCTCCTTCGTCTGCTCCTTGAGGGAATGGAGGAACGGGTCTCTGTCGTAATTCAGCTCCGTCTCCTGTGTGAAAGAAAACGGATCCGCTTTTGGCGTATTCATATTCTTTTTGCGAAACAGCCGTTTCATCTCTGAATCCCTCCTTACATGATTGCGTTATTTATTCTATTATAGTAGGTTTTCTCGCATTTTACAAGGGATGGCAGAAAGATTTATCCGTTTTTTCACCGTCTGTTTACATTTTTCCGCAAACGGGAGGAAAAAACTTCATACAGCGGAAGATTTTTTCGGAAATGACGGTTGCAATTCGGGCAAATTTGCGATACAATATAGGAAAGAATACGAAATCCGATGCAGCGCGCGTTACGTGGCGAGCTGCCTTTTTGTGCGTCATCGGATCATATGAGGCAGGATTATGGCTGACATTTTTGAACTGTTCAAAAAAATCGAAACGAAAAAGGATTCCCCCGACAGTGCGCCGACGCACATCATCGCAGGGCTTGGCAATCCCGGTCGGGAGTACGAGCGCACGCGTCACAATGCAGGCTTCCTCGCTTTGGATTACCTCGGGGATAAGCTCGGCGTCTCGTGCACACGGGCGAAATTCAACGCACTTTGCGCGGATGCACGGCTCGGCACGCACCGCGTTCTTCTCATGAAGCCGCAGACGTTCATGAACGCATCGGGCGAGGCAATCCGTCAGGCGGCGGATTTCTACAAGATCCCGCCGGAGAATATCCTCATCCTCGTGGACGATATTTATCAGGACACGGGACGGATGCGCGTCAGAAAAGACGGCTCGCACGGCGGGCACAACGGGCTAAAGAACATCGAAGCAAATCTCGGCACGGCGGCGTATCCGCGCATCCGGCTCGGCGTCGGACAGAAGCCGTCGCCCCAGTACGATCTCGTTTCGTGGGTACTCGGCGTTCTTCCCAAAGAGGAGATCGCAAATCTCGTCTCCTGCTTTCCTCTCATCGACAAAGCGGCAGAGATGATCTTCGCCGGCGATTTCGAGGGTGCGATGGGGCTGTGCAACGGACACCGTCCGCCTGTAAAGAAATCGGAGAGTGAATCGTGAATACGTCTCTTCTGACAAGCGTTCTGCGGCAAAACCGCGAATATGAAACGATGGTTTCCGCCATCCGCACCTCTTTGGAGCGGGGCCGATTCCGCCAGATGGAAGCGGTCGGTCTGTCCGAGGGCGCGGCGGATGTCTTTCTGCCCGCACTCTGCGAGGATTTTGCCGATCAGTGCGTGCTGATCCTCTCGCCCGAGGAAAAGGAGGCCGCACAGACCGCCGCGCTGCTGCAAAACGCGGGCATCCCCGCCATGCACTTCCCGGCGAGGGACTACAACTTCAATAACGTCACAGCCTCCCATGAGTACGAGCATGAGAGGCTTCGCGTGCTTTCTGCCCTGACGCACAGCGCCGATCCCGTGATTCTGACGGCAACGCCCGAGGCGGTACTGCAGATCACGATGCCGCAGTCGATGCTCGCCGACCGTACGATCGCCATCGATGCCGGCACGCCCGTTGATACGGAAAAGCTTGCCGCACGACTGAGCGCATCGGGATACACACGAGGGGAGCTGGTCGAAGGCGCGGGACAGTTCGCCATCCGCGGCGGCATCGTGGACGTGTATCCGCCTGCCGCCCTGCCCTACCGTATTGAGCTGTTCGGCGATGAGATCGACCGCATCGGCACGTTTGATGTGGAGACACAACGTTTTCTCGAAACGGCGGACGGCAGGATTCTGTTCCCGCCGGTGCGCGAGGTGATCCTCTCCTCTGAGATGCGGGAGCTGATTGCGGCGCTTCTCAAACGCCACATCAAAAAAATCGCCGCCGCGGGGAAAGACCCGCGCGTGCTTGAAACGCTCTCGGGCGAGATTGCCCATTTGGAGAGTGGGATGGAGATCGATTTTGCAGATAAATATCTGCCGCTGATCTATCCCGAAAGCACATGTCTGCTCGATTATTTCTCCGGCGTGATCGTCGTGCGCGGCACACAGGCGTGCGGCACAAAAGCCGAGTCCTGCGAAGCACTTCTCGCACAGACAGCGGCGGATCTTGCCGAAATCGGCGAGCTGCCCGCCTTCCGCACGGGCGGTGTCTATCTGCGCGATTGGGACACGGTCGCGGGATGTGCAAACATCATGCCGCTGCTCTGTCTTGAGGCGTTCGGCGGCACGGGTACAAAGACCAATTCGTACAATTTTACAACGAGCCACATCCCCGCCTACGCCGGCAACATCGCTTTGCTCCGCGAGGATATTGCAAACTACGTCAAAAACGGCTACATGACCGCAATCGTATGCGAAAATGAGCCGGAGGCGAAAAATCTGCAAAAAACGCTGTTTGACGACGGGCTGACCGCCGCGATGGCGGATACGGCAGACAGCACGTTCTACGAAAGCGCGACGGGGAAAATAAAGCCGATCGCCCTTCTGACAGGCGCATTTTCCGCAGGATATGAGCTGCTCGCGCCGAAATTCGCCCTGCTCAATTTCTCTGCCGCACAGAGATCCGCACGCGCACTCCGCCGCACGCAGAAATCGAAAACGAAGAAGAAAGCGACCGAGGCGATCCTCTCCTACGCCGATCTGGAGATCGGGGATCTCGTCGTGCATACCGTGTACGGCGTCGGACAGTACGTCGGTATCGAAAACATCACCGTGGACGGCACGACGCGTGATTATATCACGATCCGCTACGCCGGAACGGATAAGCTGTTCCTCCCCGTCGATCAGCTCGATCTTGTCTCGAAATACATTGGCACGGGCGGCGACACCGATTCCGTGAAGCTGTCCAAAATGGGCGGTGCAGATTGGACGCGCGCCAAAACAAAGGCGAAAGCGGCAACGAAAGAGATGGCAAAGGAGCTGATCCAGCTCTACGCCAAGCGCAAGCGCACGCCCGGCATCGCATTTGATCCGGATGACGATATGTGCCGCCAGTTTGCGGACGCCTTCCCCTATGAGGAAACGGAGGGACAGCTCACCGCCATCGAGGACATCCGCCGCGACATGGAAGCAAATTATCCGATGGACCGTCTGCTCTGCGGCGACGTCGGCTACGGCAAAACAGAGGTCGCACTCCGCGCCGCGTTCAAGGCGGTGATGAGCGGCTATCAGGTTGCCGTGCTCGTACCGACGACGATCCTCGCTTTCCAGCATTTCCAGACGTTTCAGAGCCGCATGCGCGGCTTCCCGATTGAAATCGACATGCTCTCCCGATTCCGCACGCCGTCTCAGCAGGCGGCCACGGTCCGCAAGCTCCGCCGCGGAGACGTGGACATCATCATCGGCACACACCGCCTGATCTCCAAAGACGTGCAGTTTGCCAATCTTGGTCTCATCATCGTGGATGAGGAGCAGCGCTTCGGCGTGGAGCAGAAGGAAAAGCTGAAGCAGATCGGAGAAAACGTGGATGTGCTGACGCTGACGGCGACACCGATCCCACGTACGCTCAACATGGCGATGGGCGGCATCGTGGACATGAGCGTTCTGGAAGAGGCACCCGGCATGCGCTCGCCTGTACAGACGTACGTTCTGGAGCACGATGAGGGCATCATTCTCGAGGCGCTCCGTCGTGAGCTCAGACGAGGAGGACAGGTGTTCTACCTCATTAACCGTATCGAGGCCGTGTACAACGTCGCGGGACGCCTCTCGAAGGATCTGCCCGACGCACGGATCGCCGTGGCGCACGGACGCATGGATCGTGAGGAATTGGAGGAGATCTGGTCTGATCTCGTCAAGGGAGAGATCGACATTCTCGTCTCGACAACGATCATCGAGACGGGCATTGACGTGCCGAACGCGAACACGCTCGTGATCGAAAACGCAGACCGGTACGGGCTCTCCCAGCTGCATCAGATCCGCGGACGGGTCGGTCGATCAAGCCGCCGCGCGTATGCGTTCTTCACCTATCCGAAGATGAAACAGCTGACGGAGATCGCGGAAAAGCGCCTCTCCGCCATCAAGGAATACGCCGCGTTTGGCGCAGGATTCAAAATTGCCCTGCGCGATCTTGAGATCCGCGGTGCCGGGAATCTGCTCGGTGCCCAGCAGCACGGACACATGGAAGCCGTCGGTTACGATATGTACGTGAAGCTTCTGAATGAAGCCGTGCTGGAGGAACAGGGAATCCAAACCGAAGCGAAGCCCGAATGCGCCGTCGATATGCGCGAGGACGCGTATCTGTCGGCAAGCTACATCCCCGGCGCGCCGCAGCGGATGGAGATGTACAAGAAGATTGCCCGCATCGACGTATACGAGGATTACGAAGACACACTCGACGAGCTGTGCGACCGCTTCGGTGAGCCGCCGGCTGCGGCTGTCAGCCTTTGCAAGATTGCCCTGATCCGCGCGCTCGGTGCAAAGACCGGATTGAAAAAAATTGAGGAGCGCGACGGCGCACTCCGCCTCGTCCCCGACACGGTGGATCCGGCATCGATGACCGCACTCGCAAACGCCTTCCCGCAAACGCAGATCCGTATGGTGCTCGGCGGCGAGCCCGCCCTCGTATGCCGTCCGGGAACGAAGAAAAAAATCCGCATGACGGACTTTGCCACCGATCTGTTAACGAAATATCTGCAAATCCGTCATGACTAATGCTTGAATTATCCCGCACGATGCGCTATACTGTCACCATCACAAAGCGAAAGGATGTACAAACGTGAAAACCACGCTGAAACTGCTCTCCCTTCTGCTGGCAGCATTCCTCATTCTGCCGATCGCCGGCTGCGCGAAAATGACCGCTGCCCTCTCCTACGGTGAGAACGAAATTTCAACGAATGTCTACCGCTACTGGCTCTCCTCTTATAAAGGAAGATTTCTCTACTCATACACGGACATGACCGACACGGATCAGTTCTGGGACTCAATCCTGTACGACAACGTAACAACGGAGGAATACCTGAACGGCGTCGTGCTCGGCAACGTGAAGCGCGACCTGATCTGCATGGAGCTGTTCGATCAGTACAAACTGAGTATGCCTGACGCCATGCTCAAGGACATCGACCTCTACATCACCGATCTTATCAATGAATACGCCAACGGAAACACACGCGAATTCAACGCCATGCTCGCAAACTTCGGCATCAACGCCGACATTCTCCGCGACATTTACATTGCAGAGGATCAGAAGATCGTGCTGTATGATTATCTGTACGGTGAAAACGGACCGCGTGCGCTGAGTGAGGAAGACCTCGATGCGTACTACCGCGACAATTACGTCCGTGTCCGTCACATATACGTCAACGATGCGAACACGCAGGTGACAAACGAGGCGGGCTATCCGCAGTACGATTCCTCCGGCAATGCGCTGACGCGTGCGCTGACGGAGGCGGAGCTTGCCGAAAAGCAGGCAACGATCGACGCGATTGATGCGGCACTGGCAAACGGCGAGGAGTTCGCCGACGTATACGAGAAATATTCCGAGGACAAATTCTACGTAAACGGATACTACCTCACGGAGGATACGCCGTTCATCAGCGAGGTTGTGGATGCGGCTTTCGATCTCGAAATCGGCTCGTGGGTACGCGTGGAAAGCAATTACGGCACGCACTACATCAAGCGGCTGGAACTCGAGGACAACGCTTACAACGAATCCACGAACAAAGACTTCTTCAACGAATACGCCGACACGGTAGCAAGCGCGGATTTTTTCGCGTATCTTGAATCGCTGATGGGGGAGATCACCGTCAACGAAGAGGAGATCGCACGCTACTCCGTCCGCGATGCCGCAGTAAATTATTCGATATAACATTTCAACATAAGAAAAAGCGCACCTTTTTCTCTGTTATCCTTAACGGAGAATATGCAAGCACATGATTTCGGCAGAGAACTTGTTTTCTCTGCCGATTTGTGATATAATGGCGATAATGAAAAGCCTCCCTCCGGGAGGGAGGGGGACCGCGTTAGCGGTGGAAGGAGCCTGCGCGACTTGGAGTTTGAATTAGCTTTATTGTAACGCGCTCTCCCTCAGTCGCCTACGGCGCCAGCTCCCTCCCGGAGGGAGCCTTTGGTACGTGCTACCTTAAGGGTATGGGTTTTGCCCTATGCCTTTGTATTACAAAGGCGAAACTGGCGATAACGCAGAACGATAAATAAAATTTATAAGGAGCAATAAAATGGGACTGTTTAGCTTTTTCAAGAAAAAGGAAGTGAAATTAACCGAAGAACAACGCAAGTGGAACAAAATGTGGGAATTATGGACTGAAGAAAAAGCAGATTCCCCGTATGCGCAACTGATGACGTATCAAAGTGAGATCAATAATGGAGGACATGATCAATATTTTACAAATGTTGAAAACACTGCGGATTTACAAAACGAAATGTCTATTTTAGAAAAGATTCTCCCCGTAATACATAAAGATAATCTTCGGAAAGCGTATAAAGCGTATCTAGTATTAGAAGAAAGGGAAGATGAACTCGCGGAGAAAACGTTGGAGCGGTGCGATGATGTTTTTTATGAAAACGAAGCAGAGCTTAATGATATATTAGAGGAATATGCCAAAACAATTGAACTGTAAAATTTTATTTGTCAAACAGATTAAAAACGACCCCGACAGAATTTGTCGGGGTCGTTATTTGTTTGGTGCGGAGCAAATTTTTCCTATCCGTAGGGGCGTTCTGCGAACGCCCGCGGGCGAACACAGTTCGCCCCTACTGTGGGATTAGGTAAATGCTTCGTGATTTCTCCGCTAAGAACATCACGCCTTACGGTGCGCTTTTTTATTATTCTTCCGTTTTCATCATGCGGGAAATGCCTGCGAGACTGTCTACGGGAAGCGAGAACGTGATGCCGCGTCCCTCCGCCGTCATATTCTCTGCCTCGGCGATGGCTCGCATGATCGCATCCTTCTCCGTCGTCCGCGCGACGATCAGAAGCATATCCTTCTCTGCCTGAATCGTAAAACCGAAAAATTTCTCCGCATTTTTCGCATTCAGACCGCGTCCGTGAATGACGGTGCCGCCGCCTGCGCCCGCTTTTCTTGCCGCGTCCATAACCGCTTCCGCCGATCCGCTGTTCAGGATCGTCACGATCAGACTGTATTCATACGATGCACCGGATTTTTTCTCTTCCATGGTAGGTGCCTCCTTCGCTTTTTTGAGGAAATTGCCTGTCTCGCAGATCTCCTTGAGCGCGCGTCTGCCCGCGATACTGCTGAGCGGCACGGTAAACACAATTCCGTGTCCCGGCTTTTCAATGGAGATCCGTTTGGACAGCTCACCGAAAATCTCCGGCACGATCGCACGGGGAACGACCGCAAACTGCACGTCCTTCTCCGGCTCACCGAGTCCGAGATACTGCATCATCTCACTCGGCGCGGTACCTCGGCCGTATGTACTCATCCACGTTGTCACAGACATCGACCGATACATAGCCAGAACCTTTTTGTCCTGCCCGTGATCGACGATGGTGACCACCAGATCCAGTTTATATTCTTGATTGTTCATCTTACACTCCTGAAAGCCGTCACGTAAGGGACAGCTCGATGATCTCGCACGAATCTGCGCCCGGCTTCACGCGCTCTGCCTTCGCCATCTTGATCTTGTACATGAGACCCATGATCTGGATCGCAATCAGCGGCGTCATGGCAACCATGGCAACGACTCCGAACGCATCGGTGAGAATATTGCCGTTCGGAAGCGCGTCACACGCTCCCATCGCCAGAGGCAGAAGAAACGTAGCCGTCATTGGTCCGGAAGCAACACCGCCGGAGTCAAACGCGATACCGGTAAAGATCGGCGGCACCACAAAGGTGAGCAAAAGCGCAGTGAGGTATCCGGGAATAATCAACCACCAGATACTCATACCGGTCAGTACGCGCACCATCGCAAGCGATACGGATACGGCAACGCCGACGGACATACAGACCATCATCGCGTGACGGGAGACGACACCACCCGTGATCTCCTCAACTTGATTATTGAGGACGTGCACGGCAGGCTCGGCGGACACGATAAAGTATCCGATCAGAAGACCGAGGGGGATGAGGATCCAATTATACGGCTGCACGGCGAGCTCTTCTCCGACGAGATTACCGACGGGCAAAAAGCCGACGTTAACGCCGGTGAGAAAAATGACAAGTCCTGCGTATGTATAGAGGAGTCCGACAAAAATCTTGATCAGCTCACTGCCGGACATACGGATCTTCACGAACTGGAAAATGAGAAAGAGCACGACGATCGGCAGAAGTGCCACAGCGACCTCGATCGCGTAATCGGGAAGTGCGTGCCCGAACAGCCCGAACAAATCACGGGAGTTATTGACCATAGTATCCGAAATTGCCTCGGATACGGATGCGTCCGGCGGAGTATCGGAGAAAATGCCGAGAATCAGCACAGCGAGAATCGGGCCCACCGAAGCAAGCGCGACCATGCCGAAGCTGTCCTCACCGGAATCCTTATCGGCACGGACAGCGGAAAAACCTTTATTCAGCGCGAGAATAAACGGAACGGTGATAACGCCCGTCGTCACGCCGCCCGAATCAAATGCGAGCGCGAGATAATCCTTGGAGGTAAATGCGGCGAGGACAAAAACGATCGCATAAAAAAAGACGAGGAGGTAGGAAAGCTTGACACGCAAAAATGTACGCAAAACGGCGATCACAAGAAAAATACCGACGCCGAGTGCGACAGTTCCCGTAATCAGAAAAGGATTCGCCGGCGAGACCTGCTCCGCAAGCACGGTAAGATCCGGCTCCGCAATCGTAACGAACACGCCGATCAGAAGCGTAACGAACGAAATCAGCGGAAGTGAACGGGATTTCGTCAGCGTGGAGCCGATTTTATCGCCGATAACGATCATAGACATATCGGCACCGAGCGTAAACAAGCCCATACCGAGAATCAGCATACACGCGCCGATCAAAAACAAGGTAAGGATCGGGGTGGACAACCCGAGCGCGATACTCAGCACAACGACGATCACCGTGATCGGCAGCACGGCGGAGACAGATTCGCTGATTTTCGCCTTCAATAATTTGCGCACAACAGACCTCCCGGAGATTACTACATATATTATACAACAAAATCACCTATACGGTCAAGGGAGAAAACCTGTTGCGCTGTAAAAATACTGTAAACAAAAAACACCCGCCGCGAATATCGCAGCGGGTATGTTTCAGGAAAATCAGCCGAGCTTGCTTGCGTTGACGTGGATACCGGGGCCCATCGTAGAAGCGATGGTGCAGCTCTTGATATACTGTCCCTTTGCAGCAGCCGGTTTTGCCTTGATGATCGCGCCCATCAGTGCGTTGAAGTTCTCAGCGAGCTTCTCAGCGCCGAAGGATGCCTTACCAATCGGGCAGTGGATGATGTTGGTCTTGTCCAGACGGTACTCGATCTTACCGGCCTTAGCCTCCGTTACGGCACGGGCAACGTCCATCGTGACGGTACCTGCCTTCGGGTTCGGCATGAGACCCTTCGGACCGAGCGTCTTACCGAGACGACCGATCGTACCCATCATGTCGGGGGTAGCGATAACGATGTCGAACTCGAACCAGTTCTCTTTCATGATCTTCTCAACGAGATCAACGTCACCGACGTAGTCAGCGCCTGCCTCAGTGGCAGCCTTTGCGTGGTCACCCTTCGCGAAAACGAGGGTGCGTACCTTCTTACCGGTACCGTTCGGGAGAACAACCGCGCCGCGGACCTGCTGGTCTGCATGACGGGAGTCAACACCAAGACGAACATGCAGCTCAACGGTCTCGTCGAACTTTGCCTTGGACGTCTGGCATACGAGGTCAATTGCCTCGGTGGGATCATACAATTTTGCTTTCTCGATCAGCTTCGCGCTGTCGACATATTTCTTACCCTTAGTCATCTGTGCGTCCTCCTTATTCCTCGACCGTTACACCCATAGAACGGGCGGTACCTGCGATCATGCTCATAGCTGCCTCAAGAGAAGCGGCGTTGAGGTCGGGCATCTTCGTCTCAGCGATCTGCTTGACCTGCTCTTTGGTGATCTTAGCGACCTTCGTCTTGTTCGGAACAGCGGATGCAGTCTCGATGCCGCAAGCCTTCTTGATTAGAACGGCTGCCGGCGGGGTCTTGGTGATAAAGGTGAAGGAACGGTCAGCGTAAACGGTGATAACGACCGGGATAACCAGACCGATGTCCTTCTTGGTGCGCTCATTGAATTCCTTGGTGAAGTTCGGGATTGCTATGCCGTACTGGCTGAGTGCAGGACCTACCGGCGGAGCGGGAGTTGCTTTACCTGCCTGAAGCTGGAGCTTGACATAACCGACAATTTTCTTTGCCATAAGAAAAACCTCCGTATGTGGTTTATGACGGAAGAATCAGAAAAATTTTCTTCCTCCCACGATTCCGGCTCTTCGTGCATGACGGGAGGACCGGTTCCCAAAATTTAGCGATTTCGCTATCAAAGCATCAGTTTGCCGACTTGCGGACGTCCTTGATGCCCAGATTGATCGGCATATCGCGGCCGACCGTAGATACGATGACAGTGACCTCGGTGCCGTCGGCAGAGATCTCGCTGAGCTTACCGCTGTATCCCATGAAGATGCCCTCTACGATGTCAACCATATCGCCGACGGCGACGGTGGCTGCTGCAGACTGGACGATCTCCTCGGAGATGATAGCGGCTGCTTCCTCATCGGTCAGCGGGACCGGCTTGGATCCCGGACCGACGAAGCCCGTCACACCGCGGATATTGCGGACGACGTGCCAGCTTTCGTCTGTCATGATCATTTTTACCAGAACGTAAGACGGGAAGATCTTATTCTCGATCTCACGCTCAACGCCTCCGTCCGATTCGACGATCGTCTCGACCGGAATGCGCACGTCGAAAATGAGGTGACCCATGCCACGGTTCTCGACGATTTTTTCAAGGTTCATCTTAACCTTGTTTTCGTAGCCGGAGTAGGTATGCGCGACATACCATCTGGGGCCTGCGTTCATCTCATTGATGTCGCTCATGTACCGTCACCCGTCAAAAGATGGCGCTCAGACCATCGATCGCTGCGAGGAAAACAACATCAAGAAGACCGATCACCACGGCGAGCACCACCATAGCGACGAGGACGAGCGCAGTGTTCTTCCAAAGCGTCTTACGGGGTGTCCATGCGATCTTTTTGAGTTCAGCCTTGGTCGTCCGGAACCAAGAGCCGATTCTGGAAAAGAGCGAGGGCTTCTTTTCTTTTGCTTTAGCCGTCTTTGCGCCGGCTTTAGCGACTTCCTTCGTCTCCGCGTCTTCGGATACGGGAACTTTCTTTTCGTTCTCAGCCATTGCGTTTCTCCTTAAAAATTATTTGGATTCCTTGTGGAGAGTATGCTTGCGGCAGAAGCGGCAATACTTGTTCAGTTCAAGACGATCCGGATCGTTCTTCTTGTTCTTCATCGTGTTGTAATTGCGCTGCTTGCATTCGCTGCAGGCGAGAGTGATTTTAACTCTCATGTATCGGCACCTCCTTGAAAATTCGGGATTTTCGTCCCGTTGAATGTCGGCGTTTGACGCCGCGTACCTCCCTCATTCGGCGGACGTTTTTTCTGCATTTTGACGCGCAAAAAAAGAACCTCCACACTGAGGTAGAATCATTATAGCACATCGGACACGCCATGTCAAGAGATTTTTTCATTATAATTAGTAATTTTTTCACGCAGTACGGCAGAAAGGGAGAGAAACCGGCGCAAACACCGACGTTTTCTCTCCCCTGCGCACTTACATGCAGGATCGCGTTTCCCGAACAAATCAAAGCAGAGTCTTTCGCAATTCCTCGCCCGTCTCGGCAGACAGATAGGCCGGCGGGATATCAAGCACGGTTTTCGCACCGGATACGCCCTCCTTGGCAAGCCGCACGGCAGCACGCGCATAGGCGACGAGCACGCTGGAGGTAAACTCCGGATTGGAATCGAGCGTGAGCGAATACTCAACGACATGACCTACGCCGTCGGAGGTTTCCCCGCTGCGGATGACACGACCGCCATGCGGAATCCCCTTATGATCGCGCTCCAATTCTTCTTTCGTGATAAAATGCACCGTCGTATCGTAATCGGCGAAATAGTTGGGCATAGTGACAATCTCGCGTTCGATGCGTGCAAGATCCGCGCCCTCTTCGGCAACGACAAAGCACTCACGCGTATGTTTCTCACGCGTGGTCAGATCGGGATTCTCACCGCGGCGGACAGCCTTCACAGCCTCCGGCACGGGAATCGTATACTGGCGCGCATCGATCACGCCATCGATGCGGCGGATGGCATCGGAATGTCCCTGGCTGACACCGCGCCCCCAGAACGTGTAATCCTTACCGTCGGGAAGGATGCAGCGTCCGTACAGACGGTTGAGCGAAAACAGACCGGGATCCCAACCGACGGAGATCACGCTGACGGTACCGCCCTCACGGGAAGCGGCATCGCAGTCGGCAAAATGCTCGGGAATCTTCGCGTGCGTATCAAAGCTGTCCACGATATTGAACAGGCGCGCATACTGCGGTCCCTGCACAGGGAGATCCGTAGCGGAGCCGCCGCAGAGGATCATCACGTCGATTTTGCCGACATACTTTTCGGCATCGGCGACGGACGCGACAACGGCACCCTCAGTGAGAATCTTCAGTGTTTCCGGCGCGCGTCTGGTGAACACCGCAACCACTTCCATATCGGGATTTTTCATAACGGCACGTTCAACCCCGCGTCCGAGATTGCCGTAACCCATAATGCCTATACGAATCATAAAAACACCTCGCAAAAAAAACTATGCTTTATTGTATCACATTTCCGCACAGCAGTAAAGAGTTTTATGCAAAAAAATGGAAAACCGCTCTCCTTTTCGGAAAGCGGTTTTGTGTTTATCCAAAAATCAGACGTCGTACTCCCAGCTCGCTTCAAACTTGCGGTCGCACCATGCGCCTCTCGTGAAGTCCGGGATAGCGACGGGCGCACCGCCCATCGCAATCGACTGCTCAGACAGCGGCGTGATCGACATCCATGCTGCCGTGTCGTATGTATCGATCGGCGGAGCGATGCCGCGCTCGATCGACTCAAAGAATGCGCTGAATACGAGCCAGTCCATGCCGCCGTGACCGCCGCGGACACCGTCGTTCAAAAAGTTCTTCCAGATCGGGTGCTCCCACTCCTCGCGGTAATTTTCAGCACAGCCCCAGTGCTCCTTCCAGTTCATCTCGTCGTGTTCGGGATCCAGAAGCACGGTACCGTTTGCCTCCTCGTACATACCCTTCGTACCGCGGACAGTGAAGCCGCGGCAGTAGTAGCGCGGGAGCGTGGTATCCAGCGTAAGCGTGATCGTCTGACCGTGCGCACACTTGATGATCGTCGTAACGATATCGCCCTGTGCAAACTCGACGTTCAGAAGATTCTTGTCGACCTCTTCGGTCTTGTCGATATACTCGTGGAGTCCCTTTGCGCAGGATGCCACGGAAACGAGAGATACCATGCGGTTGCCGCGGTTGATATCGAGCACCTTTGCGATCGGACCGAGTTCGTGCGTCGGATAGTTCTCGCAGTTGCGGTTCTTGTAGTTGCGCAGACGGTAGTGGCGGTTCTCCACACCGTGTGCGATCTCGGAGCGAAGATCGTGCAGATAGCCGCCGGCACAGTGTACGATGTCACCGAACAGACCCTGACGGACCATGTTCAGAACCATCAGCTCATTTCTGCCGTAGCAGCAGTTCTCTAGCATCATGCAGTGGATGCCTGTGCGCTCATATGCGTCGACCAGCTTGAAGCAATCCTCGACGGAATACGCACCGCCGACTTCCATCGCGGTGTATTTGCCGTTCTCCATCGATTCGATGGCAAGCGGAATATGGCTCTCCCACGAGGTCATGATGATAACCGCATCCACGTCGGGACTGGTGATAACATCATGATGATTCAGTGTAACGATCGGGCGCTTCTCGCCGATCTTCTCCAGATAATCGGCGGCCTCGGTTGCGCGATCCTCGTACAGATCGCAGACCATAACGACCTCGACGTTGTCGCGGCGGTTCTCCTCCGGCACGATAACGGCCTTCAACAGACCGAATCCGCGCTGGCTCAGGCCAATCAAACCAAGTCTGATTTTTCCCATAACGATTTAATCCCCATTTTTTACGATATTTTGAAACCGGCATTCTGTCAAACCGGCCTCATCAACGTAATTATAGCACACGATTTCCGCCGTGTCAATACAAATTGCCAAACGATCATAATTTTTTCTTTCCTGCAAAATTATGCTAAAATGCAAAGAGGACACCACGGGCGAAGGCGGCCCCCAATGCGGCGCACACGGGAAACGTAACGATCCACGCGAGGATGAACCGACCGAGTTGCCGCTTATGGAGAGAGCATCCGTCCACACGGAGTGCCGCAGCGGCAACCGCCGCCGTTTTTGCGTGCGTGGTAGAGGCAGGCACACCGCCCATGCTAAGGAGGAAAAGCGTACCGGCGGCAGCAAAATCGGAGGCAAGCGCACCGCACGGTGTCAGATCGGCAAGCTCCGTTCCAACCGCCTCCGTCATCCGTCTGCCGCCGAGCAAGGTGCCGAGCGCCATCACGCCGACCGCCGCCATCCACAGAGGACGCGAATCGGACACGCCTGCCACGGCGAGGAGCGCGAGAAACTTCGGCAGATCCTGTACCCCGTGGAAAAAGGATGCCGCGCCTGCAGAAACGATCTGCCATCGGCGAACGGTACGCGTCCGCATCGTGCGCGGCATACAGTGCGCAAAAAGCACGCCCGCACCGAATCCGCCGACCGTGCACAGCGTCATCCAGAGAAGCGACGGCGCAATCGCAGTGAGAATCCCGTCCCCGTCGAGAACGGCGCGCACTCCTGCGGCAGCGGCTAAAAGTGCGTGGCTCTCACTCGTCGGCAGGCGCATCCGCCATGCGATCGCCGTAAATGTCACCGTGGCGAGCAGAGAGGCAAGCACACCTACCGCGCCAAAAGAGCCGAAATCCGCCGCCGACTCAACCGATTCCCCGATCCTGCCGAAAAAGAGAGCGGCGCAAACGCCGCCGAGCGCGTTGCCAATCGCCGACAGAATCGCAGCATGGCGCATACTCAGCGCACCCGAGGACACCGCGGCGGCGATCGCATTGGAAGCATCGGTCGCTCCGTTCAGAAAAATCAGCGCAGTGACCGCAAGCAAAAGAAAAATCGGCATAAATCCTCCCTCACCCGTCAAAAATCCTGTCATCCGATTGACAAAACGGCGGGAACTTGGTATCATATACATATGGATTCGGACAGGACAGGTATGACGGATGACGACAAATCTTTTTTCATGCGCCGCCGCTTTTTCGGAGGGCGAGGTACTTCTCTTCCCCGAACGGGCGAAATGGGCACAGACCGCGGCGATCCTCTGCGGCGTCAGCGGACAAGCCTGCGAGGGTGTCCCCGCACGGCTGATCATCTGCGACGGAGAGGATACAGATGCCATCGCCGCCGCCAAAGAGGCACACGCCGAATCGGGCGCCGCCGTGATTCTTTTCACAAAAAGCGGCGCGATGCCGGAATGGACACCGACACCATCGCTCACGCTGTCCCTGCCGCTGTCCTTTGCACAGTTCCGACGTGCCGTTTCCGCGCTGTGCTCCGATCATGCACGCACAAACTCCCCGACGGATGTTCCGACCGCACACCCGGAGAGAATCCGTGTGGAGGGCGGTTTCGCCGTCAGCGGAAGTACGCGCGTTGCGCTCACTCCCTGCGAGGAGAAAATCCTCACGGCGCTGACGGAAGCGTATCCGCACGCGGCAAAGCGCTCCCGGCTGGAGGAAGCGTTCTCCCGCCACGGTTCCGATTCGGTACGCGTATATGTGACGTATCTGCGCAAAAAACTCGCCGCCCTGCCCGCCTACCGCGCGATTCTGCCTGACCGTGACGGCGGATTCGCACTCGTTCTGCAAACAGATCATTCAGATAAAGGATAACGAATATGAAAGAAATCATTCTCTGCAAATACGGTGAAATCATTCTGAAGGGGGCAAACCGCTCCCGCTTTGAGAGCATTCTGCTGCGCGAGGTACGCCGCCGTGCTTCTCACATCGGAAAATTTGACGTGCGCGCCGCTCAGAGCACCCTGTACATCACGCCGCTGTCCGATTTTGAGGACATGGACGAGATGTTCGAGCAGGCAAAGCACGTGTTCGGCTTCGTGGGCGTATCCCGTGCCGCCGTCGCGGAAAAATCCATGGAGGACATCTGCCGCGTCGCACGCGAATATCTGCCGCCGTATCTTGCGGGCGCAAAGCGATTCCGCGCGGAGGCAAAGCGCTCCGATAAAAAATTCCCGCTGAAATCCCCCGAGATCGGCGCGGAGATCGGCGGTGTCATCCTCTCGATGCGTCCCGATCTGAAGGTAGATCTGGATCATCCGGACGTAACCGTCCGCGTGGAGATCCGCGACACGGCGGCGTACATCCATGCCGGACAGGATCGCGGTGCAGGCGGTGTCCCGCTCGGTTCAAGCGGACGGGGACTTCTGCTTCTCTCGGGCGGCATCGACAGCCCGGTGGCAGGCTACATGATGGCGCGCCGCGGTCTTGCGCTGGACGCGCTCTATTTTGAAAGCATCCCTTACACAAGTGACCGTGCGCGCGAGAAGGTCGCCTCCCTTGCACGGATCATGACGGAATACTGCGGTCCGATCCGTATGCACGTCATCTCGCTGACGAAGATTCAGGAAGCGATCCGCGACAACTGCGAGGAGGATTACTTCACGCTCCTGCTCCGCCGCTTTATGATGCGCCTTTCCTGCCGCATGGCGGAGCGGTGCGGTGCGTCCGCACTGATCACGGGAGAGAGCCTCGGACAGGTCGCAAGCCAGACAATGGCGGCACTCACCGTAACGGAAGCGGCGGCTGACCGGCTGATCTTCCGCCCGTGCATCGGCATGGACAAAGAGGAGATCGTGCGCACGGCGCGGCACATCGGCACATTTGAGACGTCAATTCTGCCGTACGAGGACTGCTGCACCGTATTCACGCCGCGCCATCCGAAGACGCAGCCCGTGCTTGAAAAGGTGATCGCGCAGGAGGAAAAGCTCGATTACGATACCCTTCTCGAGGAGGCGTGGGAAAGCCGATTCTCGATGGTGGTATCGCAGTTTGAGGGGTAAAAATGAATAAAGGAGGGAGAAGAACCAACTCACACGCCGTAGTTTCTTCTCCCTCCCTCTTTGCCTTCGGCAAATTCACCCACTCTCATCTCCTTGGCTCTCGCGCCAATATACAATCCGATTTCATCCAAAAAAATCGTTTATATCACAAGACAGTAGTTTCGCAATCTCCGGCAGAAAGGTGATATCCGGATAACACTCGCACCGCTCCCATTTGGAAATTGCCTGCGGCGAGACACCGATAATCTCCCCGAACTCCTTCTGCGTCAGACCGCGCTCACGGCGGTAGTGCCGTATCTTTTCCGAAATTGTAATCCGATTCATTTTTGCAGTATCCAGTACATCTCTCTTTCACGCGCCATCAGTCCGCAGGCGATCATTTCCCGGCGGACGGTGCAGTGATCGTCATGGATCGCGTGAATGATTTCATTGACCTCTTTTTCCGTGTACCGCCGTCCCGGCTCAAACCGCCCCGCAATTTCACAAAGCACGATCTCCCGTTTCCTTCTCTGCGTGGGCAAATGCGTGAGTTTCCCGTATCTGAAGAAGTGCGAAAGCACTTCTTTTTTGTATTTCTCCTCCGTATCCACGACGGCATCGTCCTTTTTGATCAGCTCGTACAGCGGCTTATCAAAAATCGCCCGATTTACAGAATAGATCATATAGAACTGCGATCGCGAGCAGTTGACTACGCCCGCCGACTCCATCTTTTTGAGATGGTAACAAACCGTCGCCGGTGTCAGGGATAGCTCGCACGCCAGCTTTTCGACGTAGGAATCTTCCTTGAGCAGGATGTTCAGAATTTCCAGCCGCGTTTCATCGGCAAGAAGCTTGAGCAAAGCCAGTTTTTCTTTCATCCGATCACATCCTTCCGCTGCTCCCACGCCTCGTCCATGCATGACTTGGCAAAGCGAAGTCCGCCGAGCCGTTCTTCAAGCTCGACCCTCTCCCAGTCGGTAGCAAGGGGAATTTTTGCCGAAAGATCCGCGATCTTCTCCTCTGCAAGAGCTGACGCACCGTAGTACAGCGCATAGTCCGGCTTTTCGTCATCAGCCGCGTTTTCATACAAAGATACGTACGCGGAATTACGCACAAATACCGCATCCACCCACTTGGGCAGATAATGGGTAGCGGCATTCCGCGCTCTCGTTCTGTATGCGTTATAAACCGCACACCAAACATTCGTCACACCGGCATATCTGTACTTTGCACGTTTGTACTCGACGATCTGCTGTTTCTTCTCCGTCGGATTCTTATCCAGCGCCTCACAGAAGGCGTCAAGCCGTGCGGTTTCCGCGTTTATTGCGCGAATGGCAATCGTATAAAATCCCGAACCGCTCATATACTTCCCTCCTCAAACAGATGCGGATACACACCGTTTTCCGCACGCCACGCTTCCCATGCGGCGAACATATTCCGCACCGCACCGATTTTGATTTTCAGTTCAAATACGCTTTTTGCATCTCCTGCCGTCTCGGCGGCGGCAAGATCTGCCGTTTGTGCATCCAGCCACTGATCGCGGATGAACAATTCCGCCTGCCATGCGGCAAGGAAGCGCATTTTTTCGTCATCTCCAAGAGATTCGTACAAACCTTGCAGCTCCGGACAGCGGGACAGATACCTTTTCAAAAAAGTCTGTCTCCTCCGGAGACCGTCTTCTCGCTTGCCAACGGTATTAAACAGCACACCCGCATTTCCGCAGAACGTGTACATCCCGTATTCCAGTTGAACCGCTTTTCGCTCCGTACCGTTCTCCTTCGGGATCGCATCCAGTCTAACTTTGCACTCGGCACACATCTGCCGCGTGATATCCACAATCGCTTGATCGATTTCCAAATAGGTCATCTCTGTTTCCTTTCCGCCATGGCATTCTTTCTCGTGATCACACTTATATGATACACGTCGAATCACTTTCTGTCAAGACTGATTCGACAGATTTCTAATCATTCCACCAATGGTAGAGCGAAAGAGCCGGATCTATAAACCGTCCCTTTACATCCGCAACAACGAATTGATCATTGATTCGCCCGCCGATTATGATATAATAAAACAGTAAGCTTACAAAATTCCATTTTGGAGGTACGGTATGATTATCAAAATCGGCGCGATTATCAAAAAATTGCGTTTAGAAAACAGTATTACGCAGGAAACACTTGCCACAGCCCTTGGCGTGACACCGCAGGCGATCTCCCGTTGGGAATCGGAAAGCGGATACCCTGACATCGAGCTGCTACCCGCCCTTGCCGATTTCTTTTCCGTCAGCACGGATGAGCTGCTCGGGTATAAGCTGTCCGAGAGAGAAGAAGAACTTTCAAATATCAAAAAAGAGATGGCACGCCTTTCGGAAGTCGGCACCGCGGAGAAGCAAGTATCCTTTTCCAGAAATGCCCATGCACGCTTTCCCAATGATGCGGAAATCAAAGCGGATCTCGCCACGTCTCTCTACATCTTGTGGGAGGAAACGAAAGACGATGCACTCCTTACGGAGGCGGAGACACTCTGCCGTTCGGTGATCGGCGATTGCAGTGACGAGAGCATCCGCTATGATGTGATCACAACGTTGATTGCGATTTACAGCAAAACGAACCGCGCAGAGAAAGCACGTGAGGCGGCAAACCTTCTCACGCCGATGAAATACCGCCGGGAACTTGCGCTGTCCAGCGGTATCGGTGACGGAAACACGCAGTGGTACATTCAGGATGAAATCGACAAGCTGACAGATAGTCTGGGCACGGCGATTGAGCGGCTGGCACTGCATGAGGATCTCCCGAACGATCGCTCCACATGGGAGAGAAAGATTGAGATTCTGAAGACATCCGGCGCGCTGTACCGTATGATATACGGAGAAGATCTGCTGTTTCATCACTGCCGGCTTTCACAGAACCACTGGCTCATCTCCACGTACGAAATCTCGCTCGGCAGAGAGGAGGACGCCCTTGCCTCCCTTGAAAAAATGTGCACGCATACCCTCGCATACGACAAAGCGTATTTTGAGGATCGCGGCAAACACTACACCTCGCTCTTGGTCGATCAGCTTGTCTATCCCGAAATCAGCAAGGATTTTCACGAGCTAACGGAGCACACGCAGAGCTTTTATATGCTGGAGCATTTGAAGCACAAGCGGTATGACAGCATCCGAAGCACCGATCGCTTCCGGGATATTGTCCGAAAGCTCTCCGAAACCGCCAAATAACACAAAAGGCAGAGACTGTCGTCTCTGCCTTTTCCTGTTGGATCGCTTTCACGGGATAGTCGGTGGATTTTCGGCGACTGCCAAATCACACGCAGACCGCGCACCGTACTCTCATACAAATCCCCCTCCCCGCATATACTGCACGGGGAAAGGGTTTCATTCTCGACAATTGTCTTAAATCGACGCAAAAAAAGGAGACGTGCTTTCGCACATCTCCTGAATCATTATGCGTTTGCTGTTTCAGCAGCGGCAGCCTCAGCCGCTGCGGCTTCCTCAAGTCTTGCCTTGCGGTCTGCCTCAACGCGCGCGAGCTTCTCGTAGTATGCCTTGGTACGGATGTCGATGATACGGTTGATATCGGAGCAAGCCTTGTCGATATCTGCGCCGTATTCAACGGAAATGTTGAACACTTCCTTGCCGTCTTTGCCGAACAGCACGAAATGATAGTCGGTAAACTTGTAGAGGCGGTTGCCGATCTGACGCTCGAACGGGAAGGACTGCACCTCCGCATGGTCGAGGTCGATATACTTGTACGATCCGCCGAGCTCCTCGTCGACCGTCTCATCAACGAAAGAGAAATGCTTGTGGTGAATGTTGATACGCTCACCCGTGAAGAACAGAACAGCGGCAGAATACACGCTCGTACGGTTCTTTCCGTCGGAACCCTTCTTGTAGTAGACCTGATCGTTGAACTCGTATCCGCGAAGCGTCAGCGGCTGGAGGTACTTGAGGTGCTTCTCGAACAGCTCGAAGCGCTTCATACCGTACTCGATCATATCCTTAATCTTTTCGCCGGCCTGATATTCGATATCGTCACCGCTTGCCTTGCCGCTGCCGGAAAAGATCAGCGCACCGATACCTACAATAATGCCGATAACTCCGTACATTTTCACGCCGGGCAAAGCAAACAGTATCACGCCGATCGCGATCACAATCCAACCGGCAATCGTAAGAGGCGACAGTCCTTTCGCGGTGAAGTATTTGAGATTTCTCTTTGTTTCCATGGTTTACACTCCGTTATGTAAGATTTGTGACTGCGCGCCCGCGCATACTACTCACAATACTATTATATAATAGCACAAACTTCCTCGGATGTCAAGACAGAATCCGATCCCGGCGCGCAATTATTTCGTACAGAAATCCATTCTCTGAAAAACGAAGGAGGAAAGGTTATGAATCTCGCCGAGCTCTTCTCACTGACGCTGCACGCACGGTACGTACGGGCTGAAAACGATGCCAGCTTCGCTTTCCACCGAGAAAACGGCACGCTCTACATCCTGTTCGAAGCGAGCAGCGGCAGCACCGACTGGGAAAACAATCTCGATTTCCCCGCGCTTCCCTACCGCGATATGCCGCACCGATGGATGTGCCACCGCGGCTTTCTCCGCGTCTGGAAAAGCGCTGAGCCGTATATCGCCGAAGCAATCGCGAAAACGCACGAAACACACGTCACCGTATCGGGATACAGCCACGGCGGCGCACTTGCCATGCTCTGCCACGAGTACATATGGTTCACCCACAAGCCGTATCGGGAACATCTGCGCGGATTCGGATTCGGCGCGCCGCGTGTACTGTGGCGGCTGCCCGGCACGCTCTGGCCAAAAGAACGCTGGCAGACGTTCACTGTCGTGCGCAATCTGGACGATGCCGTGACGCATCTGCCGCCTGCCGCACTCGGCTACACGCACGTCGGCACAATGCTGGAGATCGGCGAAAAAGGACGGTACACATCCATCGACGCGCACCGTCCCGAATCGTATGAAAAGTCCCTCGAGGAGTATATCAGCGCGGCAGGCGATCCATGGCACGTTTGATCTCCTGCATCTCCGTATCGACCTCAGAAATCGCCATCGCGCAGATCTTCAGCCGGTATCTGAGATCCTCCGGCACGTCTCCCGCCGCCTTGTAGCGGAGATGATGTTCCAGACTCGCCCAGCAGTCCATGGCGATCGTGCGGATCTGCACCTCGACGGGCACTCGCTCCGTCCGCTCGGACAGGTATACCGGCACGCTTACAACGAGATGCAGAGATCGGTATCCGCTTTCCTTCGGATGGGTGATGTAGTTCGATTTGCGGATCAGCTCAACGTCATCCTGCTTGAGAAGCAGCTCCGCGACCTTTTCCGTATCGCTTATGTAATTGCAGATGACGCGCACGCCTGCGATATCGGTGAGGGATTTTTTCATCTCCTCAATCGTAGCGGCGATGCCGAGCCGGTTCATCTTATCGAAAATGGACCGCGGCTCCTTCAGGCGGGATTCGATATGGTGGATAGGATTGTAGTCGTATTTGGCGTGGAATTCCTCATCCATCGTCTCGAGCTTCATGACGACGGTGCGGATTCCTGCCGCGTACAGGTGCATCTGCGTGCGGAATTCCTTCATCACATCCGACAGCGGCGCCGGACGCCCCGATACGGTAAGCTCCATCTCTTCCATCGTCGGCATTTCCGTTTTTTGCATACATATCGCCCCCTTCATGTTTGTATATACAGTATACACGTATTTTTTGACTTAGGTATAAACGATTTGCAAATCGCCCGAAAATTTTTGCCGTCCGCTACTCCGGCCGCGCCTCTGTCAGTCCGGCAAAGACCGCCTTCGCACCGTAGAGCAGAATCGGCGCAATGATCAATCCCCACACGCCGAACAGGGAGAGTCCTGCAAAAAACGCAAACAGCGTAAAGAGGGGATGGATCCCGATCGTACTGCCGAGCAGACGCGGCTCAACAAACTGGCGCACGATATACATCACGCCGAACAGGATCAAAAGTCCCACGCCGCGGAACATATCCCCGCCAAGGAAGGCAAAAATACTCCACGGCAGGAGCACGGTCCCGACGCCGAACACGGGCAGAAAATCGACGACGGCAACGATCGCGGCGATAACGGCCGGGCGATCGACGTCCAAAAGGAGAAATCCGGCGAGCAGCTCCGCATAGGTAAGAAAGAGCAGTACGAGATACGCCCGCGCATAGCCGCCGATCGCCGCACGCATCCGCGAGAAGAATCCGCCGAGCTTTGCAAGCGTCTGCTCGCTGAGAAAAAAGCGAAGCTGCCGACGGATCGCGCTCCGGTCAAAAAACAGATAGAACAGCGCAATCACACCGACCACAACGGATAAGATCACGTGCGGCAGGCGCATAATGACAGCCGTAGCGCCCGAGGTGAGCGCGGCGCTGGCGGCACTGATCGCTTCCTCCACCATGCCGGAGAGCATCCCGTACAGTGCTTCAAGATCGCCTGCGTTCTCCTTCGTGCCGCCGATTTTTTCGATGAGATCCGTAAACCGTCTGAGCGGATTGTCCGCGTCATTCAGCATCGCGGGAAGTGCGGCGATCAGTTCTCTTGCCGATTCGTACAGCCACCGTCCAAGGGCAACGATCCCCCACGAAAGGACGGTGACCGCACCGAGGATGAGCACCGTACCGCCGATCTTCTCCGGCAATCGGAAGCGGCGGTGGAGAAAGGATGCGGCAGGACGCAAAAGCGACGCCACAAGTGCCGCAAGTGCAAACGGCAGAAGAATCCCCAGAAAAGATCGGATCACGACGTACACCGCCGCCGCCGCAAACGCGGTGCAGATCCCGATCGCCGCAAGCCTCACCCATGTTTCCGTTTTCATCCGATGCCCTCCCCTCGTGTTCTGTATCCAGTATATGCAAAGCGGCGCTTTTTCAAACGAACCGTACCGAATTTCAAAAATCATTTGACATACGGCGCCGGATGGGGTATAATGGTAACAGCGCAAAATCGCTGAAATTCAAGAAAGGATGTTTATTTCCGCATGAAGAGAATTATTACCCTTCTTCTGTCCCTTGTCCTGATCATCACTTGCACGGCAGGCTGCTCAGGCGGCGACAGCGGAGATAACGGGGAACCTGTTATGGTTGAAATCACTATGGAAAACGGCGGCGTCATCCGCCTCGAGCTGTATCCTGCCGTTGCACCGATCACGGTAGAGAACTTCACCTCGCTTGCCGATGCAGGCTTCTATGACGGGCACATCTTCCACCGCGTCATCGAAAACTTCATGATCCAGGGCGGCGATCCGACCGGCACGGGTATGGGCGGCTCCGGCAAGAATATCAAGGGAGAATTCCTCGTGAACGGCGTGCAGAACAATATCTCGCACGTGCGCGGTGTCATCTCCATGGCGCGCTCCCGCAGTTATGACAGCGCAAGCTCGCAGTTCTTTATCGTACACGCGGATTCGACGTATCTGGACGGTCAGTATGCCGCATTCGGACGCGTAATCGAGGGTATGGAGGTCGTGGATGCGATCGCAACGACGAAGACGAACTCCGACGACAGACCGCTCGTAAGTCAGGTCATCAAAACAATCCGTACCGTAAAGGAATAAGAAACAGAAAGGCTGCCCGAAACGGCAGTCTTTTTTCTGTTTTCTGCATCATCCCCCGCAAAATGGGGATACTGCAAAAAAGAGTTGATTTTTTCTTTCAAATGTAGTATAATAGAGTGGAATGTGGATTCTTTTCCGCATTTACACTCGGGTAACCGTACCCGTCTATTTACATTTCAGGAGCGTACTTTCCTATGCGAAAACTGCACTCTGCCGTCTGCATACTGCTTTCCCTGTTTCTGCTTATGCAGCCGGTCACTGCCGCAGATGTCCTGCCGACCGATACTGCCGCCGACAGTACATCCGTTGACTCCGTACTGAAAGTCAACCCCCAAATCACAGAAGAACAGGCCGCTGAGCGCCTCTACTACCTCGGTCTTATGAGCGGCGTCGGCACCGTGGACGGTGTCATCAACTTCGCGCTGGAGCGTCCTCTCACCAACCTTGAATGCATCATCATGGTCATCCGCCTGCTCGGTGAGGAATCCGACGTTCTGCAGAACAATTATCCGCACAAATTCATCGATATCCCCGATTGGGGAAGCCCGTACGTCGGCTATTTTGTTCACCGCGGCATCGTATCCGAGGATAGTAAACTTTTCTTCCCCGACGACAGCGTATCCACGCCCGTGTTCATGAAATATATGCTGAACGCGCTTGGCTACGGCTCCGGTTTTTCCCTGGAGGATACCGTTAGGATCGGCAAGCAAATCGGTATTTGCTCCGAAAACGAAAAAGAGGTCACACGCGGTCAGGCAACCCTGATGCTGTACCGCACGCTGGATACTACGTGCAAGGACTCCGAGCAGACGCTGTCCTTCTCCCTCGTGCAGAAGGGGCTTCTCAACTACCGTGACGTTCAGTTCCTTCTTTGGAATGAGGACAACAAGGAAGTGGATGCCTACATCAAATCGCAGGGCTACTCCACGATCAAATCCCTGCCGGACGGAAAATACACAATTACCGTCTCCGGTGAAAAGCGCTGCCTCAACGTATTCGTTGACGGTGCCAATCAGGATTACGAAGGCGTAAAAGTCACGACGTGGGCCCGCACCGACGATATTTCCCAGAAATTCCGCGTCGAGCAGACGGAAAACGGCACATACCGCCTGTTCTCCTCGGCGTCCAAGGGCGGCTACAACCGCCTGCTCGGCTTCAATTATCTGCAGAGCGCGGCTTTGTTCAGCGCAAGCTCCCCGTACGCTGCCGAGTTCATTCTGCAGTATGCGGGCACTGCCGATCGCGGATGGTATCTCCTTTCCGCAAAGGATCCGACGCTCGCACTCTCCAATGAGACCGGCAAGGACGGCAACGCGATCACGCTCCGCCCGCTCGGTGAGGAGGGCTATGAGCAGCTCTGGTCTTTCGAATTCGACGAGGTCGTCAACGAGCAGGGCTATGAATTCGCCATCTATCCTGCGGAGGATATGATGATCACGCAGGGTTACTACGACAACTTCTCTCACCAGAAGCAGAACGCGCTGGATATCACGACGCGCTCGGGTGCGGTCTTCGCCCCGTTCACAGGCGAAATCGTCCGCGTCGACCGCGGCTACAACCGCTATAACACCGTCTGGCTGGAAAGCAAGGAGCCTGTCGTTTATGCCGACGGCACCATCGATTATATGACCGTTGTGTTTATGCACGACAATAACGTCAGCGATCTCTACATCGGACAGACTGTGGCGCAGGGTGAGTATTTTTACCACGCAGGCGTCGCGGGCGGTGCTACCGGCTCCCACGTCCACATCGCCGTAATCCGCGGCAAATATCAGACCTCCATGGCTCTGACGGGCAGCGGCAACGTGTATCCCGAGAACGCCCTGTTCGTCCGCTCGCAAACAATTATCTACACCACGTACGGTCTGCGCTGGACGTATCTGAAATGACTTCTGCACCGCCGCCTCCACGGAGCACGGCGGTGTTTTTCCCTTGAAACGAATCTATAAAAGGGAGGCATATTATGTCCTTCGATGAACAAAGCATCATCGCCCGCATCGAGCACCTGCGTGCGGAGATCAACCGCCACCGCGCGCTATACTATGAAAACGAGACACCGGAGATCTCGGACTACGCGTTTGACGCGCTGTTTGAGGAACTCAAGGCGCTGGAGGCGCAGTATCCGCATCTCGACACGCCCGACTCTCCCACACACCGCGTCGGCGGCACGGCATCCGAAAAATTTGCGAAGGTACCGCACACCGTACGCATGGGCAGCCTGACGGACGTGTTCGATTTCGACAGTCTGCGCGCGTTTGTGGAATCCGCCAAGGCAACGCTTACCGAAAACGGCGTGGCGGAGGAGGAAATCCTTTTCACCGTAGAGCCGAAAATCGACGGGCTTTCCGTCGCGCTGACGTACGAGAACGGACGCTTCGTCCTCGGCGCGACGCGCGGTGACGGTCTCGTGGGTGAAAACGTAACGGAAAACCTCGCCACGATCCGCGCCATCCCGCCGCGGATCGAAAAGGAGATCGCCTCTCTGACCGTACGGGGAGAGGTGTATATGCCGCGCGCAAGCTTTGAGACGCTCTGCCGACAAAGCGAAGCGGAGGGCGGCAAAGCATGGGCAAATCCGCGCAACGCCGCTTCGGGATCGCTCCGTCAGCTTGACGCCTCTGTTACGGCAAGCCGCGGACTGTCCATCTTCGTGTTCAATCAGCAAAACGGATCGCTGTATGCGGACGGACACGCCTGCACCCATCACAGCGAAACGATCACGCGCATGCACGCGCTCGGATTTCCGACGGTCGATCTGCTCGCCGTCACCGGAGATGCGGAAGAAATCGTCCGCGCGATTGAGAACCTTGGCGAGGCACGGGATTCCCTGCCCTACGACATCGACGGCGCGGTTGTAAAAATCGACGCACTCGCCCAGCGTGAGATTCTCGGCGAAGGATCGAGCACGCCGAAGTGGGCTGTTGCATACAAATATCCGCCCGAGCAAAAGGAAACGAAACTCCTCGGCATTACGTTCCAGATCGGACGTACCGGTGTTCTGACGCCGAACGCGGAGCTATCTCCCGTAAAGCTCGCGGGGACGACCGTATCCCGTGCAACGCTCCATAACCTTGATATCATCAAAGAACGCGATCTGAAGATCGGTGACACCGTCATCGTACAGAAGGCAGGCGACATTATCCCCGAAATCGTTGGCAGTGTATCCACCAAACGCGACGGTACAGAGATGCCTGTGACCGTGCCGACGCTGTGCCCGTCCTGCGGCAGTACGCTGATCTTTGACGGGCTGGATGAAACGGATGAGGAATTCTCTGCAGACGTTGCATGGGGCGCGCTTCGCTGTGTTTGCCCCTCCTGCCCTGCCCAGCTGGAAAGACGGCTGATCCATTTCGCATCGAAAGGCGCCATGAATATCGACGGCATGGGTCCGCGCATTGTCTCCCTGCTTTTGAGTGAGGGACTGATCCGCGACGCAGCCGATCTCTACACGCTGACGGCTGAGCAGATCGCTGCCCTGCCCCGTCTTGGCGAGAAATCTGCAGAAAATCTCATCGCTGCCATCGAGTCTTCAAAAAAAGCTGGTGCGGCACGACTTCTCTATGCACTCGGCATCCGCCACATCGGTGAAATTGCCGCCGCCTCGATTATGCAGAGATTTCCGTCCGTGGAGGCGCTGTTTGACGCAAGTACGGAGCAGCTCAGCGCCATCGACGATATCGGCGCCATCATGGCGGCATCCGTAATCGATTTCTTCGCAGAGGAAGCGAACCGCGACCTGATTCGGCGCCTGCACGATTTTGGCGTGGAGACGGCATCGCTCACGCCGACGGAAACGGCAGAACCGATCTTTGCGGGCATGACGTTCGTGCTGACCGGCACGCTCCCGACGCTCACGAGAGATGAAGCGGAGGAGATGATCCGTCTGCGCGGCGGCAAGGCGTCCGGCTCCGTATCGAAAAAGACGACCGTTGTCCTTGCAGGTGAAAACGCCGGATCCAAGCTGACCAAAGCCGCTGATCTCGGTGTCCCCGTCATTGATGAGGAACGCTTCCGCGCCATGCTCGAATCGGGGGAGGTCACCCTGCCGTGACACTCGTTTGGATTCTCCTCGGTGTGCTTGTCGCTCTGCTCGCCGCCGTAATCATCATCACGGTCTTTCTTTACCGGTTCGGTCTGTACGTATCGCCGGATAAAAAGCGCGACATCTGGTCAACTCCGCCAACCGTCCGCACGGGCAGAGACGGAACGCCGTATGATCCGTATGGCTGGAAAGATCAGATCTACGAGGCGGATCAGCGTCTGTTTGCACGCGGCAGTACCGCCGAACGTCTGACGATCCGTTCCCATGACGGGCTGACGCTTGCCGCACGCTACATTCCGCCCGAAGAGGGGGAGACACGCGGCATCGTTCTGATGGTGCACGGCTACCGCTCGGATCCGATGAACGATTTCTCCTGCGGCGCACGCGATATGCTCAAAATGGGGCTAGGCTGCCTGCTGATCGAGCACCGCGCGCATCTATCCAGCGAGGGCAACACGATCGCCTTCGGTGTGATGGAGCGCTATGACGTCCTCGCTTGGGCACGCTATCTGAAAGAGCGGTTTCCCGACACGCCCGTGATTCTGGACGGCATTTCGATGGGCGCAACTACAGTGATGATGGCGTCTGCCCTCGATCTGCCCGACAACGTGCGCGGCATCGTCGCTGATTGCGGATTCACCTCCATGGACGATATGTTCCGCGGTATTATCGGCAAATGGTTTCATCTGCCGGCGTGGCCGTTTATCCCGCTGGCAAGCCTGTACTGCCGTCTAAAAAACGGATTCGGCTTTTCCGACGTGACAGCGCAGGATTCACTCCTCAAGGCAAAAGTACCCGTACTGATCGCCCACGGCACCGGTGATAACTTCGTTCCGTTTGAGATGGGCGAGCGCATCTATGAAACGGTGCGCGAAAAAATTGATGTGACATTTATCCGCGCGGAGGGTGCCGGACACGGACTGTCCTACCTGTGCGCGTATGACGAATACCGCCGCGAGTTCGCAAAACTTGTGGAAAAGGCAATGAAATAAACATACGACGGGGGACGACAAGTGCGGGGGAGCTTTTTGCAAAAAGTTTCTCCCCGTCGTCCTCCCTGTCCTCCCCTACGCAAAAAGGCACCTCCCGATTTGGGAAGTGCCTTTGTTGTTTGCATTTCAGCGGGCGTTCAGCTTATTTTGCTGCCTCGTCTGCCTTTGCTTCTTCGAGATCCACGAACTTGATAAGTGCCATCTCAGCGCCGTCGCCGCGACGGGGACCAAGCTTATAGATCTGGGTGTAACCGCCGTTTACTGCTGCATACTTCGGAGCGATAACGCTGAACAGCTTGGATACAGCGTCCTCCTTCGTGATGTAAGCAAGGGCGGCACGGCGGCTTGCAAGCGTGTTCGTCTTGCCAAGCGTGACCATCTTCTCTGCGATCGCACGAACTTCCTTCGCACGGGTGAGAGTCGTCTCGATGGAGCCGTTTTCTATCAGATAAGTGACAAGACCGCGAAGCATCGCATTTCTGTGAGCGGTCGGTCTGCCGAGTTTTCTGGTACCGGGCATGTTACATGTCCTCCTTTGCGTTTAGATGTGTTGCGCGTCCGCGCGTCACTCTTCCTCTTTCTTCAGATCAAGACCGAGGGAGTGCAGTTTGAGAATAACTTCCTCAAGCGACTTCTTGCCCAGGTTTCTGACCTTGATCATATCCTCTTCGGTACGGTTGGTCAGATCCTCAACGGTATCAATGCCTGCTCTCTTCAAACAGTTGAAGCTGCGGACAGACATGTCAAGCTCCTCAATGGTCATCTCAAGGACTTTTTCCTTAACGGTTTCTTTGCTCTCAACCATGATTTCCGCGTTCTTTGCCTCGTCGGACAGATCGACGAACAAATTGAGATGCTCGTTGAGTATCTTGGCGCCAAGAGAAATCGCTTCTTTGGCAGAAATGGTGCCGTTCGTAAGAACTTCCAGCGTCAGCTTGTCATAATCCGTATTGCTGCCTACACGCGTGTTCTCAACCGTATAGTTTACGTTGTACACGGGCGTGTAGATCGAGTCGGTGAAGATCGTGCCAAGCGGAACAGCTACGTTCTGCGAAGCAGCGGTGTAAATCTGCTTGTTCTTTTCCTGGGAGATGTACCCGCGACCGTGGTCGAACGTCAGCTCCATATAGAATCGAACGTTTTCGCCGATTGTTGCAATGTGAAGATCCGGATTCAGAATCTCAATATCGGGATCCGGCTTGATGTCTCCGGCGGTAACCACGCACGGACCGGTCACGTCAATGACCGCCATCTTTGCGTGATCGCTGTACAGCTTCGCGGTGATGCCTTTCACGTTGAGAACGATCTCACAGACGTCTTCTTTAACGCCCGTAATCGTGGAAATCTCGTGAAGCACGCCGTCGATCTTAATGTTCGTAACAGCGACGCCGGGGAGGGAACTCAGAAGAACACGGCGGAGCGAGTTACCGAGCGTAACGCCGTAACCTCTCTCCAAAGGTTCAACGATGAACTTTCCGTTTCTGCCGTCTTCTGACAAGTTCACAGTCGTAATATTCGGCTTTTCAATTTCTATCATGAATAATAACCCTCCGTTAATCTTTAGTGCAAATCCACAAATTTGCCGGGTGACGGATATCTTGCCGATACAATCTTCTGCGCGGCGCGCTTATGCTGCCTGCCGTTCCGCAGAATGAAACACCGGCAGGTTATTACTTGGAATAGAGCTCGATGATGAGCTGCTCCTCGAACGGGAAGTCGACATCGTCTCTCTGCGGGATCGCGATGACCTTGCAGGAGAAGTTATCCTTGTCAACCTCAAGCCACTTCGGGGTGATGACAGCTGCCATCTGTTCTGCGAGAACCTTGAACTTCTCGGAAGAACGGGACTTATCCTTCAGCGCGATTACATCGCCGACCTTCAGAATGATGGACGGAATGTCTACCTTCTTGCCGTTCAGCGTGAAATGTGCGTGACGGATCAGCTGACGAGCCTCTTTACGGCTGCTTGCGAGACCGATTCTGTACACTACGTTGTCAAGACGGCGCTCCAGAAGGCTCAGAAGGTTTGCACCTGCAACGCCCTCCTGCTTGTCGGCCTGAACGTAGTAGGACTTGAACTGGTTCTCGAGGACACCGTAGTAGCGGCGTGCCGTCATCTTCTCTCTGTGCTGCAGACCGTACTCCTTGACGTTCTTGCGAGCCTGTGCATGCGGGCCCGGAACGGTGGGACGGCGGGAGATAGAGCACTTATCGCTGAGGCAGCGATCGCCCTTCAGAAACAACTTCTTTCCTTCTCTGCGGCAAAGTTTGCAGGAAGGTCCGGTATATCTTGCCATTATGGTTTCTCCTCTCTTCGATTATACACGACGACGCTTCGGCGGGCGGCAGCCGTTATGCGGGATCGGGGTTACGTCACGGATCAGCGTGATGTCGAGACCGGCAGTCTGCAGTGCGCGGATTGCGGACTCACGTCCCGGGCCGGGACCCTTTACGAATACTTCGACGGTTCTCATGCCGTGGTCTACGGCAATCTTAGCAGCGGTCTCAGCGGCGGTCTGTGCTGCGAACGGGGTGGACTTACGGGAGCCCTTGACGCCCCTCTCGCCTGCAGATGCCCAGCTGATTGCGGTGCCGGCTGCGTCGGTGCTCGTTACGAGAGTGGTATTGACGGTGGAGCTGATAGGTGCTGTGCCCTTCTCAACGTTTTTGCGCTCGCGGCGCTTCTTGATTACTTTCTTGCCGTTGTTAGCAGTAGCCATGAAACTTGCTCACTCCTTTTACT
>JAFTUH010000012.1 GCA_017466375.1 Clostridia bacterium | reverse complement strand
ATCGTACGGCGGCTCGTAGGTAGTATTCGGCATCAGCTGCACCGCACTCGATACGGGTTTGATGAGTAGGCGATCATCGCAGAGGTAGGCGGCAATCTTGCCATTCATATAAATTATATATTCGCCCATCATCTGGCGATGGGTGATGCCATCTACATCGGATAACTGATCTAATATAAAAGCCAAGTATTCTTTGCTTGTAGCCATAACATTTCTCCGTTACAAATTTGATGTGAATATTATACCATTTTTCATGCCTTTTCTCAATCCCTTTTTCTTTGTCTACAGTGGTGCAATCACTGATATATGTGCCGATATGTTCGAGCTTTTGGAAATGAGAAAAGCCGATGAAGAATTATTTGTTTCTTCATCGGCAATTTTATGCTCTTATTTTCTCTTGTAAGATGCAATATATTCTACATCATCACTTGATATTAACTTTGGATCTTCCTGCACAAAGTTAACGTTCAGTTTGTTTTCTTTTGCGGTAAGTGCAAAATGGCAAAGCGCTATACCTATATCGATCATCTGCATGTCTAGCTTTCCTTCGTGACCGAAGCCTTTACTGCGTTTGAGATAAAAGTGAGCGACATGATCCGCTACAACAACGCGCCAGGGCTGTTTATTTACTGCTGAAGGGGCAAGTCTTACCATGCTGAGAGGCTCGACAAATTCGCCCGCCTTTTCTTTTGTCAGCGGCGTATCAAACGAGCCGTCAAAGAACAGTTCTTCAAAAGGTAGACGCTCATCGGCTTTGATCGCCTTTCGCATCATGGTTTCTCGGATGGACATTTTCTTTGCCGTATAGCCGATGGGTGTGACACAGGGCATCATCTCGTTTTCACCAAGATCCATCGCCTGTTCAAAGGCGGAGCGATTCATCGTACCGCCAAGCCATACGGTGCCCAGCCCCAGCGACTGCGCATACAAAACAAATTCCTCAAAGGAATACCCAAACGAGGCGCTTGCATTCGGTATGTTTTCAATTTTTCCGCCGACATACAGCTCTGTACCGCTTACAACGGGACAGGTCAGGCCGTCTTTCTTGGCATCAAGGAACTTGAACTTAACGGGAATGTTGAAGGGGTTTTGAATCGCATTCGCAAAAGACAAGAGTTGTTCCTTTGTACTTTCATCAAGCGCTCTGCCGTCATAGGTGCGAATGCTCTTCTTTTGTTTATCAGTTCTGCAATCTTGTTCATTCTTCGACCTCTTTCGAAAGTATCTTATAAAGAATTTTATATAACTGCAAGCCTTCCTCGGCAGTGAGGCCTACGCAACCGGCAACCTTTGCGGGGATATCCACCGCCTTTTCCTTCAGCGCCTCACCGCTATCGGTTAGGAAAGCGCTGACCGAGCGCTCATCGGTGGTGCTCCGCTTGCGCACAACATAGCCTTTTGCTTCAAGGCTTTTGAGCACGGGAGTCATCGTTCCCGAATCAAGGAAGAGCTTTTCTCCAAGTGCCTTGACGGTGATCTCCTTTTCTTCCCACATTACCATCATGGTGATGTACTGCGTATAGGTGATATCCAGCTCGTCAAGGTAAGGACGATACCTTTTGACCACCTCTCGTGCGGCGGCATACAGCGGAAAACAAAGCTGATTTTCAAGCTTTAGTACATCGTATTTCGAATTACTCATAGGATACCTCTTGCAAACTCCGCAGCATTCGCCAGATCCGCTTCGTTGGGTCTGCCTTTATGGATCTTCGCAAACTCGCCTCTGCAATGGAATTCCTCATCTGCAATGGTAACACCTACGGTGTCTGCAACCTTTCTCAAAGGCTTTTTCATTGATTTCATCATGGCAGACGTGCCAAAGCAAACGATCTTACCAATGTTATCTTTATTGCTGACGATAAAATCCTTTACCGCCTGATCTGCGTCGAATGCGTAATAGGAGCAACCGAGGAACAGAACGTCTGCCTTTTCTTCCAGCGGTACGGACACGTCCTTTGCCTCGACTGCGACCGCCTCGGCAACAGCCTCTGCTAACTTCTTTGTATTTCCCGAACGGGTATAGTAACGAACTGCTATTTTCATATTACAAACACTCCTTGATTGCTTCCTTCAGCTTTTTCATATCGGTAGGCTCAAAACGAGCAACGATATCGCCGTTACGGTCAATGAGGAACTTTGTGAAATTCCATTTTACGTTGCCGTTGTTCTTATAATCTTTGTCCATCTTTTTTGCAATCCCCGACATCATAAGCGCCATGGGAGATTTGCCGAAGCCGTTAAAGGTGGTATTTTCGGTCAGCCATTTGTAAAGAGGAATGGCGTTCTCCCCGTTTACATCCACCTTTGCAAATTGAGGGAACGTGATGCCAAAGCGACCCGTGCAGAAGGTGTGGATCTCCTCATCGCTTCCCGGTGCTTGCTCACCAAACTGATTGCAAGGGAAATCGAGAATTTCAAAGCCCTGCGCCGAAAACTCCTCGTACAGCTCCTGGAGCTCCTTGTACTGCGGCGTGAATCCGCATCCCGTTGCGGTGTTGACGACAAGCAACACCTTTCCCTTGTAATCGGCAAGAGAAATCTCACTGCCGTCCTGTGCCTTGACTTTGAAATCGTAAATATTCATAATAAGCCTCCATGCGTTGATAATACATTTAATTGAGCTCAATTAATTATAACATAACCAACTATCTCTGTCAATAGCATCGGACGTGATTTCGATTTTATGTAGAAATTCTCAATCCCCTTTTTCTTTGTCTACTGCGGGGCAAAATTTGTTTCGCGAAAGGCCTTGACTTTTGGGGCGAACAGAGTTACCATACAGACGACAAAAAACTCCCCGAGTACGGCAGATACCGTATTCGGGGAGTATCTTTTTGACCACAGTTTATCCCACATCCACGCACGGAGTACACGGAAACAGTGGAGGTAAGAGTGCCGGAAAGGATGTGTTTCCGAGCGGAAAGGGGCGGAAATGCCTAGAATCGAGCGGAAACAGGTACTCCGGATTTCTTTGGGACCAAGATGGCGCAGGTTCGATTCCTGTCACTTCGACCAACGGCAGTGTCGGCTCTCACTCTCGGGTGTCGTCACTGCTGTTTTTTATCATCATTCTACGATGTGATTCCAAAACATCACTCCACAAACTGCACCAGCGTATCCATGTCCTTGCGTTTCTTTTCGCGCAGCGGATCGCCGGCTTTCGCATATCCTACGGTGATAACGAGGCGGACAGCGCCGTCCAGCTTGCAGATATAGCGGATTTCAGCGTCATTGAGCCAGCCGAGGATACAACTTCCCAGCCCTTGCGTGGTTGCTTCAGCGGTTATATATGCCGCGACAATTCCGATATCAATAGATCGGTAGTCGTTACCCTTGACTTTCGCGCCAAGTGCCGCAGACTTCACATACGGCATTTCGGAGATCACAAGCATAACAGGCGCGTCCGTGGCGAATTTGTTCATCCCCATGCCTTGGGTTGCTTTGGCTACGCGTTTCGCTACATCTCCGCGGCATACGGTGATTTTGTACGGCTGCCCGTTGCAGGCTGACGGTGCAAGACGTGCGGAGGCAAGAATACGGTCGATTTTTTCTGCTTCTACCTCACGTGTGGGATCATAGCTGCGGCAGGATTGTCTCTGTTCGGCGATTTCGGTAAAGTTCATGGCGTGTCTCCGTTTCGTAAATTTCGGCGCACCTGTATTTAACAGTTGCGCGGATTCTCCGTTTATGATATAATGATACCATCAAATACGTTGGGTGTCAATACAGCACCCGACGAGAGGGAGGCATTGTGCAGTACTTTATTATGTTTCTGGAGGGTGTGATCACCTTCATTTCACCGTGTCTGCTTCCGATGCTGCCGGTGTACATTTCCTATTTCGCGGGCGGTAAAGAGCGCTCGGTCTCAAAGACTCTGCGTACCGCGATCTCCTTTGTTGCGGGCTTTACGCTTGTCTTTGTGGCGATGGGTGCACTTGCCGGCACTCTGGGCGGCTTTCTCAGAGAGTATCAGACGATACTCAATCTCATCACAGGCGCTGTCGTTGTTGCGTTCGGACTTCATTTCTTCGGACTGATCCGGCTGGATTTTCTGCGAGGTGCAAAAGGCCGCGCTGTCGGGGAGATGGGGATGCCGGCGGCGTTTCTGTTCGGTATTGTCTTTTCTGTCGGGTGGACGCCGTGTGTCGGTGCATTTCTCGGATCGGCACTCATGATGGCTTCTCAGCAGGGACAGGCACTCAAAGGGATTCTGATGCTGCTGGTTTATTCGCTCGGACTTGGGATTCCGTTCGTCATCAGCGCCGTGCTGATCGATAAGTTAAAAAGTGCGTTTGATTTTATCAAGAAAAACTATAAAACAGTCAATATGATAAGCGGCAGTATCCTCGTCCTTGTCGGCATAGCCATGATGACGGGCTGGCTTGGAAAGCTACTGTCTCTGCTCGGATAAGGAGGCATACGAATGAAGAAAAAACTGACGCTTCTTTTGGGGATGCTCGCGCTTGTCATTCTGATTGCCGGCGCGTATGTCTTCTATGAAAAGTACGCGGATTCATATGCACCGGACGGATTGGTACAGGATTCACCGTCAACGGATCCCGCACAGAATACTGAGGTGCCGTCGGAATCAGATGTGCCGTCCGAATCAGAAACTGAAACAGAGGCAGAGACGCCTAATCTGACACCGGCTCCGGAATTTACGGTCACGGACGAAGAGGGAAGTGCCGTGCGTTTCAGTGACAAGATCGGCAAACCGATCGTCCTCAACTTCTGGGCGAGCTGGTGCCCGCCGTGCAAGAATGAGATGCCGGATTTTGAATCGGCATACGCGGCGTACGGTGACAGGGTTGAGTTTATGATGATTAACATGACGGACGGAGATAGAGAGACAGTCGATATTGCCAAGGCGTACATTGATAAGATGGGCTACACGTTTCCCGTCTACTACGATACGGCGTATGAAGTAGCGATTGCGTATTCGGTTTACTCGCTCCCGACGACGTATTTCATTGATGCCGAAGGAAATTTGATTGCCCATGTAACCGGTATGCTCAATGAGGAAATCCTTCAGCGTGGCTTGGAAATGATTGCTCCCGATTTGTTTCAACAGGATTAAAATAAGCCGTCTCCAGAATGCGGAGACGGCTTTATTTATGCTTCGTTTACGCGCTTGCCTGTGATGTGCTCGGGCGTTAGCTTCAGTATAAGCGTTGCCTTTGCAAAATGGGCGATTTCATTTTCGATATACGCTTCATCCTGCGTGAACTTGTACGAGAGGGCTCGTGCGACGCGGAGAATTTCCTCTGTGTCATCGATGATTTGCATACGGCCGAACACAATGACACTGCGGACATCATACGCCCAAGCTCCCTCAGCGCGTGTGCCGCGATCGTACACGCAGTAGGATACCTTATCACAGCGGTGCAGGGAATCAAGCCTGTGCCCGATTTTGCCGCAGTGAAAGTAAATACAGCCGTCATCCGCGTCATACCAGTGATTCATCGGCATTCCGTACGGATATCCGTCGTCCCCGAGCACGGAGAGGACGCCGCGCGTTTCCGCTGTCAGGATTTCTGCGCACTCGTCTGACGGTAATTTTTGTTTGCTTCTCGAAATTTCCCGAAACATTCTTTTGCCTTTCTGAACTGTATTGAATCCTTTTCATGAGAAACGGGACAAGCTTGGCTTGCCCCGTTTTTGCGTTATTCTTTGCCGCTGTTTGCGTCAGACCAGGTCTTCTCCAGGGCTTCCCAATCACGGACGGGGAGGATTGCTTCCCAGATCTCGTGTGCGGAGGTATACATATAGGTGTGGGAGTTCGTTGCTTCCTGCACCTCTGCGTAGTACCATGCCGAGGTATCCATGTTGTCGGACCAGTAAATCATACCGGTGAGGAGATAATCCTTGTGCGGGTGACGGACGAGCGTGCGGTTGATGATCTTCATTGCCTCAGCGCGGGTGACGTAGCGGTCGGGATCGAACGTGCCGTCTCCGTCGCCGTCTACGAAGCCGATCTCAGCAGCCGCGTTGATGAAGGAGAGCGCCCAGTGCGTTCCGATATCATCAAAGAGTGCGTCATTGCTGGAAACGGGTGTGCCGTAGAAGGACATTGCAATCTTCACAAGCTCAGCGCGGGTGATCGGATCATCGGGACGGAAGGTGTTGTCCTGGTAGCCGGAGAGCACGCCGGCATTGTACAGGGTAGAGATCGCGTTGTTGTACCATGCGTCAGCGGCAACATCCGTGAACGGATTCGTCTTTGACCAGTACTCGGCGCGCTTTGCGTCCGTCAGAAGGCGGAAGAAGATCGTCACAGCCTCTGCACGGGACAGATAATCATTCGGGCGTACCGTCTCATCGGGATAACCGATGATGTAGCCGAAGTGATTGTGGGTGTCGAGCGCGAGTTCATCGTAGATGTTGGTAAACGTGATCTCGTTCGGTCCGGTGTACAGACCCTTGAATTTGAGCGCTTCACCTAGCGTCAGAGCAGTGCCGTCAGCGTTTGTAAGGAGCGTCTTGAGCGAGTAACCGGGGATTGCTGCGCCAACCTCTTCGATTACGTAGCTGACACCGGATTCAAGCTTGATCGCAGGAGCGGAGCCCTTGCCGGTTGCCTTGTTCACGGCGATGTGTACGGTGTGAACAAGCGTCTTTACACCGCCGTCAACGCTGTAGACGTTGAATGAATACACACCGGTGCCGGTGAAGTTTTCGGGAGCATCCACAACCTTGTTGATGATGAGCTCACAGTCCGGTTCGGGGAGCCAGAAGAGGCTGCCATAGATTTCGACGTCAGCTGCGGGCATCGTAAAGACGTACTTGCCGCCGCTCTGGCTGAGAGAGACAGTCGCGCCGGTTGTCGTAACAGGAGCGGACCAACCGGTGAACTCCTGTCCGGTCATCGTCAGGGGTGCGTCGAGAATCGTGTGCGTCTCGCCGGCTGCGTACGTGTACTGTGCGTACTGCTGTGCGTTGAGGAAGTACGTAACTGTGTACGTCTTGGGCGGGAGCAGGGTAGAGGTACACTTGATGTGAACCTCGCCCGGAACGGACATCGTAAAGGATCCGTCCGCGTTGGTAACAACGGTAGCACCGGCAGTAGCGGATTCCGGTGCGGACCAATCGGAGTAGGTGCGCTCCTCGGTATCAGCGATCTTTGCCATTACGGTGACGGGTGTGTCTACCGTGTAGGTCTGCGTGTACTGCGTAAGCTCCATGCCGTCCACGAAATACTTAACTGTAAACGTCTTGGGCGTGGTGTCGATCCATCTGCCGTAGAATTTGACTTCGGGATTCGTGCCGGGGAGACGGGGCATCGTGAACGTACCGTCAGGCAGTACGTGGATCGTCGGATCCGATGCGTACCAGCCTTCGAATACCCAGTTCGAGGACATAGCAGTGTCGAAATTCTTGGCGGTAACCTTTGCGCCTACATAGTATTTCGCAGAATCCGTCGGGAGATCGGGCCAGCCGAGTGCGCGCCATTCAGTCTCAGTGAGATCGCCTTCGTAGTGATACGTTACGCGTGCGGCAGGCTCACGGCTGTAGTAGACCTTCAGTACAAGCGGATTCGTGCGGGAGGGGAGAACGATGCCTTCCCATTTGCCGTCCGTGTACGTCTTGTCGGTATCCACCTTTGCACCGAGATCCAGATACGGCTTGTAGGTGGTAGCGCGAACTGCGTTTCCTACGATACCGGTCTTGGATTCCACGTGCGGTGCAACACCGTCATAGGTGCCTGCATCATTCATCAGGTAGTGCTCGATCTTATAGATTGCTTCACCGGCGATGAACTTACCCTTGAGGACGACGTTCGCGTTCGGCATGGTAAAGGTCTTGCCGTGGGCGACATTACCGACCTGCGCGGAGGTCCATCCCTCGAAGGTGTAGCCTTCCAACTCGACTGCAGGTGTCGTTACGGTATCCTTATAATACTTGACTGCCACAGCAGGAAGCGCGGGAGCGCCTGCAGGGACGGTGCCTTCGTATACGTACGTTACCGTATATTCGATCAGGTCATAGTAGAGCTTCAGTACGAGCGTCTGATCTGCGGGTACAACGCCGCTGATCTTGCGATCGGGATGCGTGGTGTTCTCGGTATAGCCGGTATACACTCTCGCGTGTGCGGATACGTTTGTGCCGATCGGAGCCGTGTGGGAGTGAGAAGCATCCTCGTCCTTTTTGTAGGAGCCGTCGGGCTGCTCGAGATAGTACTCAACATAGTATGTCGGATCAAGCACGAACGTGCCGACGAGCACAACATCGGAGGCGGGCATCGTGAAGACGGTGTCAGCACCCGAGGAGTGCAGGGTAATGCCTGCCGGGGATTTAATGCTCCAGCCGGAGAAGGTGTAACCCTTGGCGGTTGCGTTGGGGGCAACAGTGACCGTGTTCGTGTAATACGCGGTAGATGCACTGGGCAGTGCCGTAGCATCGGAGGGAATCGTGCCCTCGTACTCATACGTTACGTTGTACAGCACGCGGTCATAGTAGAGTTTCAGAACGAGCGAGCCGTCAGCCTTGACCTTGCCGCTTGCAAGCGTACCGGGTGCGTTGAGATTCAGCGTAAGACCGGTGTAGGTCTTCTGCAGAGCGTGGACGGTCTGATCGGTAACGCCGTTTTTGTAGATGTCGTCCTCGTGGAACGTGTATCCGTTTCCGTCAAGGTTCTGCCAGTAGTACTCGACCTTGTACTCGATGTTCGTTCTTGCCGTAAAGGAACCGACAAGTACAACGTCGTCAGCGGGCATCGTGAACGCGCCGCCTGCAGCATCAAGACCTGCGGGGGATTCAATCTCCCAGCCGGAGAATGCATAGCCGGGCGCGGATGCATCGGGCTTCACGTTGACCGACGCGCCGAAGCGGATACCTGTTTCGGAATATCTGCTCAGATCAGTCGCATCGGCGGGAACAGTACCTTCGTAGCGATACGTTACGTTATAGGTGTTACGGTCGTAGTAGAGCTTCAGAACGAGCGAGCCGTCCGCCTTAACGGTGCCGCTTGCAACAGTACCGGGCGCATTCAGATTCAGCGTAAGACCGGTGTAGATGTTCTGCGGAGCATCGACGGTCTGATCGGTAACGCCGTTGTAATGCGTTTCCGTTTCATGAAGCGTGTAGCCGTCGTCGGTGATGTTCTGCCAGTAATACTCGACCGTGTACTTCGTGGAGGTGCTGGCGGCAAATTCACCGACGAGAACAACATCGGATGCGGGCATCGTAAAGGTGCCTGCGTTAATGACGGTGGAAGCAGGGGATTCAATTCTCCATCCGGAGAAGGTGTATCCGACAGCGGTTGCATCGCGTTCTACGTTGACAGTCGTTCCGTAGCGTACGCCGGTCTTTGCATACGTGCTGAGATCGGTTGCATCGGAAGGAACGGTGCCTTCGTATTTGTACGTTACGTTGTAGGTGTTTCGGTCGTAATAAAGCTTCAAAACGAGCGAGCCGTCCGCCTTGACTTTGCCGCTTGCAACGGTGTCGGGGGCGTTCAGATTCAGCGTAAAGCCGGTGTAGGACTTCTGCGGTGCGGAAACGTCCTGATCAGTCACACCGTCATGATGGGTGACAGACTCATGGAGCGTATAACCGTCATCGGTGATGTTCTGCCAGTAGTACTCAACCGTGTATTCCGTGTTCGTCTTGGCGGTAAAGGAGCCGACAAGAACGACGTCGGATGCAGGCATCGTGAACGCGCCGTTTGCAATTACCGTATTGGCAGGGGACTCGATTCTCCAACCTGAGAACGTGTAGCCCTGTGCGGATGCATCCGGCTTGACAGTGACGCTCGTTTCATAGGGAACATCCGCCTCAGCATAAGAGGTAAGATCGGTCGCATCGGCGGGAATGACGGTGCCTTCGTATTTATACGTTACGTTATAAGCATTGCGCTTGTGGAACTGATGCATGGTAAATTGACCGTCTGCCGTGACTTTACCGGAGGATACGGTCGAAAGAGTAGTGATACCGCCGTCAGTGACCACGGTGACATCTTTCACATCCGTCAATGTGAAGCCCTCGTAGGCGCGAACGGCTGCGGTGACGGTTGCATCAGTAGTACCGGTAGCGTTGACAGTCTCAACAGGGGAGAACGTGCCGTCAAGATTCTCCGTGTAGTGGATCGTCTTATACGGGATTCCGCTGTTGGCGGTGAAATAGCCGACGAGATCGACATCGCTATCAGGCATAATGAACGTCGCATCATTTTCCTTCACGAAAGCGTCCTGCGTAAACCAGCCGGTGAACGTATAGCCGGGATACGTAAGATCCGCAGCTACGGTGACCTCGGTTGCAAATGCAACGCCGGTCAGATCGGCAGGCTCAGTGGCACCGGGATTGTATCCGGTGATCGTGTAGGTGACGTTGTGCGTATTAGGCGTGAATCTGCCGGTGAATACGACGTCGCCTTCAGGCATCGTGTAGTTGCCGTCAGCGTCTACAGTCGCGTCGCCGGTAGCCCAGCCGGTGAATTTGTATCCTGCAATGGCGGGCGTATCGGTAATGGTCGTGAGAGACGCGCCGGGCAGACGGTAGAACTGCTTATAGGAAACAGTCGAGCCGGAGACCGGATCCGTGTACTGATACGTTACCGTGTTCGTCGGGAGATACGGCGTGTCGACCGTAGCGATCTTCTCAGCTTTGCTGTTCAGAAGATTTGCCGTGCCGTCGTTGGAGGGAATGTATCCGTCCGTAAGCTGGGACATATGCGTATCAATTGCGTTGTAATCGGGTGTGACGTTGATCGTAATGATCAGCTTCGTGCCGTAATACTCCGTGTTTGCACCCTTCGTGCGGGGATTCTCGGAGAGATAGTTCTCGTCATAGTTGAATCCTCTGATTGCCACAGTTTCATCCTGGACAACGGCACTTACGCCCGAAGCATCGTCAGGATCGTCCCAACCCCATGTGCCGTCCGCGTTTTTAATGCGGTCAGCTGTTTGGAGGGTGACGGAAGATGCGCCTGCGGGGATGCTGAAGTAAGCGGACATGGTATCCACAACCTGTGCGGATTCACCGAGCTCGATTGCCGTGTTCTCAATATTGTGTGCAATGCTCTGGAAGATCATTGCGAGAGACTGAGAGGAGGTCGGCGTCAGGTAGTAGCCGCCGGCGGTGCTTCCGTTTGCGCCCTCATTCGACATACTGGAGGCATTCGGATAGTTGCTGGACACGTAATGGAAGAACTTGTTGTTGTTCGAGTTCGTATCCGACGTTTCGGCATCGGGGGCAACGCTGATCGAGTAGACCGTTGTGCCGGTGAACTTGATATTCTTTGCCGTTGCGATAGCTGCGTTGGCAACGGAGGTCTCGAAGGTGTTGCCGTGCGTCGGGCTTCCGTCGGAGAACACGATGACAACCTTGTTGCGCTGTGCGCTGCTTGGCGGATCCTGTGCCAGAAGCTGCGATGCGAGAGACATACCGTAGTCAATAGCCGTAGCACCGCCGACCCGAAGACTGTTTACAGCATTGGTCAGCTCCTCGTCACCTGCAGCGTCCACAACCGTGAAGTTTTTAACAACCTCAGTATAGTTGTAGGAGTTGTAGTATTCGGTATACATATGATCGCCTTCTGCGAGAAGGTTGGAGGAGTCGTAATACTGGGGACCTGCAAACTTTACGATTGCGATGCGGTGGAGCTCTGTCTGACCGTTCTTGGTGAGCTCTGCATTCTTCTGGTGCGTGGATTCGATAAAGGCGTCAACCGCCGTTTTCAGCGCTTCGATTGCATAGACGGTGTTCGTGTGAACCGTCTGCGCATAGAACTGCATAACGGGGTAGTTGAATTCGCGTGTAGCGCTCGGCGTGTTCGCCGTCTGCGGATATACGTACGCCTTTTCATCGTTGGCATCGTAATAATGGTAGTAGTAGAAGTTGTTTTCATCGTAACCTTCGTACTCTACTTCCACGTAGTGGGGGACTGCCGCAGTGCCGATGTTTATGTAGTACGTGTTATACGTTGTGTTAAAGCCGTAGTAATACACATACCTGGAATTGACTCTGCGTCTGAAGTACGTGGCGTTTGCCGCGTCATACGTCGTTGTGGTTGTGGTCGTTGCAGTCGAACTGTCGTCCATGGAACCGGAAACGTCAAGGACGAGAACGATATCCGTTGGAATGGACGCTGTCGTCTGCGTGACTTTACTGGTGGTGTACGCTTCGATGGTGACATCGGCAGTGCCGTCCGGTACACCGTTCACGGTATGAGGCGATACGCCCTTGCGGAGCACGACGCCGCTTGCCTGGTTGGTGTTTTCAAGCATGGCAGGCGGGGTAAGTGCAGCGGCTGCAGTGCCGTCAGCGGCGATGATTGTAGTCGGGAAGACCGACACAAGCATCATGACTGCGAGAAACATAGACAGAATTCTTTTTTTCATTGGTTATCCTCCTTGGCTGGTATTTGTTCCTTTTTTTCCAGGAAGTCGAGGGGGAAAGCCGCAACTTCTGAGTATGAAAAGGTTTAAGAATTCTACCAATATATTACCATACACTTGCTTTTTTGTCAATAAAATTGTTGGAAATTTACGCGTATTTTTTGTGAGCCGAACCATATATTACCAGTTATCGTATGTTTACACCGAAAAATGAAAAAAACGCTTACAAACTGCATGTTTATAAGCGTTTTTATGAAAAATCTTTACTGTATCTTTGCCGTTATTCGTTGAGCAATTCGACAAGATAGGGAACAGCGGACTCAAAAAACACACCGTACGGATGGATGTCGGCATGGTCGACCGTCAACTTGATTGCCTGCACTGTATAATCCACGGCAATTTTTGCTGCATCGAAAGCACTCTTGCCGCGCATATACGCACCGACAAACGTGCTCGAATAGATATCGCCCGTGCCATGGAAGTTTCTTGCAATCTTTTCGGAGAAGTAGTAGTGGAACGTGCCGTTTTCAAATACGCACACGCCGAGCTCGTCGTCGGCAAAGCTGACGCCTGTGAGGATTACGCATCCGACGTCCAGAGTGTCCTTCAGCCGGCGGCAAAGCCCCTCGATATACTCACGATCATATCCGGAAAGGCGGCACTCCTCGCCGAGCAGGAAAGCGGCCTCCGTCAGATTCGGCAGAATCACATCCGCACCGCGGCAGAGATCCGCCATCTTTGCGGCAAATTTCTCGTCAAAACCGTAGTAGAAAGAACCGTGATCTGCCATAACGGGATCGATGATCTTCGGTCCGCGGTTCAATTCGCGGCAGATTGTGTCGATGTATCCCATCTGTTTTTCGAGAATATATCCCGTGTATACTCCGTCGAAAGTGATGCCTTCCTTTTTCCAGTGCTCGATGATTTTCGGGAACTCGTCCGACAGATCGAGTACGGTGAAGCCCGTGAAGCCCGAGGTGTGCGTGGAGAGGAGCGCGGACGGGAGAACGGATGCTTCCACACCGCAGGCGGAAAGCACGGGGAGCGCGACTGTAAGGGAACACTGTCCGACACAGGACGCATCCTGGATGGTGAGAATTCTTTTTTGCATAAATAAGCCCTCCTTGAGGAATAGAATATATGTTTGCGGCAATCAGTTGGCAGGCGTATCGATCGGCATCGCAGTCTTGCCGGCAAGGAAATCAAGGACGCGATCTGCGGCTGCTTCCTCCGTCATGAGTGCTGGCTTCCACAAATCTGTGTATACGTATGCAGGGAGATAGGCAACGTCCGTAGTGATCGTGCCGTCGGCGTCTTTGTGAACGGTGCACTGCATGATCGCGGTTGCGTTTTCGGGGACGAGCTGTGTGCCGTCGAGCAGAGTACCGAGCGAGTACGCAATCGGTGTTCCGTTGTAGATTTCAGCCGGTCTGAGAACCCCGGTACCCGTGCCCACGATCAGATCGGCACCGGCGTCCGCACAGGCGTGCAGAGCCTCCGTCATCCAATCCTCCGGAATATGGGAACTGGTCTCACCGCCGTAAAAGCAGAGCGCGAGGAAAGCGACGCTCTTTTTGGCTTCGGTGATGCGTGCGATCAGCTCGTCCGTATTATCGCCGGTGAGGCGCGCTGTCAAAAATGTCACGGGGATACCGTTGATCTCTCTCGTGTAAAAGGTGTCGTTTTTAATGACGTTGACTCCCGCATTCTGAATCGGGAGTGCAGCGTGGACGGTATATTCGTCCAGTACGGAGGGAAGATTGAGAATCAGCTCAACAGATGCGCTTGCGTATATGGAAGCATTGGCAGACGGCGCAGCGCATTCTGCTGTAATCTCGTCACTGAAAATACAGCGATTGACGGCTACGGTGAAATCGTCCTCGGCAAAAACATGAGCAATTTCGGAGAAAAAGTAGGCTGTTCCTACGTCTGCGGCAAGTGCGTTGAAGGAGCCGTATGCGTCCGTACCGAAAGGACTGCCGGGCGCGCATTCACCTACAAAGGTAAGTGAAAACGTGCTCGGATCACCGCTAAGGATCACCTCGTGTGTGTCGCCGGAATCGGGATTTGTCTCAGGCTCTGTTCCGGCGGAGTTTTCGGTATCCGCACCGGATTCTGCAGGGGTCTTTGGCGTGCTCGGAATAAAATCAAGTGCGATCACAAGTATGATGGCAAGAGCAAGTCCGGAGAGAATCAGCCATAGTTTGTTTTTGGTAATGTTTGAACTGTCCATAGTCGCCTCTCTAAGAAATGAATGAGGGGGTGAGCAAAAAAACAGCCGGCTGAGTGATGCCGGCTGAGCAAAACTTGCGTACATTATAACATGTTCACGGTAAAATTGCAATGGCTTTTGAAAAAACAGTGCAGAAACTTCCGCTTTTTTCCAAAATCACTCACGGAAAATCGGTCGGAGCTGTCTGTGATCGCGCATTGCCGTGAAAGCGTCGGGAATCAGCGAAAAATCCGCAACGAGGGAAAACGGTTTTCCAAGAGGATCATCTTGCAGAAGCGGAACAAAGTAGACGTTCTTGCGTCCGAGAAGCGTTGCGATATTCTTCAAATTTGCGGAGAGAGCGTCGTTCGTCGCAAGTGCGATCAGTAGCGGCCGTTCGCAGCGCATATGGGCTTTTGCCGCCATGCATACGGATGTATCGGTAATCCCATTTGCAAGCTTGGCGAGCGTGTTGCCCGTACACGGTGCTATAATCAGTTCACTCAATGGTACTGATGGACCGAGCGGTTCTGCCTCCCGCACGGTAACGATCGGTTCTTTGCCAGTAATTGCGCGCAGGCGGTCAAGCAGGTCGGCGGCTTTTCCGAAACGCGTATCCGTTGCGGATGCAATTTCGCTGACGATCGGTAAAACGTCCGCACCGTTGTTTACCAGATTCTCCAAAACGGCGAGCGACCGTGCGTGCGTACAGAATGAGCCGCAGATAGCGTATCCGATCATTTTGCACCGACTCCTTCCTCGTCAAGAATCCGCACAATCGTTTCGAAGAGAATTTTGCCCGCCGATACCGGTGCGACGCGTCCCGGCAGAGAGGCGGCACGAATTACCTTTTGTCTTACGTGCGGCAGGGCTGCTTTCTCAATACACCCGGGCGCGGATGCAAGCTCAATCAGCAGCGTATCCGATGACAGACTGTTCAGGAAATCCTCACGCAGAATAGGCGCGGGGACCGTGTTGAAAATGACATCCTGTCTGCCGGGATTTGAGAGAAAATCACTCATTTCTGTCGCTTTGTATCCTGCAACGGACGCCCATGTAAGATCGCGTCGGCTGCGAGCCGCTACAGTCACGTGTGCACCGAGCGCACGAAGAACTGCGGCAAGCCGCTGACCGATGCGTCCGTAGCCGAGGACGGCAGCCTTCGCTCCGAACAGTGTGATCGGTAAGCCTTCCATGGCAAGCGCGATCGCTCCCTCTGCTGTCGGGACGGCATTTTTGATCTGTATTTCTTCCGAGTCGTAGTAGTCGATCAAACGGTGGTTGGCGTTCCGCGCCATGGATTTCAGCACGTCATTCGGCTTCCCCGCCAGAAGAAGCGTACCGATCGGCAGCATTTCCATCAGTTCGGTCAGACGCAGTTCCGTACGGAATCCGTCTGTGCTGTTGAGCTCGGATACGGTGTGTACACGTACACCGTCGACAGAGGCTGGAAGCGGCAAAATTACGGCGCGGCTTCCCGATACCGCACTTGCCGGATCGATGCAGCGTACCCCCTTGAAGTCGGCTCCCGAATCTCCTCGGAACGGGACTCCCCAAACCGCCGTTTCATATCCGTACCGCGCAAGGTATCGGGCAAGGGAAGCCTGCCGTGTGTCTCCCCCGAGTAAACAAATTTTTGTATCGTTCATGGTGTGAGTCCTTTCGTGGTTTCATATTTTTACGTCTCACTCCATCATATGCGAAAAATGCACGCCCGTTACGGGGAGACAGGCAAAAAGCACCCGCTGTAAGCAGGTGCTGTTGTGTGCAGGAGAGCAGATTCGGAATGAACTTTCCATGCTCCTTGACAACGGTGTATTTTTATGCCGATGCTTGCAAAAGGTGTACTTGGCAGTTCTTTTTCTTGAATTCACATAAAAAAGCCCCGCAAACGGATGCGGGACTTTGTGCGGAGATGTCACTCTTCGATCGCTTCGCGCGAACGGAACAGGAGGGATACGCACCAGAGACCGGCCAGCGCGATCACCGTGTAGATGATACGGCTAACGAGGGCGTCCTGTCCGCCGAAAATCCACGACACGATGTCGAACTGAAACAGACCGACGCTGCCCCAGTTTGCGGCACCGACGATGACGAGAAGCAATGCGATTCTGTCCATGATCATGTTACATTGTTGCGGCGGATACGCCGCCGCTCTCCTCTGTGAAAAATCGTGATTCTCCCTGCACGGATTGTACAGGGAACAGTAGTAGAATGCGCAGTTTTTACACGAATTATCAGAGGATGAAAATGGAAATTTTACAATAGGGCAGTGAGCTCGGAAAGGTGAGAAACGACGGGTGCGCCCGTTTTGGTGAGTGCGGCTTCGGAGGCGTGTCCTCCAGCATAGAGAATACAGTCCACCCCGATCGCACGCGCCGTTTCCGCATCGTGCGTCGTGTCTCCGATAAGGACTGCGTCAGTCAGCGACGTACCGAGGCACCGACGCGCCATTTCGACTTTTCCTTCGGCATAAATGTCGCCCGTACCGAGGATACCGTCAAACTTATCCCGTATACCGAGTATTCCGAGATGTCTGTGCAGCATTTCCGTTTCGGATGCCGAGAGAATGATCTGCCTTGCGCCGCCGTCTCGGATGAATTGCCATACGCCGAGAAAACCTTCCGACAGCGTAAGCGTCTGCTCGCCTGCCGTGTAGAGATTCACCCATTCGACTGCAAGATCCTCAAACGTCTCTTTTTCAAAGTCAAATCCAGCCAAACGGTAGTATTCCTTGATCGGAAATCGGAAAATTTTGTGATACTCCGCCACGGTATCGACCGTGCGGATGCCGCGCGCTTTCAGCATGGTGTTCAAGGAGTCCATGCAGAGAGCAACGTCGTCCATGATCGTTCCGTTGAAGTCCCAGATTACGGTTGTGTATTTCATATATCACCTGTTCGTTTGTCATTTATACGAATTATATCGAAAAATCCGTGCGCGGTCAAGCCGTTTCTGAAATAATTTACTTTTCGTACAAATCGGACACGCCGCACCGCATATAGTGTAAGTACACTTTCGTACACGGAGGATCATATGATAACGGATATTCTTGCGCTTCTGATCGGCAGCTTTTCGTACTTTATTCTGAACGTTTCATCAGGGCAGACGTTCCCGCAGCCGCTCTCTCACGACGAGGAAACGAGACTCTTTCGCATTCTCAAAGATGAAGGGGACACGGCTGCGCGTACAAAGCTGATTGAGCACAATCTGCGGCTGGTGGCACATATCGTGCGCAAATATTATGCTGCCCATACGGGACAGGACGATCTTATTTCCATCGGAACGATCGGTTTGATCAAGGCGGTGGATTCCTTCAGTGAAAAAAACGGAGCGCGCTTTGCCACGTACGCCGCGAAGTGCATTCAAAACGAGATTTTGATGTTCTTCCGTTCGCAGAAAAAGACGTCCTGCGAGGTGTCCATCAACGAGGCAATCGATACAGACAGAGACGGAAATCCGCTGACGTATATCGATATCATCAAAGTAGACGATACGATCGCGGACGACATCAGCGATCGTTGGCAGATTGCACGCGTGATCTGCTATATCAAGGACAGACTGACGGACAGAGAACGGCAGATCATCATCATGCGTTACGGATTGGACAACAAGCCGCCCGTCACCCAGCGTGAGGTTGCCGAAATGCTCGGCATCTCCCGATCGTATGTGTCGAGAATCGAGAAAAACGTTCTCGAACGGATGGAACGGTTTCTGCGCGGGGAGGAGATCTGACTGCCTTTTTTCGGGAAATTCGAAAAACACTTGACCGCACGGTCAGAAATATAGTATAATATAATGATAAATCATGCATACACGTGCGGAAAGGATGTTTGATATGGTAACGGTTACCGATGTCGCGGCAGAATCGCCTGCGGCTCTTGCCGGCATATTGCCCGGAGATTTTCTCATTTCCGTAAACGGTCACGAGATACGCGACGTGCTCGATTACCGCTTTTATCTGACGGAGCGCCGCGTTACCCTCACTGTTCACCGCGGTCCCGATCTGTTTGACGTCACGATCCGCAAGGGTGAGTATGACGATATCGGTCTGTATTTTGAAACGCCGCTGATGGATAAAAAGCATTCATGCGAGAATAAATGCATGTTCTGCTTTATCGATCAGCTTCCGAAAGGGATGCGCGACAGCCTCTATTTCAAGGATGACGACTCCCGACTGTCCTTTTTGCACGGCAATTATATCACGCTCACGAATCTGCACAGACGTGATATCGACCGTATTCTCGAGATGCATATCTCGCCTGTCAATATATCCGTGCATACAACGAATCCGGAGCTGCGCGTCCGCATGATGAAGAATAAGCGTGCCGGTGAGGTGCTCTCGTACATCAATGATCTCGCAAAAGGCGGCATACGCCTGCACGGACAGATCGTTCTGTGCCGCGGCGTAAACGATGGGGAAGAACTCGACCGCACGATGCGCGATCTTGCCGCGTATTATCCCGCGATGGAAAGTGTGTCAATCGTTCCTGCCGGACTGACTGCGTATCGTGACGGCCTGTATCCGCTTGCGCCGTTTACGCCTGAGGAGACGGCGGAGGTAATTCGTCAGGTGACGGCGTTCGGCGACGAGTGCGTGAAGAAATACGGTGAGCGCATCTTCTGGTGCGCCGATGAAATGTACGTCCGAAGCGGAACGCCGCTGCCGCCGTACGAATTCTGGGGCGAGTTCTCGCAGATTGAGAACGGTGTCGGTATGCTGTCCTCCTTCTCGTTTGAGTTTGATGCCGCCCTCGACTGTCTCACCGAAGAGGAAAAAAACGTGAAACGAACTGTTTCCGTTGCAACAGGCGAGGCGTCGTACCGATTCATGTGCGATCTTACAGAGAAGCTGAAAGCGGCTTGTCCAAACGTGGACTGCCGGGTGTATTGCGTGAAAAATCACTTCTTCGGCGGTTACGTTACCGTAACGGGACTTCTCACGGGACGCGATCTACTTGAGCAGCTTGCGGATAAAGACCTTGGTGAGGAATTGCTTCTTTCCCGCACGATGCTTCGTTCGGAGGGGGATTGGTTTCTCTGCGGCCGAACGCCTGGTGAAGTATCGGACGCACTGTCCGTACCGATCACGTTTGTTGAGAACGACGGAGGTGCATTCCTTGACGCGATTCTCGGCACGGGAGGCGATCTCTGATGCGCAGAGTTATTGCGTCGTTGGCGGTGCTTCTCCTTCTCCTTACCGCCTGCGGTGCAGAGAGGGAACTGCCGCCTGCCGATTTCACAGTCAGAATCGGATCGGAGAATTTTACCGACGGAGAGAACGGTGTACTGCTGCAGTATCCCGTGATAGAAGGCATGGACGATGCCGAAGCGCAGACGCTTATCAACGAAAAGATCTCTGCCTACGCACATTCGATGTATGTGAAAGAGGTTCCCGCAAGCAGCGGCGACGGCGGTTACTACTATGATGCGACAGCCGTGCGTGTAACGCTGCAGTCGGGCGGATTTCTTTCCGCTGTGATCGGCGGTACGGTTACCTCTGCATTCAGTGGCAACACATCGTATTTTTCCTATACGATCAACGGTGATATCGAAAACGGCGTGCTGTACACAGCCGGAGAGATTATTGCCGATTATCCGAAACTGCACGCGCTCTTTTTGAACGGCAAATTTACGCAGGATTTCGGTCACGCAGATCTCACGGCGCAGATGGATCTCGCCGATCTGATCTCGCAGTACAAAGCAGAGTACGGCATTCTGCCCGAGGTGTATTTTACATCGGACGGTGTCGGATTCCTTATCGAAGTTATTCCGCTTCTCGATGGGTATGCAGGCTTTACGCTTCCCATCGGAAAAGCAAAGAATTATTTGAATCACGAAAATCCTCTCGCGGCATATGCCGTGGGATCATGAATTTTCAGAAACGGACGGAGAAAACATGGCAAAGCCGATTATAGCAATCGTGGGTCGCCCCAATGTGGGCAAAAGCACCCTTTTCAATAAGCTGATCGGGGAGCGCAGGGCGATTATTGAAGACGTACCCGGCGTTACCCGCGACCGAATCTACGGAGAAACGGAGTGGAGCGGCCGTAAGATGATCGTCATCGATACGGGCGGTATTGAGCCGAAAAGCGATGACGTTATCCTTTCCAAAATGCGCGACCAGGCACAGATCGCGATCGATACCGCGGATGTGATTCTCTTCATCTGCGATATTCACGCAGGTCTTCTGCCCGACGATCGTGATATCGCCATGATGCTGAAAAGAAGCGGTAAGCCGATCATCCCCTGCATCAATAAGGCGGATTCCGTCGGACGCGTTGCGATGGAGTTTTACGAGTTCTACGAGCTTGGATTTGATATCGATCCGATCGCGCTGTCCGCTGTCCACGGTACCGGCACGGGCGATATTCTTGACGCTGTTCTCGACTGCCTGCCCGAGGATCTTGATGCCGAGGAGGATGAAGACGTCATCAATGTCGCTGTTATCGGCAAACCGAATGCGGGCAAATCCTCGCTTATCAATCGGATTCTCGGCACGGAGCGCATGATCGTTTCCGACATCGCAGGTACGACCCGTGACGCGATCGATACCCGTTTTGAGAACGAGACGGGCAAGTACAATCTCATCGATACCGCCGGTATCCGCCGTCAGAGCAAGGTCGAGGATCGCGTGGAGAAATTCAGCGTCCTGCGTGCAAAAATGGCAGTCGAACGTGCGAATGTGTGCATTCTTGTGATCGATGCGAACGAAGGAATCACTGAGCAGGACGAGAAGATCGCCGGTATCGCCCACGAAGCAGGCAAGGCGACGATTATCGTTGTCAACAAGTGGGATCTGATCGAGAAGGATAACAAGACGACAAACGATTTTACAAAGAAAGTTTATACGGCGCTCGGCTATATGACGTATGCACCGCTGCTGTTCATCTCTGCGAAAACGGGACAGCGCGTGCCGAAGCTGTTTGAACTGATCCAGTCCGTATGGCAGCATGCGAATCTGCGCGTATCGACCGGTACACTCAACGATGTCCTTGCCGATGCGATCAGCCGTGTGCAGCCGCCGTCTGATAAGGGTAGACATCTGAAAATTTACTACATGACGCAGATTTCCGTGACACCGCCGACGTTTGTCTTGTTCTGCAACAGCGTGGAACTTTTTCATTTTTCGTATCAGAGATACATCGAAAACTGCCTGCGTGACACGTTTGGCTTTATCGGCACGCCGATCCGACTGATTGTACGTGAGCGCGGTGACGACGGCGAGAAGAAATAAGGAGGCAGAGTGTGACAACTGCAGCAGATCAGACGGCGTTTGTAAGCGCTTTTGATGAGATTATGTATAAAGGCTTCCTCGGCAGATTTCTGGAGGTGGAGGGTACCCAAAGCGGTGCCGCTTTCCTTGCACTGATTATCTTTGGTTTTCTTGTAATCACGATTCTGCCGTATCTGCTCGGAAGCTGTAATTTCGCTATCATCATATCGAAGCTGTTCTATCGTGAGGATATCCGCAATTTCGGAAGCGGAAATGCCGGCATGACGAATATGCTCCGTACGTACGGCAAAAAGGCAGCGGCTTTGACACTGATTGCCGATGCTCTGAAGGCGGTTGTGTCTGTTCTGATCGGACGAGTCGTTTTCGGCATCATCGGAGCATACGCGGCAGGACTTGCCTGCATCATCGGTCATGTGTTTCCGCTGTACTATCAGTTCAAGGGCGGCAAAGGCGTGGTTACCGCTATTACCGCGATTCTTATGACGGATTGGAAGGTCGGGCTGATTCTTCTCCTTATCTTCGTAATTCTGGTCGGATTCTCCAAGTTTATTTCGCTCGGTTCCGTGATGGCTGCGATTATGTATCCGCTGATTCTCGTGCGTATCAATACGCTTGAGCGGATGCCGGCACCGCCTATTGTCATGCTTTTTGCACTTGCGATCGCTGTTTTGGTTGTCTGGATGCACCGCGAGAACATCAAGCGCCTGCTTGCCGGTAAAGAAAACAAGCTCTCCTTTTCCAAGAAGGACAAAAAGCCAGTGGACGGCGAGGGGAAACAGTCATGATTCTTACCGGGGAACAGAGAGCATCTGCGGATAAATTCTGCGAGATTGTACTGCGGAGCGCCGAGGCGGGAACGCTTCGCAATGTCGTTCTTTCTGCTCCGTCAGACGGAGATCTGCTCAAAATCAAGGGTGTTCTGCGTGTCATTCGCGGCAATCGTGTTCTGCAGGTTGAGAAATTTTACACGGAAGGACGTGTCGCACAGGAGAATCTGCCGCTTGAGGAGATTCCCGCGTATGTTTTGTCCTGTTTCACTGCACCGTTCCGCCGTGCCGATCTCAACGATGCCGCTGGATCCGCGTCACTTATGATGTCCCAAAAGGGACGAGTTACGGCGGTGATTCCCGGTACTTTGAAAAATGCGCTTTCTTCGTCCGTTTCGGACAGTATCCGTACGTCAGCGGTGCTTTTCAGCGGTAACAATCGCGAGAAGAACCGCCTCCTCAAAGGGGACGAGCCGTTTCTCATTCAGCTCGGCATCTCTGATAAAAACGGGCGTGTACACGATAAAAAACAGTCGAAGTTCAGACAGATCTGCCGTTTCTCCGAACTCGTTATGGAGCAGATCGACCGCCTGCCTAAAGAGGGAACGCTGTACGTTGCGGATCTTTGCTGCGGGAAAAGCTACCTCAGCTTTGCCGTCTACCATTGCCTTCGCTATATTGCCAATCGTGATGTAGAGATGGTGTGCATGGATCTGAAAAAAAGCGTGATCGATTACTGTGCGGATACGGCACGTGCGCTCGGTTACGACGGAATGCAGTTTATCTGCGGAGACATCGCGGATTACCGACCGTCCCGCGCACCGGATATGGTCGTTTCTCTCCATGCATGCGACATTGCAACAGACATCGTCTTGGATTTTGCGGCACAGTGGCGTGCTGCAGTCATTCTGTCCACGCCGTGCTGTCAGCGTGAGCTCAGCACCAAGCTTGAGTGCGCATCGCTTGATTTTATTGCATCCCGTCCGATTCTGCGTAAGAAATTTTGCGACGCCGCAACGGATTCTTTGCGCCTTCTCCGTCTTGAATGCATGGGATACACCGCCGATGCACTCGAGTTTATTGATCCGGAGGATACGCCGAAGAACATCATGCTTCGTGCCGTGCGCCGTTCAAAATACGATCCCGAAGCAAAAGCGATTCTCCAAAAGAGGGAAGAGTACCGCACGGTATACCGCTTCCTCACCGGTGAGGATCCAAAGCCTTTTGCCGATTAACGCAAAAAGACTGCCCGTGATGAGCAGTCTTTTTATTATTTTTTATTATTTGATATACTTTTTCTCTGCGGAAAACGTGCCTGGCGTTACGCCCATATGCTTTTTGAACAGGCGGTAGCCGTAGGAGATATCCATGATGCCGACATTCTGGCAAGCATCCTTGAAGGGCAGATCGTTTTTCAGGATCATCTCACCGATCAGCTTCGCCTTTTCCTGGGAAATATAGCGGTGGATACCCATGCCGGTTGCTGATTTGAAAACGCCGTTCAGATAGTTCGGGGATTTTCCGAATGCTTCGGCAATTTCGCTCAGCGGAATATTGCTGTTGATGTGCTCGGCAATGTAGTGCTTGATCTTGTGCTCCCAGAGAGAGGTAATGCTCTTGGCTGCGTACAGACTGGAGCGGTAGATGGAGTCGATTTTTCCGAGGATACCTATTGCGGAAAGGGCAGCGGCAAGCGGAGGACTCGTCATGTTGATATTTGCGGAGGAGATGATCGAATACAGATCCTTTTTCAGATGCTCATTCTCCGGTCCCGGCGGTGTGATAAACGGCAGAATCAGATTTTTCTGCGATGGATTGATATTGTTTTTGTCCAATAATTCGTAGTGAAAATCGCCGATCAGCTGGACGGAAGAATGGGAGTGCGGTTTTCCATCCGCTGTTTTCAGCATAATTTGAAGCTGGTGTGGAATTACCAGAATGCTGCCGGGGGATATCAGCATATTCTGGCCAAATGCACTGGCTGTAACTGCACCGCTTTTTATGTAGACGATTTCCATACTCTGCTGATCGGGATCTGCAGGTGGTGGTTTGGATGGATCCATGTGATAGTTTTCCATGTAAAAATGATGAAAGAAACCGATCTGAGGAATCTTGCTGAATGAAAGTGATCCGATAAACATGCCGCATTCCCTCCTTGCTTTTTTGGATGTATAAGCCTGTTTATTATAGTATAACACAGAATCTGTATTTTGTCCACCTTTTTGCGAATATTTGTAAAAATAAAAAGTTGTATTGTCCATTTTGGGTTGATTTTGTCCACTTCCTGGGATTGGGATTCTGTTGAATCATCGGTCTTTTGTCCATGCAGTCATTCTTTTATCTATTGTTTTTCTTTTTATGAAGTGTATAATATTGGTAACACAATGCATAGGAGATAGAAAAATGAAAAATGCACTCTTTTATATTGACGATGTAATCTGGGTTTTTCGTGATCTGACAAGAGAGCATCCGGCATCTATGTTTGACAATCCTTTCATGAATATGCTGAAAACTGCACATGATCGGTACGGCATGAAAGTCCAGCTCAACGTTTTCTACCGTACGGATTTCTATTACGGAAATGATGAGTTTTCGCTTGCGGATATGACGGATGCATACAAAGCGGAATGGGAAGCCGCTTCCGATTGGCTGAAACTCGGTTTTCACGCAAAGCAGGAGTTTCCGGATTATCCGTACATTAATGCAACGTATGATACGGTCAAGAGCAATTTAGACGCGGTCAAAAAGGAAATCTTCCGCTTTGCCGGTGAGAATACGTTTGCATACGCGCACGTCACGCACTGGCTGCCGATGAGCCGTGCAGGCGTACAGGCGCTTTATGACGGCGGTATCCGCCTGATGACTGTGTCTACCGGTGAAAAACTGAATGAGGATGAATACATGGACAAACTCCCTTACGGTCACAAAGGGCGTCTTTTGCAGAACCGTCAGCCGGAAACGGGAATTTTTGTGCGCGAAACATTGGATGAATCCATTCATTTTTCCGCTTGCGGATATAATCATTGCACGCCGGCTGTCATGAAACCGCATTGGCACAATTTCGGCGTACATAAAGATGAGGCAACGGGTATGTGCTTCAAGAAATTCTGCACGGGCCCGATTCTTAACTGCTGTCCGTATGAGCAGATCGAAAGCGAGTTTGCGCCGCTTCTCGACAGCGAGTATCTCGGCTACGCACTGCATGAGCAGTATTTCTATCCCGATTATTACGCATATCAGAGCGATTACGCCGAGAAGATCTACCGCGCCGCCGAGATTGTATCCGGTGCCGGATTTGCTTATTTCTTCCCGCAGGATATCATGGAGTACAATAAGTAAAGCATGGAGAAACGCTTTGTTACCGAACGGGCGAGTCTGCTGGCCTTTCTTGCCTGCTTCATTGTTTACATATTCCTTTGTCTGACGAGAAACACATATCCAGCCGCGATGGCATCCATGATTGCGGACGGCGTTTTCACAAAAGCGGACGCAGGGCTCGTCACTGCGAGCTTCTACTTCTTCTATGGAGCCACGCAGATTCTCGGCGGATGGGGCGCTGACCGCGTGTCCCCGTTCCTCTTGATTCTGCTCGGACTTGTCGGGTCGATTGCATCGTGCGCTGTTATGGCATTTGCGAATACGCTTCCCGTGATGGTGATCGTTTGGGGACTGTACGGGCTGTCCTCGTTTGCCGTGTGGCCTGCGATTATCAAAATTCTTTCTTCCATGCTTATAGAGAAACACCGATCCGTGGCGATTCTTATCATTCCGTTCGGCGTCAATATTGGCACCATGCTCAGCTATCTCACTGCTGCCCCCATTCTGAATGCGGGATCGTGGCGCGATCTGTTTCATATGTCGTATATTCTTCTTGCTGCCGTTACGGT
>JAFTUH010000011.1 GCA_017466375.1 Clostridia bacterium | reverse complement strand
GCAGAATCTCTTTTTTGCCACGCTTTTTGGGAAAATAAGCGGAAATTGCGAAAAAACTCTTGCGAATTGTGCTGCGAAAGGGTATAATAAAGATACTACTATTCGTAAGGAGATATTGACATGAAAAGCACATTTTGGGCAGATTTCAAAAAGTTTATCACCAAGGGCAACATTATCGATCTTTCCGTCGGCGTAGTCATCGGCGGTGCGTTCGGTAAGATTACCTCCAGCCTTGTCAACGACATCATCATGCCGCTGATCAGCCTGGTTGTGGGCGGTCTCGACGTAACGGATTGGAAATGGGTACTGAAGGAAGCAATCGAAGCAGACGAAGCGGCCGGCATCACCGCACAGGCTGAGGTCGCTGTACGCTACGGCAACTTTATTCAGATGATTCTTGACTTCCTGATTATCGCGTTCAGCATTTTCGTTGTTCTTCGTGTAATCATGAAAGCAAAGGCGAAGATGAATGCCGCTGAGGAAGCGAAAGCCGCTGAGGAGAAGGCAAAGGCTGATGCCGAGGCAAAAGCAAAGGCGGATGCAGAAGCTGCTGCCGCTGCCGCTGCTGCACAGAAGATCGCTGACGAGCGTGCGGAGGAGCTCTCCCTGCTTCGCGAGATCCGCGATTCTCTGAAGAAGTAATTCATGCGAAAAAAGACTACCGCAGACGAGCATCTGCGGTAGTTTTCTTTTTGCTCAGTTTTTGCTGAAACGGGACTGTACGTACTTGCAGTTTACATATTTCTCCATCAGCGCGGAGCGCGAGTAGAAGTAGTGGTTTGTAGACTCAAATCCAATCGTGGGATTGCGTGCCTGTACCTTGGAGAGACGAAGGACGAGTGCCTCCTCCTCCTTTGCGATGGCGACGAGATCGCCCTCCTCCTTTTCGTCACGGACGCGGGTGAAGCGGAACTGCAGATACGAGGAACGGAAATGGCAGTACGCTGCTTCGGCGCAGTCAATCAGCATGGAGAGTGCATGAGAGGACGCAATCTGCTCAGGTGTAATTGCGCGAAGCACCTCGAGACCCTTAGCCCAGCCCTCGGAAACGAGGCGGAACTGCTCCTGCACGACTTCCTCGGAGAACACGGATGTCCAGCCGTGGGTATCATCGTAGGGAATACCGGTCATCGTGGCGCCGAAACCGGTCGGCGTGGGATACAGCAGATTTGACGTACCGACGTTCTGCGGTGCCTGGTATGCGACGCCGACGGAGAACGGGAACTCTTCAAATGCGGAGGAGAAGAGCGCGCAAGCTTTCTCGACTACGTCCGCCGCTTCCTTGGTGAAGACGGATTCGTACAGCTCGCGGAGTGTCGGCATCTTATCCGTTTTGTAGAAGAGCGGATACAGCATCGCAAACGTCGGGGACGGATAGCCGCCCAGCGTCCAGTCGAGCAGGGCACTGTCGATGCCCTCGGCGCAGAGTCCCTGTACGTGCTTGTAAATCAGCTCGTATACGGGGAGGAAAGGAACGAACGAGCACTCCCACGTATTGTTGAACTGGCATTTTGCCGCCGCGCCGAGACCGCATTCGCGTGCGACTTTCCAGTCGCTCTTGGCGTTCTCACCGGGGCCGACAACGGACATACTGTAATCGCCGATCAGATAGGTGAACGGACCGACCTTTTTGGGAATGGCACGCTCGCTGATGGTGAGGACACTTACACCGTCGGGAAGCTTTCGGATCGCGTCGTGCGTATCCTCATTCCAGGCCCACGTCCAGGAAAGCATACGGATGTTCGGATTTTCCGATTTTGCGCCCTTGTACAGAAGCTCGTTGACCTCGGCAAGCACATCCGCGCGGGGGCGCTTCTGACATCTCGGACAGTTTGTCATGCCGTTTTTGCTGTGGGAATAGCAGTTGGAGTGATTCTCCGTACCGGTGATCGTGAAGAAACCGCCGAGATTCGGGGCTTCACGCGCAAGCAGTGCAGCGGAGTCGTACAGATACTTCTGAATTTCGGGCGTGGAGGTGCACAGATGACCGCCTTGCGTGCCTGTACCGTTCGGACCCATCGAGAACGTTGCGCCTTTGAGGTGCGGATACTTGTCAAAAAATTCGATCGGCATCCAACGCGGCTCGTTCAGATAGAGGAACAGACGGATACCGTATTTCGCCATGCGGTCGGTCAGCTTGCGCAGTCCGGCAAGACGCTCCTGCCAGCCTTCCGAAAGTGATTCGTCAAACGGGAAGGGGACCAGCGTGTAAAGAATTGCCTGACACCAGATGCCGTTAACGCCGACTGCCTGATACGCTTTGAGCAGGCTGTCGGGGAAGGAGTATTCGACGTTGCTGGTGAACGTATCGCCGTACAGGGCGCAGTAGGAATACACGATTCGGTCCTTCAGGCGCGGCTCTGCGTTGGGATCCATGATATCAGCCGGCTGAACGGCGGAGAAGAAGGGCTCAAAGGAGAACGGCTTGGCACTCTGCGGTCCGACAGCGGCAAGAAATTCCTCCGTAGCCTTTTTGATCGGAATGAGCGCTTCGTGCTGTTCTTTCGTCAGCTCATGCCAGAGAAGCGGCTCGACATCCGGCTTTTGATTGCCGAGCTTTACTTCCAAAAAGTCGTCTTCCTTGATGATGAATGCCAGCTTTTCCATATCCCAGCCGAGCATGGTGCAGTACTGCTCGTAGGTAAGGAGGTGCCAGTTCGCGCGGATCAGCGTGATGTAGCCGTATGTGCGCCAATCGACGTCGACCGTGGCAGGGACGGGCAGACCCATTTCTGCGGCGAGGGTGTTGATTTGCTCCTCCGTAGCATTGACCGTTTCAGCCAGAACGGAGGCAGGCAGGGTGTTCCAGTTTCTGTACACAAAGGTACAAAGCGGATCGGGAAAGTGCTCGAACGTTACGAATTTTCCTGTTCGGATGGGGGGAAGTGAATATGCCATAAGTACACCTCGAGAGAGAAATTTCGGACTGAAACCGCAGTCCGTACGGTTGAGTTCAGTATAGCATATTTGTCAGCGGATTGCAAGGGGGACGACGATTTTTGCCGTTTTTCTTTTTTTCGCCAACGGATTCGACGGACAATATGCAAAATGTTTACGATTCTTCGGGCATTTTTCTCTTGATAAATTGATCCGTTTGTGGTACAATAATGCGAAACTCCGGAAATCCTTCGTGAGGTGAAATAATGGCGCGTATCAAACTGGCTGACAGAAAACTTCCTTCCTATACGAAGGGGGAGGAAATATTCAATATGGTATCTCATATCGTGGGCGGCGCACTTGGCGTTACGGCACTGACATTGTGCGTGATCTTCGCGGCGATTCACGGCAACGTGTACGGTGTGATCGGCAGTGCTATCTACGGTGCATCGCTGATCGTTTTGTATACAATGTCCAGCCTGTACCACGGTCTGCCGGCAAACGGCACGCCGAAAAAGGTGTTTCAGGTGCTCGATCATTGCTCGATTTTTCTTCTGATTGCGGGCACATATACGCCGATCAGTCTTGGACCGATTCGTGAGTACAATACTGCGCTCGGCTGGGTGCTTTTCGGTGTCGTATGGGCGGCGGCAACTGTCGGAATCGTGTTCAATTCCATCGACATCAAGGCGTACAGAAAGTTTTCTGCCGTTTGTTATCTGCTCATGGGCTGGTGCGTGATCTTTGCGTGGAAACCGACAGCCGCCGCACTCCATCCACACGCGATCGTATTTCTCCTGCTTGGCGGTGTCAGCTATACGGTCGGTGCGCTTGTGTACTACTTTTTCAAGAAAAAGCGGTACGCGCACTCGATTTTTCATCTGTTCGTCGTAATCGGCAGTTTGATGCATTTCTTTACGGTGCTGTTTTACTGCGTGTGACGGATTTGACAATAAAATTTGAATAATCGGATTGACACAAGCGGGGAAGATGTGCTATAATGTACAAAGCATCTTCCCCAAATAGTGGGATATCGCCAAGTCGGTAAGGCACAGGACTTTGACTCCTGCATTCGCTGGTTCGAG
>JAFTUH010000010.1 GCA_017466375.1 Clostridia bacterium | reverse complement strand
GGCGGCGACTACTGCGCCGAATGCGGTCTCTGTATCGACTGTGTGGAAACGCTGTGCTACTGCGGAAACGGTTGCTCTAACTGTGCCATTATCTGCTCCGAGTGCGGTGAGAAATGCGAAAACTGCGCCGACGATCAGCTCTGCGCGGATTGCGAACGCTGTTTTGACTGTGCAGGCGGTGACTACTGCGCCGAATGCGGTCTCTGTATCGACTGTGTGGAAACGCTGTGCTACTGCGGAAACGGATGCTCCAACTGCGCCGTCGTCTGTGCAGAGTGCAACGAGAAATGCGAAAACTGTGCAGACGGCGAGATTTGCGTGGATTGCGGTCTCTGTATCGACTGTGCCGGCGGAGACGGATTCTTCTGTACAGTCTGCGCTCTCTGTATCGACTGTGTGGAAACGCTGTGCTACTGCGGTGAGGGATGCTCCAACTGCGCCGTCGTCTGCCCGGATTGCGGTGAGAAATGCTCCAACTGCTCCGACGGTGAGATTTGCATAGACTGCGGCTTCTGCATCGACTGTGTGGGCGCGGATAACTTCTGCTCGGATTGCGCGCTCTGTATCACCTGCGTGGAGATGGTTTGCTCCTGCGGCGGCGGATGCACGAACTGCGCCGTCGTCTGTATGGAATGCTGTGAAAAATGCTCCAACTGCTCCGACGGCGAGCTGTGTATGGAATGCGGCAAATGCATCGACTGTGCCGGCTCTGAAAACTTCTGCATAAACTGCGGACTCTGCGGCGATTGCGGCACCGTCTGCCCCTGCGGCGAGGGATGCGAAAACTGCGCGGATCTCTGCCCCGACTGCGGTGAGAAGTGCTCGAACTGCTTTGATGAGTTCTGTGCATCGTGTGATATCTGCCGTGAATGCGCGAACGATATGTTCTGCGAGGACTGCTACCAATGCGCCGACTGCACGGAAGTCTGCGAGGACTGCGGCATTGTCTGTACGGACTGCGCGGAGAGCCTTTGCGAGGACTGCGGCAAATGCTCCGGCTGTATCGACGAATTCTGTCCCGACTGCGGCATCTGTATTGAATGTGCCGATGCCATGTGTGCAGACTGCCATTACTGCGCGAGCTGCACGGACATCTGCGACGAGTGCGGAGAATACTGCACCGACTGTGCGGACGTCTGCCCCGCATGTGAGATTTGCGAAAACTGCACGGACATCTGCCCCGACTGTAAGATGTGCGCAGATTGCTGTGCGGATGTTTCCGAGGATTTCGGCTGTACGCACGGAATCTGCGTTGAAAGCGACGAGTGGGATCGCCACTTCTGCCCCGAAGGCGAACACTGCCTCAGCGAGGATGCCGAAACCGAATACGACGACACCGAGCACTGGACTGTATGCGGAGACGGATGCGGTATCCGTCTGAATGCCCGGGCACATAGCTTCGGCGCCGGTACAGTCACCAAGGAAGCCACCCAAAAGGAAGAGGGTATCATGACCGTATCCTGCACCGAGTGCGGCTACGAGAAGGAAGAAACGATCCCGAAGCTTAGCGGCAGCCATACGCATGAATACACCGCCGTCGTCACCAAGCCCACCTGCACAACCGGCGGATACACGACACACACCTGCTCCTGCGGCCACTCCTGGACAGATATGGTGCTCCCGCCGCTCCATCACGCGTTTGCATACGAAAGCAGCGCAGATGAACATTGGCAGGAATGCGCTCTCTGCCACGAAAAGCAGGCAAGTTCCTCCCACAAGTTCAGCGAATGGAACACCGTGGTGAAGCCCGGCTATACGTTCCCGGGCGAAAAGCAGCGCGTGTGCAAAGTCTGCGGCTACACCCTCAGCGAAGCGATTCCGATCCTCAGCGTACCGGAGGATAAGCTCGTAATCACGATTCCCAATTATCCCGTAAGCGACCCCGAACAAAGCACACCGAATCCGGATGGCGAGAATCCTTCCGCGCCGTCCACGCCCGATACAGATACACCCGATACGGGAACACCCGATACGCCATCCCCCACCGTAAAGGAGCTGCTCACGAAGGGCAAGGATCAGACCGTGCCCGCACTGCCGACGCTCCCGCCTGCAGAAGAGGGAAATCTCTTTGACGGATGGGTGGATAAAGCGACCGGCGAAACGGTCAAGAAAGGCGACAAGCTGACAGGGAACGTGGAGCTTGTGCCCGTCTTCAAGGACTGCGGCAAAGACAATCACAGCGACGCCGACGAGGACGGCCGCTGCGACGAGTGCGGATACATTCTGCCGAAGGATCCTATTCCCGAGGACACAACAGCTCCCACAGATACCGATCCCACGCCTTCCGAAACGGATCCCACAACCGATGAAGAGCCGTCCAAGGGCAGCTGGGGATGGTTGATCGCCCTCCTCGCCGCGCTCTTCGGTACTGCAGTCATCGGCGGCGGTGCGTGGATTGCCGGGAAGAACAGGAAAAAGGAAAAGCAGCCGACGGAACCCCAATCGACGGAAACGCCGAAAAAGAAAAACTGATTGGTAAGAATCCGCCGACAGATTTCCGATTCTTCAGAAGAAAGCAGCAAAATACGCCTTACGGTAAGCGTATCCTACCGTAAGGCGTATCGTTTTTTGGAAGTTCTTCTGTCCTTTGTTGCCTCATCACGGGCTCCCCGCGCAACGGTCGCAAACGGCATCCGCAGCAAATCACACATTGCAACGCGGAAACGGAGAAACAGCGGCTTTTTCCCATGTATCCCCCCATCACTTTCCCAAATCTGTTGAAAGCGGCGAGGATTTGCGATATAATAGGTATAAGAATCCCCACATTCCAAAGGAGGTATCATATGCCGCTGCAAATTATCCGTCAGGACATCACAAAAATGCGCGTGGACGCAATCGTCAACACAACGAATGAAAGCATGATCGCCTACAGCGGCGTGGATCTCGCCGTACATACCGCGGCGGGAAAAAAACTTGCCGCCGAATGCGCACGTCTCGCGCCGCTCGGACTCGGGCAGGCCAAGATCACGAAGGGATACGGTCTTCCCTGCCGATACGTGATCCACACGTCGGGACCTGTCTGGCACGGCGGATTGCAGGGGGAGAGCGTGATTCTCCGCTCCTGCTATGAGGAATCTCTCACGCTTGCCGTTGAGCACGGATGCGACAGTGTTGCCGTTCCGCTGATCTCCTCGGGCGCTTACGGCTATCCGAAGGAGCAGGTTCTGAAATTCGCGATACAGGTCATTACCGAATTTCTCTTCACGCACGAGCTGACGGTGTACATCTGCGTGTACGACAGAGAATCCTATACGTTCAGCCGGGCGCTGTTCAACGATATTCTCGATTTTATCGGGGAGACAAACGAGGGCAGCAGACCGAAAGCGGATATGTGCTCAGCCCCGCTCTCCGACATGGATGAAGCTCCGCGCAGGAGAAATGTCTTCGCGGCGGCAAGGGAACAATCCGCTGCGGTGGGCAGCTGTCCCGACTCCCTGCACGAGTACATCAAGAATATGGACAAAGGCTTTCGGGAGAAGCTGTTCGACCTCATCGACGCGCGCGGGATGACGGACGTGGAGTGCTATAAAAAAGCGAACGTTGATAAGCGGACGTTTTCCAAAATCAAGAGCAGCAAGAGCTACCGCCCGTCCAAGCAAACGGCGATCGCCTTTGCCGTTTCGCTCGAGCTCGATCTGGATGGCACGCAGGAGCTGCTCGCCACGCTCGGCTATACCTTATCAAAAAGCAGCGTGTTCGATCAGATCATACGGTATTTCATCCAAAAGGGAAACTACAATATCTTCGAAATCAACGAGGCACTGTTCGAATTTGATCAGATGCTCCTCGGAAGCGTGTAAAAGTCTCCCGCCGAGCGACCTTCCCCCGCCGACACTCTGCTATACTATGACTGTAAGGCAAACAAGCCGAGCAGTCATATTTTATTTTTCGGAGGTATCACATGAACAACGTAACAGAAATCGTATTTATCCTGGACAAGAGCGGATCGATGGCAGGGCTGGAAAGCGACACCGTCGGCGGATTCAATTCCATGATTGAAAAGCAGCGGGGCGTGGAGGGTGACACGTGGGTATCCACCGTGCTCTTTGATAACGTATCCACCGTGCTGCACGACCGCATCCGCCTCACGGACGTCCCGAAGATGACAGAGAAGGAATATTCGGTCGGCGGATGCACTGCCCTACTCGATGCTGTGGGCGGCGCGATCCGTCACATTGCGAACATCCACAAATACGCCCGTCCCGAGGACGTTCCCGCAAAGACCGTGTTCGTCATCACGACCGACGGGATGGAGAACGCGAGCCGCCGCTACGGGTACGACGATGTACGCGCCATGATCGAAACGCAGAAAGCGCGCGGATGGGAGTTCCTCTTCCTCGGTGCGAACATCGACGCGGCGGCGGAGGCAAAGCGCTTCGGCATTGATGCCACCCGTGCGGCAAACTACCACTGTGACGGAGAAGGAACGGCGCTCAATTACGAGGTCCTCTCCGAGGCGATCGCAACGGTGCGCGGCGGCGGCGGTCTGAAGAAAAACTGGAAAGCCAGAATCGACGCAGATTACCAGGCACGCGGCGCCAAGAGATAATCGACAGCACGATCAAAAAACACCGCTGAGGAGTCACCCGATTCCTCAGCGGCAATTTTTATACCTTCCTGCCATTCGCGTTGTCGGCTTTCAATGCACTTTCCTTCTCCTCTATCCGGATTTCCCAATGGATGAGGACGGCAAGAAGCGCGCGAATCACGATTACCACACCCAGAATCGCAAGCTCCTCCAGATTGTGGATGATAACCGTTTTAATAATCTCCGCACCCATCTTGAACTCCAGCGCGAGAGACAGCGCTTTTCCGAGATCCACAACGACGCGGAAAGGCTGCTTTTTCAGCAAGGATCCGGCAAGGCGTACGAGCGCCCGGAACGATCCCACGATGATGATAAGAACACCGATCAGCTCCAGCGTACTGGCCGCAATCTCCGCCAGCATATACAAAACTTCCTTGTATTGCCCAATAAGGTTTGCCATCACAGTTGCATCCTTTATTTTTTCACATAAGCATTCCAACCGCTCGATACAGTTTTGCTTCCGTCCTCCGCCACCCACATGGCTTCAAGATCTGAAACGGATTCAACCAATGCGAGTCCCTCCTCCAGGGTGAGGCAGAAGAGTGCCGTGGACATTGCATCCCCGAATCCCGAATCCTTACAAATGACGGACACGGACATGAATCCCTCCGCGGGCATCAGCGTATCCGGATGAATGATATGATGGTACGCCTTTCCATCCACGTAATAATACCGCTGATACGACCCACTCGTGACCACCGATTCGTCCTCCAGCTGCAAATACGCGAGGTACTCCTCACCTATCGGGTTCTCGATGCCGACAGTCCACAGCGTGCCGTTCGGCTTTTTCCCCACCGCACGGACGTTGCCGCCGACGTTGAGCACGTAGCCCGTAATCCCACGCGCCTCCAAGGATCGGGCAACGCATTCCACGGCGTAGCCCTTGGCAATGGCACCGACGTCCAGCTTCATAAGCGGATCCGCAAGCGTTACCGTGTTGTTTTCCGCATCGATAATCAGACCGTTTATATCCGTATGTCCGGCGGCCCCCCGCAAACGATTCATCGGCGGCAGAGATGCTCCTGCAGGATTATCCTTACCAAGCTCACGGTAATTATGCCACAGCGACAGAACACTGCCCATCGCAATATTTACCGTACCGTCGGTCACGGCGTACATCTCCTTGGCATACAAAAGCAGATCGATAATACGCCTATCCACCGTTACTGTCCGGTGCGCGCCGTCAACCGTTTCATTGACGGTACAGAGATTCTCGATCCCTTCAAACCGGTGATAAATGGAGTACAGCCTGTGGTACTCTGCAAACTGGGACAGAATCTCCTCCGCCACTGCATCGAATTCTTCCTTTGTATCCTCGTACCCGACAACGGTAATCACCGTATCAAAATACTCCATGGAATACGCCGAATACTGATTCCCCCGCGGCTGTGCCGTGCAGGAGGAAAGCCCAAAGCACAGCAGTATGCAAACGGCAAGTGCCGTACAGATCGTTCGTTTTTTCATCATATAATCACAAAAAAGGAGAGTTCTCTCCTTTTTTGCCTTCGTATTTATTTTGTGGATCAGTGCTTGGTAGCAGCCTTGACAAGGCCGGTGACGTCAATCGTACAGCCGGCAGCCTGAAGATCACTCACGCCCTTGCCGTCCTCCGTCTTCAAGCCCGCGATCTCAGCAGCCGTCTTACCGATGCAGGCAGCATCAAAGGCAGCGGCCTGTTCAAACCACTCCTTCGCAGCGCCACCGTACGCTACCATGCCGTAAGCAGATCCCTGCTCTTTCTTCGATACGACAGCCTTCGCGGTATCAAGCGTAGCGGCACCTGCCATATCAAACGTGAAGGAAACCTCTACGCAATCGCTCGATGCGGCAACGATCTTTCCGTCCGTACCGACAGCGGCGGCGAAAACGTAAACGGCGATCTTATTGCTGCCCTCCCTTTCCTCGGTCGCATCCGCGAGTGTCTGCTCGGTTGCGACGTTTACCTTCAATACGGCATCCGCGCCGATTTCAGAGGAAGCCGCATTGTACGCCTTCTCGATCGCACCGACAAACTCGTGAATCATAATGGTACAGCCGGCATGGATTACCTCATCCGTACCCTTGTTTCCCTCCGCAACGAGTGCTTTGACCTCCTGCAGCGTCTTGCCGACGACCAGCGCCTCAAACGCGTCTGCCTGCTCATACCATTCCTTGGATGCGCCGCCGTACTCTACCATGTTATACTCTGCGCCGGCCTCGTACTTGGTCTCAAATTCGCCTGCGACAGCCTTGCCGTCTGCCGTGTACTTTACCGTATTGCTTGCGGTATCCAGTGCACAGGAGGCGATCTTACCGTCCGCGTCAACCGTAACGGCAGCGACAGTGACGTCGATCTTACCGGAGCCATCCATGTCCTCGGCTGCATCCGTGGCGGTGGGCGCGCCTACGTATACACCGGCACCGAACTTAACAGCGGCAGCACCGCCGCAGCCGGTCAAAATTGCGGGGATTACCAGAAAAATGCACAGGGTCAAAGCAAAAAACTTTTTCATGACAAATCTCCTATTATTTAATTTTTGAACATGCTGATTTATTGTATCATACGCCTATATATTTGTCAACAGCGCGTCCCGTCGGCATCGGTACGCGGACATCAGGACAGACTGCGCGGCACTTTCCGAATGAGAAGTGCACCGCAAAGCCCGACGAGGATTCCGGAAACGGTACCCGTGACAGTCAGCACCACCAGATAATACGCGATCTCCGCCGTATCAAGCAGCAGCATAGCCATCAGAATCTGTCCGACGTTGTGCATAACGCCGCCGGCTACGCTGACGCCCACCGGAGAAAAGATCCTCAGGCGGCGAAGAACCATCATAACGGCGAGGCTCAGCACCGCACCCGCAAGGCTGTACGAAAGAGCCATCACGTTTCCGAAAAGGAGACTCACCAGAAGAATCCGAATCACGGAAACACAAACCGCCGCAGGTGCCCCCCGCCGATAAAGCAGGAACACAATGACGATATTGGGCAGCCCCATCTTGATTCCCGGAACTGCCAGAAACAGCGGCGGCATCAGCACTTCCACGTACGCAAGCATCAAAGCCAGCGCCGTACACAGGCCCAGAAAGGCGACCTTTTTGGATGTATCCTTCATAATGACCCTTCCTATGCCACGATATCGGGGGCGTCCGCCGCGTCATCGGTAAACACCGTCACGACGACGCGATTCGGCAGACACACGATACTTTCGCCGTTTCTGAAGATCGGGCGGTGACTGACGCAAATCCCGTCCGGGCAGCTCGCCGTTTCCATATACGCCCGCCCGTCACGGATAATCAGCCGGTTCATCGCAGAACCGTTCTCTCCGCTGCGAATCTCCTCCGTAATGTCCTCCGCCAAGGAATAAACGCCGTACAACTCCCCGTCCACGGTAACCTTCACTACGTTTCCGCTTTCGCGCAGTACGAACAAATACAGTATCCCCACGGCGCACAAAAGGAGCAGTACACCGACAAGGATCACGTCATTTCGCAAAGGCGCTCTGCGAATGTTTTTCTGTTTTTCCATTTACTCAATAAGCGTTTTGATATCGCAATCCTCCGGCAAATCCGGGAAATACACCTTCTTCAGGCATCCCGTCGGACACACGGTTACGCAAAGTCCGCAATACGTACATTTAGTATAATCAATTACCGCCAGATTATCCTTGACGGTGATCGCACCGCCCGGACACGCCTTTTCGCACTTTTTGCATCCGATACAGGCGTTTTTGCAGGCCTTGCGGGCAAGCGCACCGCTTTGCCTGTTGCTGCAGATCACGGCGGCGGCAGCCTCCTGCGGCAGCATTGTGATGATCTGCTTCGGGCACGTATCCCTGCACAGACCGCAGCCAAGACAGCGGGTTGTGTCAATCCGCGCAATTCCGTCCGCCATACAGATCGCATTCGACGGACAAGCCGCCGCACAGTCTCCGAAGCCGAGACAGCCGTATCGGCAGGAATTCGGACCGCCGTACAGCATAGATGCGGCACGGCACGTCTGCACGCCTTCATACTCCGCCAAAACGGACGTTGCTTCACAGTGCCCGTTGCAGGCCACGAACGCAACGACGTCCTGCACCTGCACCTTCTCAATACCGAGTATATCACTGATCTCATCGGCGACCTTCTGCGTACCCGGCACGCACAGATTCGGTTTTACACCGCCCTCTGCCAGCGCCGCGGCGTAATCGTCACAGCCCTTGTAGCCGCAGGCACCGCAGTTGATGCCCGGAAGACATTCTCTGACCGCTTTCTCCATCGGATTCTTCTCCACGGCGAAAAGGCGGGAGAATACAAGCAGCAGAACGCCCGCAAGAAGCGCGACGGCAAGCATAAATACAAATGCAATTAAAATATCCATGATAAGCCCCCGTTAACCGAAAATATTTTCCACGATACCGGCAAAGCCCATGAACGCAAGGGACACAAAGGAAGCGGCAATCAGGGTAACGGCAAGTCCGCGGAAGGGTGCCGGGATCTTCGATTCATGAATACGGGAACGAAGACCGGAGAACAGCACCATCGCCAGAAGGAAGCCGAGACCGCAGCCGAGTGTGCTCACCATCGATTCAACGAAGGAATATCCGTCCAGGATATTGTTGATCGTAACGCCGAGCACCGCACAGTTGGTCGTGATCAGAGGCAGATACACGCCAAGCCCCTTATACAGTGCCGGCGACAGCTTTTTCAGAAGCATCTCCAGAATCTGTACGAGCGTGGCGATAATCAGAATAAACACGATATTCTGGAGATATCCCATATTCAAAGCGTCGAGAACGAAGCGCTGAATCGGCCACGTCACCGCAGTAGCGAGCAGCATGACAAGGGAGACGGCGACACCCATTCCCGCCGCCTGATCGAGCTTTTTGGATACGCCCAGAAACGGGCAGATTCCCAAAAAGCGGCACAGGACGTAGTTATCCACAAAAACAGCGGACAGCAGAATCACGACAAGAAGTTTGAACTGTTCCATCACGCGGCAGCCTCCTTCTTTGTGCAGTTTTCAATCTGGCACTTATCCGCATTCGGGCAGCGCTCGCAGGAAAACGACGTCCGCACGGGCGCCTTGCCCTTTGTAATCACGTACACCAGCGCAATCAGAAGACCGTAGACGAGCAGACCGCCCGGTGCCTTCGTCAAAAAGGCAATTTTGTATTTCTCCATAAAGGGAATCGCGATGCCTGCAAAGGATGCTGCACCAAACACCTCGCGAATCGTCGCCATCGCACCGAGCGCGACCGTGAAACCGATGCCCATGCCGATACCGTCCAAAGCCGAGGCGAGAACGGGATTCTTACCCGCAAACATCTCCGCCCGACCAAGGATAATGCAGTTTACCGTAATCAGATCGAGATACACGCCGAGCGTTTCGTAAAGCCCGGGGAACAGTGCCTGCACCAGCATTTTTACGATCGTAACAAAGCCCGCAATAATCACGATATAGCAAGGAATACGCATCGTTTCGGGGATGATTTTCCGAAGCAGGGAGATAAACACGTTGGAGCAAAGCAGCACGACCAGCGCCGCCAGTCCCATGCCCAAAGCACCCGTAACCGTAGTCGTCGTCGCCAGCGTCGGGCATGTGCCGAGAATGAGCACAAGCACGGGATTTTCTTTTAGAATACCGTTTGTAAAAACGGAAAGAGACTTCGTTTTGCTCATCGTTTATTCTCCTCCTTTCAGAATTTCCACAGCCGCGAAGGCACGCTGTATTGCCTGTTTATAGCCGTCCGTCGTCAGGGTCGCACCGCTGATTGCATCGATTTCGGTATAATTCTCCTCCGTTTTGCCGATGAACTGACCGTAGAAGCTCTCCTGTGCACAGGCGTCGCCAAGCCCGTCCGTCTCCCCCTCGGAAACGGTGAGACAGTCGATGATTCTTCCGTCGGGCGTCATGGCCACACGCACGACGATATATTCGCCGGAAGCGGGGTGATACTCGTTACCGCCCTTGATACCGTAGCCGGCACCCTTCGTCTCCACAATATAGTTGCCCGAGGACGTCATCTGCGCGGAAAGAACCGTTTTCTGCAGATCGGGGTACGCGGAGAGATCGATATCCTGCAGCGTGACGGACTGCAGCCGTGCGACAGCAGCCGCAATCGCCTCTGCATCCTCCGCGCCATCCGTGACGAGCGTACCGTCCGGACGCACGCCGATGAACTGCTCACCGCGCACGAAGACGTATCCGGCTCCGTTTTCAGCGGCATATACGGCATCCGCGCATTCGATCACTTCGACGAGGAACAGCTTGTCAAACGCAGCATCCCCCTCCGGCAGAGCCGCCGACAGATTGTCCGAAAGGATCTCCTCCTCGGTACGGATGTCCACAGAGCCGCCGCCGAGAATGATCGCCGTATTCAGCGCATCCTTGACTGCGTTTTTATAAGCGGCTGTCGTTTTCGTAGCACCGCCGATGACGTCCACCGCTTCCACGCCGGCAGCGTCCTTGTCGGTGAAATTCTCACCGTAGGTCTTTTCCTTGCCGAGCGTTTCATTGGATGAGATGCAGACGGCACCGGTCACGACGCCTTTCGCGTCCACACCGCACATAATCGTCATATCACTGCCGTAGCCGGTAGTGACGAGCTTCACAACGTATCCCTGACCGGATGTTTCCCTATACACCTCTTTCACCGTGGCGGGAAGCGTATAGGATTCCAGAGAAACCGCCTCAAAGCCTTCCCCGTCGGGCATCACCTCAAGCAGTGCCTGATTGGCGGAGGCGTTCTGATTTTTCAGAATCAGCGGTGCCGTAAACGCGTTGGTAAGCGCGAGAAGTAAGGTAATCACCGTGCAGATGCAAACGAACACGGAAAGATTTTTGATGCCCGTTTTCATACGCGTTCCCCTCCCGTAGCAAACACTTTGTGCCTTGTCCACGAATCAATATACGGAGTCAGAATATTCATAAACAGAATCGCAAAGGAGACGCCTTCGGGGTAGACACCGAAATAGCGGATCAGGCAGGTGATGACTCCCGCACCGAGCGCAAAGATCACCTTGCCCCACGAGGTGGACGGCGAAGTAACGTAATCGGTCGCCATAAAGATCGCACCGAGGAACAAGCCGCCCGCCATCACATAAGAAAGCGCGGAGACGGCGTCAAATCCCTCCATCAGCCACGAGAAAACGAACACCGTACCGATAAACACCGTCGGAATATGCCACGTAATCACACGGCGCGCCAGCAGATAGATCCCGCCGAGAAGCAGTGCCGCCGTACACGTCTCACCGATTGCGCCGCCGTAATTTCCAAAGAACAGCGTGAGCAGAGACGGTGCCTTCTCCATGGAAAGAACAGTCGCGCTTGCCACCGTATCTGTCGGGAAAGCGGCAACCGCCATCGATTCAAACGCCACCAGCATAAACACGCGTGCCGTGATTGCGGGGTTGACCAGATTATTGCCTATACCGCCAAACAGGCATTTGACAACGATAATCGCAAACAAAGACCCGATCACACACTGCCAGACGGGGATATTCGCCGGCAGATTCAGGGCAAGCAGAAGACCGGTAACCGCCGCCGACAAATCGCCCACCGTCTGCTCTTTTTTCACAATCAGGTTAAAGAGCGCTTCAAAGCCGACACAGCACACCACGCAAACCGCAATGGGAAGAAGTGCCCTGAGACCGAAGATGACGATCCCGGCTACCGTCGCGGGCAAAAGCGCAATCAGAACATCCCGCATGATGCCCGCCGTGGAGCGCCCGCTGTGGATATGGGGAGACACCGTTATTTTCGTAAGTGCGCTCATGCTTTCTCCGCCTCCTTCCTTGCTTCTTCCTTCAGAAGCTGCTTTGCGAGCCTGTTCGTCTGAACGAGCGGTCGGTTCGCGGGGCAGACGAAGCTGCAGCATCCGCACTCCATACAGCTCATGACGTGCAGCGCCTGCAGTGCCGCCGTATCTTTCTTTTCATATGCAATCGCGATCGAGGCGGGCGCAATCCCGAACGGGCAGGTGTTCGTACAGCTGCCGCAGCGGATACACGCGGTCGCCTTCGGAAGCTTTGCCTCTTTTTTCGTCAACGCGAGGACAGCGTTCGTATTCTTGAGAATCGGGTGCGCCGTACTCGGCACCGTGATCCCCATCATGGGACCGCCGTAGAGAATTTTTGCAGGCTGCTCGCGCAGACCGCCGCAGAAGGTAAGCAAATCCTCTATTCCCGTTCCGATCGGCACAATCACGTTTTGCGGATTCTTCACCGCCCCGCCGTCCACCGTCACGCATTTCTCCACGAGCGGCATACCCGTACGCAGATATGTACCGATTGCCGCAAGCGTGGTGCAGTTCAAAACGACACAGCCCACGTCGATCGGCAGTTTTCCGACAGCGACCTTTCGTCCGGTGGTATGATAGATCAGCACCTTCTCCCCTCCCTGCGGATACACAGACGGAAGCACTTTCACCGCCACCGTACAGTCGGTCACGGTCTCTGCCATCTTTTTCATTGATGCGATGGCGTCTTTTTTATTGTTTTCAATACCGATAATGACGTTTTTAATCCCCAGAATGCGTCCGAGCACGCCGAGCGCATACGCCATATCGTCCGCCCGCGTCAGCATCGTTACCGTATCGCTCGTTACGTACGGCTCACATTCCGCGCCGTTTATGAGGAGGTACTCTATTCGCGCCGGATCCACGTCCAGCTTGACGTGCGTGGGAAAGCCGGCGCCGCCAAGTCCGACGATACCGCTTTCACGGAGCGCTAAGATCAGCTCTTCCCTGTTTGTAACGGCAGGCGGACAAACCGCAGGATCTGCCGTCATCTGCCCGTCGGATTCAATCACAACAGCCACCGAGGAGGTGCCGTCTGCCGTCAGATATTCCGTAAGCTTCGTCACCTTTCCGGACACGCCGGAATACACGTTGGACGAGATTTTTCCGTTTGCCTCACCGATTTTCGTACCCACCGCAACAAGATCCCCGACCTTCACCGTGGGCGTGGCAGGTACTCCGATATGCATCGACATCGGCACCGTTACAGACGCCGGCGCGTCCATACGAACGGTTGGTTTTTTGACCGTGTTTTTTCTATGTGGAGTGTGTATTCCGCGAAGACTGAACGCCATAATCATATACCTTTCTTCCATAATATCATACTTTGGTTTTCGCGACGTTTCCGCAAAACGGGTCACCTATTGTTCGTATTATATCATAATCCGCCATACATTGCAACATTTAATCTCTGCCGTTTTGGGGGATGATATCCTTTTTCACGCCGTCAAAAAGCGCCGGCCGCTTGCCAAAATCCGCAAAATCTGCTATACTGTTCTTGCCGCAAGGCAGCTTCACGGTCGGATCGCGTGCGGACAGGCAAAGACTTCCGAAAAATGCAAATCATCCTTGACATCCCGAAAAAAATGTGGTATCCTATATACGAAGTATTGTTGAGATTTTGAGTGTAACAAATGCGTCACCGCTTTTGTTGCGCTCATTTTTTATTTTTCGGAGGATGTTCAATGCAAGACGTAATCATTCTCGGGTGCGGCGTAATCGGGGCGGCGTGTGCTTACACACTCTCACGGTATGACGTTTCCGTCACGGTGCTGGAAAAGAGCAACGACGTCGCAAACGGCACCACAAAAGCAAATTCCGCCATCGTTCACGCCGGCTACGATCCGCGTCCCGGCACGGCGATCGCACGGCTGAACGTGGAGGGAAACCGCATGATGGAGGATCTCTGCCGGCGGCTGGACGTCCCTTTCAAGCGGATCGGCAGCCATGTGCTTGCCTTCTCTGAGGCGGATCTTTCGCACCTGCAGGTCCTGTACGAGCGCGGCGTGAAAAACGGTGTACCCGATCTTCGTATCCTTACAGGAGAGGAAGCACGGCTGATGGAGCCGAATCTGTCCGAAGCCGTCGTCGGTTCCCTGTACGCTCCGACGGCAGGTATCGTGTCCCCGTGGGAATTGACGCTCGCCATGGCGGAGGTTGCCGTACGAAACGGCGTGGAGCTGATCCTTGAAGCACCGACCACGGCGATCCGGCAAGAGGAGGACGGCACCTTCACCGTAACGACGCCGAAAGGGGATTTCCGCGCAAAAACCGTTCTGAACGCCACGGGCGTGGATGCCGAGGCGGTTTGCGGATTGCTCGGCGTGCATGAATTCACGCTGACTCCCAACCGCGGAGAATATTATTTGCTCGACAAAAGCGAAGGCACACGGGTACGTTCGGTGATCTTCCAATGCCCGGACGAAAACGGAAAAGGCGTGCTCGTCTCCCCCACCGTTCACGGGAATCTGATCGTCGGACCGAACGCAGAAGCGGTCAGCGGTGCCGATGCCACGGAGAACACCGCACAGGGGCTTTCGTTTGTGAAAAAGCAGGCGATTCGCTCCGTTCCGACTCTTTCCTTCCGGGAGAATATCCGCAATTTTGCCGGCGTGCGTGCCAATCATGCCGAGGATGATTTTCTGATCGGCGAAAGCAGCACGTTCCCGGGATTTTTCCATCTTGCGGGAATCAAAAGCCCCGGTCTGACCGCCGCCCCCGCGATTGCCAAAGAGGCAGCGGAATATGTGGCTTCCCGCACGCCGCTGATCCCCAAAGCAGAATTTTCGGACGGTCGGCGCGTCATACGCTTCAAATCTCTCTCCGAGGAGGAAAAGCGCGCTGTCATCGCCCGCAATCCTCTTTACGGTCGGGTGATCTGCCGCTGTGAAACGGTCACGGAGGGCGAAATCGTGGCGGCATTGCAGTCGCCCATCCCCCCGACAACGGTAAACGGCGTGAAACGCAGAGTCGGCGCCGGCATGGGACGGTGTCAGGGCGGCTTCTGCTCTCCCCGTGTGCAGGAAATCCTTGCACGCGAACTTGGTATCCCCATGGAAGCAATCCCGCTGGATCAGCCGGGTAGCAATATTCTAACAGGACGTACTAAGGAGGAATACCGGTGAAAAACTGTCAGCTTGCCATCATCGGCGGAGGTCCTGCCGGTCTTGCCGCCGCCGTATCTGCGTATCAAAACGGCGTGCGCGATATTCTGCTGCTCGAGAGGGACAAAAGCCTCGGCGGTATTCTCAATCAGTGTATACATAACGGATTCGGACTCCACTATTTCAAGGAAGAACTGACCGGCCCCGAATACGCCGCCCGGTTTGTTGCCATGCTGAAAGAGACTGCCGTCCGTGTCGTGTCCGATACGATGGTGCTGGACATCACAGACGACCGCGTAATCCACGCCGTCAACACGGACGGATATCACACGATCAGAGCAGACAGCATCATCCTCGCCATGGGCTGCCGTGAGCGCACGAGAGGTGCCATTTCAATCCCCGGCACACGCTGTGCGGGCATCCTTACGGCAGGTGCCGCCCAGCGGTTTGTAAATATGGAAGGATACATGGTCGGAAAACGCATCGTCATCCTCGGCTCGGGCGATATCGGGCTGATTATGTCACGGCGGCTGTCGCTGGAGGGTGCCGAGGTGCTTGCCTGCGTGGAAGTGATGCCGCACTCCTCCGGCTTACAGCGCAATATCGTGCAGTGTCTGGATGATTTCGGTATTCCCCTGTATCTCTCCCACACGGTGACGGATATTATCGGCCGCGACCGCGTGGAACGGGTTGTGATTCAAAAAGTGGACGAAAACCGCCTGCCGATTCCCGGCACGGAGATCGCCTTTGACTGCGACACGCTCCTTTTGTCCGTCGGACTGATTCCCGAAAACGAGCTGAGCCGACAGGCGGGCATCCGGCTGGATCCGCGCACAAACGGTCCCGAGGTATTTGAGAACATGGAAACAACTATCCCCGGCGTATTTGCCTGCGGAAACGTGCTCCACGTGCACGATCTGGTGGATTTTGTTACCCGTGAGGCGCAAAATGCAGGCAAAAGTGCAGCAGACTATCTTCTGCGCGATCCGATGCCTGCCACGGAAGCGTACCGCATAGAAGCATCGGACGATATCTCCTATACGGTGCCGCAAAAGCTGCATCCTGCCATACCGCAGAAGGCGGTGTCCGTCTTCTTCCGCGTACGGCGCACGTTCGAAAAAAGCCACATTCTCGTCACCGACGGTGAAACGGTACTGTGCGCTTTCTCCCGCGAGAGAATGGCACCCGGAGAAATGGAACAGATCTATCTGCCCACCGCTCTGCTCCGCCGTGCAAAAGGAAATACACTGTATATCAGCTGTGAGGAGGTATCAAAGTGAAAGAGCTCACCTGTATCGTTTGCCCGCGCGGATGCCGTCTGCGGATTGACGAAACGCGGGATTTCCTTGTCATGGGAAACGGCTGCGAACGGGGCATCGACTACGCAAAAGCGGAGATCACCTCGCCCGTCCGCACGCTGACCTCCACGGTGAAAATCGTCGGCGCGTGCCATCCCCGCCTCCCCGTAAAGACGAACCGCCCGATCCCCAAAAAGCTTCTGCGGGAAGCTATGACAATCCTGAACCGCATTACGGTACACGCGCCGATCCGCATCGGGGACGTGATCGTCAAAAATATAGCAGGAAGCGGCGCTGATCTGACGGCGACGCGCGATATGTGAGGTTAATATGGATATTCAACAGATAACCGACTGCCCGATTCTTCCCGCCGTGAAGAACCGTCAGCAGCTCGAACGGGCACTTGAAACAGACAGCGGCGTGGTTTTTTTGCTGTTCGGCGATATTTTAAGCATTGCCGAGCTGACCGAATGCGTGCACCGTGCCGGAAAACGCGCCATCGTGCACCTCGATCTTATCAGCGGTCTCGGCGCACGCGAAGTTGCCGTGGATTTTATCGCCCGCACAACGAAAGCGGACGGTATCATCTCTACGAAGCCGCCGCTGATCCGCCGCGCCAAGGAGCTCGGACTCTTTACCGTGCTTCGCATTTTCCTCATTGATTCCATGGCACTGGACAACCTTTCCCACGCGTTTGAACAGGTCGTTCCCGACGCGCTGGAAATCCTGCCCGGCGTCATGCCGAACATCATCCGTCGGATCGTCCCCACCTCCCCCTCTCCAATTATTGCAGGCGGACTCCTTGCGGATAAAACGGACATTGTATCGGCGCTCTCCGCAGGTGCCATCGCCGTTTCGACCACGAACGAAACGCTGTGGGATTCGTAAACGCAAAACGCTGCACGAATCCGCTGACTCACAAAAATCCCACCGACACAGCCGGTGGGATTTTTCGTTGTATTTTATTCTTCGGAATAGCACGAGAAGATCTCGTCTACTCTTTCCTTGTCCTTGTTTTTGGTGAGCGCGCTCACGACGGGCACGACGATCAGGGAGATCGCCATAGCGGCAACGCCCATCTCGGGAGAGTGCGCCGCGGCAGCCTTGAAGCTGTCCGTCAGCGTGATTACAAGCGTTGCACCGCCAACGGTGAGGAAACCGGCAATCATACCGGCATACGCACCGATTTTCGTGATCTTTTTGGAGAACAGACCCCAAATGTACGGACCGATGAAGCAGCCGGAAACGACGCCCCACGAGAACGACATCAGACTTACGATAATCGGAATATTCTGCGTGGCGAAAATGAACGAGCAGGCAACGAACGCGAGGCACAGAAGTCTGGTGAGAAGCATCTGCGACTCGGGCTTCATCTGCTTCTTTCGGATGGTAGGAATCAAATCGACTGCCACCGCGGATGCGGAGGTAAGAACGACAGAGGAGAGCGTAGACATCGACGCGGACAAAAGCAGGATCATAATGACCGCAAGCAGAATCAGACCTGCCGTGCCGCCGCCGAGCACTTTCAGCAGAAGCTCGGGGATAATGGAGTCAACGCCGCCTGCGGGGAGCTGATTCTCAAGGATCAGACGGGACGTGGAGCCGATGAGATACGCGCCGCAGCCGATCACGGCACAGAAAATCGTGGAGATGACCGTACCGCGTTTGATTGCCGCGGTATCTTTGATCGCGTAGAACTTGCCGATCATCTGCGGAAGTCCCCACGTACCGAAGCTGGTAAGCATAATATTGAAGCAGAGGAAGCTGAAAGAGGAGCCGCCGAAAATGCTGGTAAGCTGCTCTCCGAGCGATGTGCCGTCAGATTCGACAACCTTGCCGAGATTCTCGATGAGACCGCCAAGACCGCCGACATTTTCATGCGAGAGCACCGCCGCTACCAGGCAAACGACGCCGACGAGCATGACAATGCCCTGCACAAGATCCGAATACACGGTTGCAACATAACCGCCAATGACCAGATAGATCGCGGTCAGGCAGGCAATGATGAGCATCCATACCCACGTTTCCACGCCGGGGAAGACTGCGCTGAACAGCGAGCCGAGTCCCTTATACACTGCCGCAGAATACGGAACAAGGAACACGAAAATGATGATCGCCGCCATAATTTTCATGCCCGTCGAATTATATCTCTTCTCGAAATACTCGGACATTGTTTTCGCCTGCAGCTTTTTGGTCATTTTTCTGGTACGGTTTGCAAACAGAATCCACGAAAGCAGACAGCCCAAAACGGCGTTGCCGATACCAATCCAGATCGCGCCGAGACCGATATTCCAGCCGTGCTGACCGGCATAGCCTACGAACACGACGGCGGAAAAATACGTCGTACCGTATGCAAACGCGGTCACCCACGCGCCGATATTCCGTCCTCCGATAAGGAATCCGTCAAGCGTCTTTGTCTTTCCGCTGCTGATGCAGCCGATGAGTGCCAATGTCCCTGCGTACACGCAAAGCGCAATAATGGTGTAGAGTTGTGCGTCTGTCATGAGTTTTCCTCCTTGAATTTGGACTGCGGAGGAACAAAAACGTCCTCCGTATTCCGATAGAATACAGAGGACGAGTTAAACCCGTGGTACCACCTCAGTTTGCCGTTCTCTCACGATCGCGGCCTTGGAGAGTGTCTGCCAACACTCCGGTTCTGTGACGGGAACGCCCGTTGCAGCCTACTGAAAACGTCCGTTTTGTTCGGTGCACTGCTTGCAGGAGGTATTCCGTTCGGACTTTCCTATTGTCTCGCACCTGCCGACAACTCTCTGAAGGCTCCGTCCAAACGTACTTATTCCTGTTCAAACGCATTTATGTACATATTTTAGCACTTCACCGCAGTAAAGTCAAGAGGTTTTGAAAAGTTTCCGGAAATATTTCCGCAAAAAGGAGATGACGATGAAACGTCATCTCCTTATCATTCGGATTATTCGAGGATCCGCCGAAACGGGAGCGCCTCCCCTGCTTTCACCGCGCGGATAAAATTCTGCACATCCCGAATCGGCTTGGCAAGGCGCATTCCGCCGAGCTTTTTCTGATTGGAGCCATAGTGATTATCCGACCCGGCGAACGGGATCCGTGCATAATTCTTCACATACGCCTCCGCCATCGCATTTTCGAAATCGGTACGGTTGGCGTTATAGATCTCCGCACCGTGAATCCTTCGCGGAAAGAGGCGGATATGATCGATGCCGTTGGATTCGCGGCACGGGTGTGCCTGGATGACAAGTGCGCCGCTGTCCATGAGGAACTGCAAGCGGCGGCTCATCGGCAGATCCATTACCTCCGGATGGGCGAGAAACCACGTCTCACCGAGTCCGTAGACGAGGAAATGCGTACCGCCGTACCCCATCTCCAAGCCGGGAAAGACGTCGATGCCGATCTCGTCACCGACGCGCTTCGCCTCCTCAACTCCGGAGAAGAAGTACCTCAGTTTCTCCGCATACGAGAGCGACGGATCCACATCCTGATAACTGTCGATGAAGTGATTCGTGATGAACACGCCCGCGTAACCGAGATTTTTATAAAAACGCACCGCATCCTCCGCGGACACCTTGGCGCATTTGCTGACGGGGAGCGTGTGGCAGTGCGTCTCATACAGATACGGAAAATCCGCCTCGTCCGCCATCGCTTCAAGAAGAAAGCTGACCGGACGAAAGCCGTCATTGCACGAGATCATCGCACTGCGCGGATTCTGCATCCATCCGTCATAGAAATTGCCGCCGCCCGCTCCGAGCTCGCGAACAAAATCCTTCATGGAATCCCACGCGGAATCGCACAGTCCGTCCGGTTTATTGATGCCGTCCGAAATCCACGAATCCCCGACGCGCACATCGCACGTATGCTCGATCGGATTCTCGTATTTCGACTGCAGATCCGTATAATCTGCCGCTCTGACGGCAGTGATTTTTACTTTTGGCACCGCGCCCTCCTCAGATATCGGAAATGCGCGGCACAAGACCGAGGAAGCGCTTGATGTTGTTTTGGAACATATCCTCCACCATATTGGCGGGAACCTCCAGACGCTTCATGAGATCTCTTTCTCTCTGCAGAGCGGGCTTAACATATTTGAGCTGATAATTGTCCGCATACTGATCGGAACCGTAGAAGACACGGCGGTTGTTCGGGCACCACGAGATCAAATTTTTGAACAATGCTTCGCGGAACGTGCCGGACGGACCGGGCGTCGTATCAAGATAGAGCTCGGGCATGACGTAATCGGGCTCGCCGTTCTCGTTTGTGATCATGTGCTCCTTAATCCACGGATAGCCCAGGTACGTCGTCTCCGTACCCGCGACAGCTCTCTGAAGCTTTCTGCCGTTGTAGTAGTACTTGCTGAAGAGGTGGAGCGCCTCATCGCACCACGGGAAGCCTGCGTGCGCAATAGAAACGCGAATGTTTCTGTATTTGACGAAGCATTCCCAATCGACGGGATTGCAGAACTGCGCGGATTCGTGGAAGTCGTAACACATGCCCGTGTGGAAGAAGATCGGAAGCCCCAGCTCCTCGATCAGGCGGAAGACCTTTGTCGGCTGCTCGTCATTCACGTGATATACATCGGGGATAAACTTAAACGCCGCGACACCGCGCTTGGCTGCCTCGCGCACCTTGTTCAAAACGTCATCCTCAAACGGATGGATCCATGCAACAGGGTAAAGAATCCCTTCGTAGCCGTCCGTCCACTTGAAAAGGTTATCCATTCTCTCCTTGAAGGTGAATGAAGGATCCTCGGGATCGATGGAAAAAAGGCACGCACCGATGACGTCCACTTCCTCGAATTTCTTAAGAAGCTCCTTCGGATCCGGCGTCTGACCGCCGTTCAGGTGCATATGTGCATCAAAAATTTTCATAAGAATCTCCTTTCAGCAAGGCATATTATAGTCTTCATAAGAAATATATTAAAAAGCTGAGAGTATGTCAATACAAATGCGGAATTTATGAGCCGATTCCGTAAAAAAACAGCCGCTTTGAAACGGCTGTTTTTCGGTGAATTTTATGCTTCGGTATTACCTGCACGGACTGCCTCGAAATCCTCCTCGATCTCCTTCGACGGAGCCTTGGTAAGAAGGGAGACGACCACGATGCAGATCGCGGAGAAGATGAATGCGGGAAGCAGCTCGTAGATGGCGAATACGCCGCCGAGATTGGCAATGCCCAGCTTCCAGATGAAGACCATCGCACCGCCGCCGACCATACCGGCAATCGCACCGGCTCTCGTCGTACGCTTCCAGAACAGAGAGAAGAGCATGATCGGACCGAACGTCGCACCGAAGCCTGCCCATGCGAAGGACACGATCTGGAAGATGACGCTGTTTTCATCCAGCGCGATCAGCACACCGATGAGAGTGAGCACCACAAGCGTGATACGGGAAACGAGCATGACCTGCTTATCGGTTGCTTTCTTGTGCGCAACGCCCTGGAAGATATTTTTCGCGAGGGCGGATGCGGCGATGAGCAGATAGGAGTCGGAGGAGCTGATCGTAGCGGCGAGGATACCTGCCATGACAAAGCCGGCAAGAAGCGGCGGCAGGAAGCTCGTGGAAAGCGTGATGAAGATGCTCTCCGCGGAGGACTTCGTAAGGTGCTCAATCGGGAAGAGCTGACGTCCGACGAGACCGATGAATACGGCAACAGCGAGGGAGATAACGACCCAGACCCTCGCGATGCGGCGGGAGCGCTTCAGCTCGTCCTCTTTGCGGATTGCCATGAAGCGGAGGAGAACCTGCGGCATACCGAAGTAGCCGAGGCCCCACGCCATCATGGATGCGACGGAAAGTGCACCGTACGGAGCCGCATTGCCGAACACAGGCTTGCCTGCCTCGACAAGCTGTACGCCATCCTGCACGGCAGGCGTTGCAAGTCCGAAGAACTCAAGGAAGCCGGGGATCGACTGCGCGTTATCGATAACGGCGCCGATGCCGCCCGCCTTGACCGTACTGATAACCACAATGACGGAAAGCGCCACGATCATAACGATCGCCTGCATGAAGTCGGATGCACTCTCGGCAAGGAAGCCGCCGAGGAGCGTGTAAATAAGCACGAATACCGCACCGATAATCATCATCCAGACATACGGCAGACCGAACAGCGTGGAGAACAGCTTACCGCACGTTACAAGGCAGCTGGATGCGTACACTGTGAAGAAAATCAGAATGAACGCGGCAGAGATGAGCATGATGACCGGCTTCTTCTCGCGGAATCGGTTGGAGAAGAAATCCGGCAGCGTGATCGAGTTGTTGGCGCGGACGCTGTAGCGGCGCAGGCGCTTGGACACGATCAGCCAGTTGAGATATGTACCGACGGCAAGACCGATGGCAGTCCATGCGGCATCGGCAAGACCGCACCAGTACGCAACGCCCGGCAGTCCCATGAGCAGCCATCCGCTCATATCGGACGCCTCCGCGCTCATCGCCGTGACCCACGGACCGAGAGAGCGGCCGCCGAGGTAGTACTCATCCGAGCTTTTATTCGCCCGTTTTGCATAAAATACGCCGATCAGAATGACGGCTGCCATGTAGACGACCATGGCGATCAGAATTTGCAGCGTGTTTCCGTTCATGCGAAAACCTCCGTAAATATAAAAAATCGCAATCTTTGCGTTGGGTATTTGTTCTATTATACCACATCCTGCGGGGGAGCGCAAGATTTTTTGCATATTTTTTCATATTTTTTTATATTCCTTCTTTCGGAGAATGCACAGGGCAAGAAAAACCAAATTTTTTTGCTTCAGATGGTCTTTTGTGGTCGATTTCTACAAAAATAGAGTTGACTTTTCCACTTTTTGTGGTAGAATATAAATAACCCCTAAAAAACAGCACTCATATAAAACCAAAAGGAGACAAACTATGGAAAAACTGACCCGTAAATACGGTCTGATTACCGCGATCTGCATGGTCGTCGGCACAGTAATCGGATCGGGCGTCTTCTTCAAGGCGCAGAACGTCCTTGCAGCCACAGGCGGAAATATGCCGCTCGGTATTGCCGCGTGGGCAATCACCGGTCTTATCATGATTATTTGCTCCGCACAGTTTGCCGTGATGGCTACCAAATACGAGAAGGTCAGCGGCATCGTTGACTATGCTGAGGCGACCTGCGGCAAAACGTACGCCTACTACACCGCGTGGTTCATGGTCAATCTGTACTACCCGGGCATGACCTCCGTTCTCGCGTGGGTATCGGCACGGTACTTCGGTGTCATCCTCGGCTGGACGATGACAAGCGCCGAGGTCATGCTGCTGGCAGGCTTCTTCCTGATCATGTCGTACGCGATCAACGCCCTCTCCCCGAAGCTGGCGGGCAAGTTCCAGATCAGCGCTACGGTCATCAAGCTGATCCCGATCACGCTGATGGCAATCGTCGGCTCGATCGTCGGACTGATGAACGGCACGCTTTCGCAGAACTTCACCACCGTCGTAAGCGAAGCTGTCGGCGGCACAAGCGGGGGACTCTTTGCTGCCGTTGTCGCGACCGTCTTTGCCTATGAGGGATGGATCGTTGCCACCTCCATCAACGCCGAGCTGAAGAATCCGAAAAAGAATCTGCCGCTGGCTCTGATCTTCGGTTCACTGATCGTTGTCGCCGCGTACATTCTGTACTACATCGGCGTAGCGGGCGGTGCCACGAATGAGGTACTCATCAAAGAGGGCGCGACCACAGCATTCTCGAACATCTTCGGCACCGTCGGCGGTACGCTTCTGAATATCTGCATCGTGATCTCCTGCCTCGGCACGCTGAACGGACTGATGGTCGGCGTAACGCGCGGCATGTACGCACTCGCTGCCCGCGGCGAAGGTCCGAAGCCGCATATGTTCGCACAGATCGACAAAACGAGCAACATGGCGACCAACTCCTCCGTATGGGGTCTCTTCATCAGTGCGGCATGGCTGCTCTACTTCTACGGCGCAAATCTCGCAGACGGCGGCTGGTTCGGTCTGTTCAACTTTGACTCCTCCGAGCTTCCGATCGTCACGATCTATGCGATGTATATCCCGATGTTCATCATGTGGATGATCAAGGAAAAGGAGCTCGGCGTATTCAAACGGTTCGTTCTGCCGTCCTTCGCATCGATTGCCTGTGCTTTCATGGTGTTCGCCGCCGTATACGCGCACGGCATCACCCCGTACAACACCGCCAAGGCAAACGGCACGTTCTCCTTCCCCGTTCTCTTCTATCTGATTATCTTCGCTGTGTTCATGGGAATCGCCTTCTTCTTCTCGCCCACCTTCAAACGGATGCGCGGAAAAGATACCGCAAAGCCCGAAAGCAGCGGCACGGAAGAATAACAAAAACAAAAAAAGCACCTGCCGATCAAACAGCAGGTGCTCTTTTTATGCGGAATCAGCCGACCTTCTTGAGCGTCAGCGGAAGCAGATACTCGGCTGCCTCTGCGCTGTCATCCTCATCGGAAACAAGCTCCGAAAAGACCAGTTCCTTGCCCGAAAGCTCGTAGCGAATGTACTCATTCTCATCGAGCGACTCGCCCTTATCGAACGTGTACAGCTTGCCGTCCTTCACTTCGTATTCGCCGTCGGAGACGAACTCATCCACCACATCGTCCAGCATATCCTCCGTGAAGCTTTCCTCAATGATTGCGTCCATATCGATGCCGGACAGAGCAAGCGCCTCCTCCACAGACATATTCAGACCGGAATCTGCCAGCATATCCTCCATGTACGCGGTCATGCCCTCAACGAACTGTCCCTTCAGCGTCTCAAATGCCGCCTTGAGAGACTCCTCCGACACCTCCATCTTATACGTGCCGTCCTCGTTGAAGGTAAAGCGCATCACAACGGCAAAATCCTTGATCTGCATATACTGCGCGATCTCCTCGCCGGCTACCTCTTTCGCCAGCATATCGCTCATATCCCAGGTCGTCTCCCACGTGCCGAGAATCTTGTCTGCGTCACTGCCGCATCCGGTAAAGGAAAGCAGTGCCGTCAAGAGCATTGCGCCGATCAAAACAAGAGACAGAATCTTCTTCATAATAAAATCCTCCGAAAGTAAAATTTGACTGCGCCTGCGCGCTTGGTCTGTATTCATTATACAGGCTGGATCGTATTTTGTCAAGAGCAGGCGTGCACCGGTTGACAAACGGGGGAAGAAGGGATATAATAAACGAAGTCAACAAATCCGGAGGAATCATGTACAAATACAAGCTCATATCCGTCGATCTGGACGGCACACTTCTGAACAGCGAAAAGCACGTCAGTGCCGAAAACCGTCTCGCCATTCAAAAATTCACCGAGGGCGGCGGCTATCTTGTGCCGAACACGGGGCGAAGCTTTTTTGAAATGCCGGCGGAGATCCGCGAACTGCCCGGCGTACGCTTTTTCATCTGCTCGGACGGCTCAGATATTTACGATAAAGAAACGGACACGCACATCTCCCTCGGCATGACCCGGGAGGAGGCGAACACAGTCTACCGTGAGATTGCGGAGTACGACACGTTCATCATGCTCCACTATTCGGACAACACATACGTGGATCTCGACCGCACGGATGACGAAACGATGGCGCACCACGGCATGGACGCTTTCTTCCGTGCACAGGCACACGCCTGCCCGCACGTTGCCGATTTCGACACCTTCTGCAAAACGCGAGACGATACGGGCATGATCTGCATCTTCTTCGCCGATCTTGAAAAGCGGAAGGCGTGCCGCGAAAAGCTTACCGGCATGGGATACTGTGTCGTATCGACCGCCTCGCACAATCTGGAGGTGTTCTCCCGGAAAGCCGGCAAAGGAAACGCGATCACGGCGCTGGCGGAGCATCTCGGCATGCCGAAAGAGGCGCTGATCGCCGTCGGCGACGGAGAGAATGACGTAACGATGTTTGAAGCCGTCGGGCTTTCCCTCGCCACAGCGAACGGACGCGATTTCGTGAAAGAGGCGGCAGATGCCGTAATCTGCACGAACGACGAGCATATTATCCCGTATATTATGGAGAAGTACGTGAATCTGTAACAAACGGCGGGAGCAAGCCCCCGCCCTACGATATTCTCTGCACACAATCTGACTTCACGTAAAAAGACCGCCTTCGGGCGGTCTTTTCGTTTATCCTTCTGCCTCGCGGATGGCGTCCAGCGTGTACTGCGCATTCAGGCGTGGCTGGTCGATGTATTTATCAAACATCCCGACAAGCACGCCGTCGCCTTTTTTCATGCACTTGAACGCCTCAAAGAACGCCGCGCGCACCTGATCCTGCGTCTCACAGCGGCGTCCCGCACCGAGGATTTTGAGCGCAAACGTCGGTGCGGACAGATGGCGGATCACCTCGTACATCTTCGGAATGTCGCTCGCCTCAAATCTCTCCCCCGTCGGATTCACGTCGTGCGACCGATCCGGCTGGGTGAGATTGTACAGCGACGCCATGTAGTAATCGGGCTTGAGTCCTGCCTCCTCCGCGTAGGAAAGCACCTCGGGAAAATGCGCGCAGATACCGCAAGGGACGTTCTTTCTGCGGATTTTATCAAGGAGTCCTCCGAGCAGACCAAGGCGCCCGTTCAGATACAGCTCATCCGCAAGCTCGCCGTGAATGCACACCGCAGACGGGTCGTACTTCATCATTTCGTCCAGTTCGAGATCGAACGTGGCAACGCTCTTGCCCGACTGCGCGAGCCACAGGAGATTTCCTCCCGACAAGCGGTAGCGGTGAATCAGTCCCATCACAGGCTGACTGCCGCGCGACTGCACCGCATTGATGCCTGCCTCCTCGCATTTACGGAGCATGGCAAACGCCGTCTCCTCGTCAAAATACGAACGCATATCCGCATCCGTCGCCGCATTCCTATGCGATTTCCCCGTAAAGGGATTGCTTCCGACGATCAGCCGTGTAACGTGCAGATCGCCGATTTTCATGGTTGGCAGCATACTTTCCTCCCGATTCATTCCGCATATGCGGACGTAATGCCGAAAAACTCCTCCAGGCAAAGCCCGCTCTCGTACACTTCCGTCGCCAATTCCACGCCGAGATAGCGCACGTGCCACGGCTCGTACATATAGCCGGTCAGATGCTCTTTCCCCTGCGGATAGCGGATGATGAAACCGTATTTGTGGCAGTTTTCCGCGATCCAGATGCCGACGGGGCTGTCGCCGAACGACTGCAGCAGCGCATTGGAATCGGGATGATCCACGTCAAAAGCGAGCCCGCTCTGGTGTTCGGAATGACCGGGACGGGCAGAAAACCGATCTGCCGCCGCCTGTCCGTTCACGGAAACGTAGCCGTTGTAGATATACCGCTGATCGTAAAAGCTTCGGTAGCTCGACGCGACCTTGAGCGGATATCCGAGCACTTTTGCATCGTAGAACATACGGCAGAGGGCGTCAAACGCCTCCTGATTCATCCCGGGCGCATACGTCTCCGGGAGAGAATACGTTTTGTTGACGATCAGCACGCCACCGATGTACGTAACGCCGTCGACCACCGTGATATCCGCGGCGTCGGGATCCGGCTCCTCCGTCTCCTCCGGCGGCACCGTCTCCGATGCGGGCGGATCCGTCTCAGCGATCGCTTCCGTTTCCTCCTCCGTTTCGGGAACGGTCGTCTCAGGCTCGGTCACGGGATCCGTCACGGGATCAGTTTCGGCAGCCGTCTCGGGATCGGTTTCGGCAGCCGTCTCGGGCTCCGTTTCAACGGTAGTATCGGGGGCGGTTTCCTCCGCTGTATCGGGCGTGACGGGCGGCGTATCCTCCACGGGACGCAGACATCCCGAAAGCGACGTACCGATCAGCGCGGTGAGGAGGAGCAAAGAAATAATCGATTTCATACTTTTCCGTTTTCCTTCAAAAGATTTAAGCAGTACAGGAACACACCTGCACTCCAGCCCATCATGGTCGGCGTATGGCTCTGTGCTTCCGTGGTCGAGGAAACCTTGCCGGTGACCATGTTGTATTTTTCCCAAAGATTGCCCGTTTCGGCAAAGCAGCGCGCCACCGTACGAACGTACTTATCGGCAATGCGGAGTGCATCCTCCGTCATGCCGTAGTTGAGCAGTCCGCGCACGGCGATATAGTGCAGGCACGCCCAGCCGTGCGGATAATCCCACTGCAGATGCAGAAGATCCGCTCTCTCCTCCGATGCGGCAATGCCGTACTCCGTTTCGAGAAGGGGGAGTGCGCGTGCGATTTTCTCCGCCTGCGCCTCGGTGGCAAGATTTGCAAACAGCGGATAGAACGTCGCAGCGGAGACAATATCCGCCTGCTTTCCGCTGACGTAATTTCGATCGCAGAACACGCCGCGATCCTCGTTCCAAAGGAGAGCGTTCATTTTCTCACGGCGCGCCTCTGCACGGGATCGCCACTGTGCCGCCTCCTCTGTTTTGCCGAGGACATCCGCAAAATACGCACCGTTTCTTTCCATCATATAAAGCAGGGAGCAAAGACAGACAGGATTGATGTGATGTGCTTCGTAGCCGAATCGGCTGGAGCAGTCCCAACCGCATTCAAACAAAGCAAGAATGCTTCTGCCGCGCTCCAGCGTGGTCTCACGGTCATCGGACGGCTGCACGCCGAAGCGCTTGGCGAAGGTGTCGCCGTACTCGGTGAGAAGTCCCTCATCCGTTACGTTGGACGAATAGAAGTTAAGTCCGTTGGGGGCAAGCCGTTTTGTCTGCCAGAATCCGTACTCTTTGACGAGGGCGGGATAGATACGGTTCTCCAGCCATGCCGTATCGCCCGTGGCATCGAACACCTCACGCGCCATCAAGGCGAAAAACGGCGGCTGGCTTCTCGTGAGGGATCGCTTGACACTTGCGTTGGGGATCATGCCGTAGGTGTTCAGAAAATGCACCATATTATCGACGTTATTCTTCGCCTGTGCGGTCATGTCTGAGAGGATCAGTCCGACGTTGGTAAAGTATGTATCCCAATAGAACATTTCGGTAAATGTATCGTCCACGCAGGGCACGGAATAGGGATACGGAATAGCGAGATGCGTGTCGCTCCCGCCGCGTGCAGGCTTGACGGTATTCTGCCAGTTATTGAGGATAAAGGATTCGATTTTCGTATACATGGCGATAATCCTTTGAGAGAGAAGTTTGGCTTTTCTTCATTATAGCACAAGGGCAAAAGAATTGTCAAGAAACGGGCGTGGGGAGAAAAGAAAAAACCGCCCGAATGGGCGGTCGGGGGATTAGTCAAAGCAGTTTTGCTTCAAACAAGGGGTATTCCTCTTTGTTTATTTATACACAAAAAATGCTCTTCCATCAAAAACGAATCAGCAAAAGCAGGAGCGCAATAACAAACCCACACAGCATCGTCAGCACGGTCATACCGATTCCCGTGAGGATTTTGAGAGCAATCGATTCGATTTTTTTAATAAGAAGCAGCGACCACGAGGAAAGCAATCCGCCAAGAGCGCCGCCAATCGCGCCGCCGACAACAGGAAATACAGCGCATAGCGCGGGACTGTTGCCCCATGCCATCAAAAAAGCAAGCGGAAGCCCACTAAGAACGATTTCATACCATTTCGTTTTCGGGGAAATCTGAATGGTTTCATTTGGAAGGCAAAGGCTGATACCGAGAAACATGGAGCCTTTCACAATCGCTTTCTCACCGCCAAGCAAGAACTCCTTTTTGGAAACGGCGGGCACATCGGCTCCGTTTGCCGTCAGGTGCTTTTTCCCCGTCCAAATATTTTCGGTATAGACAATCTCGCCATAGATCGAGTGGTATACGATTTCTTTCATACTGATTCCTCCGTATGTTTGTACAAATATATTATACCGCAGACGGGAGATTTTGTCAAATGAAAGGAGAGATTTGAAGCAGAGCCCTCCACCGCCACATGGTCGCTCGCCGCGCCTCGACGCTTCGCTTACACTCGGCACGGTGTGCTTCCTGTGGCGTGCGGTTTCACTCGTGTAAAACGATTCTCAATCGTTTTACACTTCGTTACCCTTGCCGGTACCCGTCGCTCGAGTTCAAATCTTTCATCATGAAACAATAAGACCACCCATATGGGTGGTCTTATTGTTTGGCGGAGAAGGAGAGATTTGAACTCTCGCGCCGGTAAACCCGGCCTACACCCTTAGCAGGGGCGCCTCTTCGGCCTCTTGAGTACTTCTCCATGGCAAGGTGGCTCTCTCAATGCCTTGCCCAATTATTATATAAAAATCGGAGGCGTTTGTCAAGTCTTTTGCTGTACTTGTTTTGTTTTTATCACCAAAACCGAGGGAAACGGGCGCAAAATTTGCATGAATTCGGAAAATTTCGCATAAATTGTGCCTGTGAGCAAAAAAGCAATTGACATTTTGCCAAAAAACGAGTACAATAGTATGAAAAGAATTTTTCAAAATTTTTCAACTTCTGTTGGAGGTATATAATGGACAAGCAGAGAAAAACTGAGCTTGCCGAGATCGCCCGCCGTGTTCGCGTCGGTATCATCGAGGCAGTTTACTCCGCACAGAGCGGTCACCCCGGCGGCTCCCTTTCCATCGCGGACGTTCTTACCTATCTCTATTTTGAAGAGATGAACGTCGATCCCGCAAAGCAGGACGATCCGAACCGCGACCGTTTCGTTCTTTCGAAGGGTCACTGCGCACCCGGTCTGTACTCCGTGCTCGCACAGCGCGGCTACATCCCGGTGGAGGATCTCAAAACCTTCCGTAAGACGACGAGCTACCTGCAGGGTCACCCCGACCGCAAGCACACCCCCGGCGTTGAGATGACCTCCGGTTCTCTCGGTCAGGGCGTATCCGTTGCAGCAGGTATGGCACTCGCTGCCAAGATCGACAATGCTGACAGACGCGTTTACGCAATCCTCGGCGACGGCGAGAGCGAAGAGGGTCAGGTCTGGGAGGCAGCTATGTTCGCAGGTCACTACCACCTCGACAATCTGTGCTTCATTCTCGACCTCAACGGTCTGCAGATCGACGGTTCCCTCGATCAGGTTATGGATCCCCGCCCGCACGATGAGAAGTTCCGCGCATTCGGCTGGAACGTCATCACCGTCAACGCACACGACTTTGACGAGCTTGAGGCTGCGTTCAAGGCTGCACGTGCATGCAAGGGCAAGCCGACCATCATCATCCAGAACAGCGTAAAGGGCAAGGGCGTCTCCTTCATGGAGAACGACTGCGGATGGCACGGTAAGGCTCCGAACACCGAACAGTACGAGATCGCTATGAAGGATCTCGGCGAGAGATAATCGAAAGGACGAAGGAACAATGGCTGATAAGATTGCTACACGCGAATCCTACGGTAAAGCACTCGCCGAATTCGGCGCTAAGTATGAGAATCTCGTCGTCCTCGACGCAGACCTCGCTGCCGCTACCAAGACCGGCACCTTCAAGAAGGCTTTCCCGGATCGCTTCTTCAACTGCGGTATCGCAGAAAACAACATGATCGACGTCGCTGTCGGTCTCGCACTCTCCGGTAAAATCCCGTTTGCATCCTCTTTTGCAATGTTCGCGGCAGGCCGCTCTTTTGAGCAGGTTCGTAACTCCATCGGTTACGCACACACGAACGTAAAGATCGGTGCAACGCATGCAGGCATCACCGTCGGTGAGGACGGCGCAACCCACCAGTGCAACGAGGACATCGCACTCATGCGTACGATCCCCGGCATGACGATTCTCAACCCCGCAGACGACACCGAGGCTCGTCTCGCTGTCGAAGCCGCTATCAAGATGGACGGTCCCTGCTACCTCCGCTTCGGCCGTATGGCTGTTCCGGTACTGTTCGGTGCGGACTACCGCTTCGAGATCGGCAAGGGCGTAAAGCTTGCTGAGGGTACGGACGTTTCCCTCATCGCTACCGGTATCGAGGTAGAGCAGGCTCTCGCCGCTCGCGAACTGCTCGCTGCCGAGGGCATCTCCGCTTCCGTTGTGAACATTCACACCATCAAGCCGCTCGACGAGGCTCTCGTTGTGGCTGAAGCTCAGAAGACCGGCTGCGTTGTAACGTGCGAAGAGCACTCCATCATCGGCGGTCTCGGCGGTGCAGTTGCTGAGTGCCTGTCCGAGAAGTGCCCCGTTCCCGTTCTCCGCATCGGTGTGCAGGACGTGTTCGGTCGCTCCGGCCCCGCAAAAGAGCTCGTCTCCTACTTCGGTCTCGATGCCGCTGCTATCGCTGCAAAGGCAAAGGCCGCTGTTGCACTGAAGAAATAAGACAAAAACATACGACAAATGCGGGCTTGTCCCGCATTTGTGTTTTTTCGGAGGTATGTATGGAACAGGATTTTCTCATGCAAATCCGTACGGAGTGCGAAAGCGCCGCACGGGAGCTGATGGAGACCGCACGGCTGAAAGAGGGCGACCGCGTGATCGTCGGCTGTTCCTCCAGCGAGGTGATGGGCGGCGTGATCGGCAAGAATTCCGTCCCCGAGGTGGGCGAGGTGATCTTCCATGCGCTGAACGGCGTGTTTGCGGAAAACGGCATCCATCTTGCCGCGCAGTGCTGTGAGCATCTGAACCGCGCAATCGTGATCGACCGGCGTGCGCTTCACGGGGAGGAGATCGTAAACGCCATCCCCCAACCGAAAGCGGGCGGATCATTTGCGGCGGCGGCGTACAAAGGCTTTACCGATCCGGTCGTGATTGCCGAAATCCGCACGGATGCGGGACTCGACATCGGCGGCACCATGATCGGTATGCATCTGAAACGGGTTGCCGTACCGCTCAGGCTGACCGTTCGCAAAATTGGCGAAGCACACCTCGCGGCGGCAAGAGTCCGTCCCCCGTTCGTGGGCGGAGAGCGAGCTGTATACGATCCTGCGCTTCTATAATCCCGAAAGCCCCGCAGCGGGGCTTTCTTTACACCCGCTCACGAAACAGTTTCGCCGCCCGCTTGTTGACATCGATCTGTTTTCTCACTATAATTTTCCTATAAAGATTATTTTTCGGAGCAAAGTATGATCGACTTCAATTCCCCCGACTACAAGCGATCCCGCGGCGCCTATCTTGCACAATGCGCGGCGGAACATTTTATTGTTCTCCTCACAACGGGCGCGTATCTGGCAAAACTCCTGACATACATCGGCATCAGTGATTCGCTCGCCGGAATCATCTCTTCCTTTATCACGCTTGCATTCACAATCCAGCTTTTTTCCGTCTTTATCGTTCGGCTGAAATGCAGCACAAAGTTCCTTGTCATCTTTTTTGAGATGGTCTGCTCGCTGTTTTTTTCGGCAATTTTTCTTGTACCGTTTATGCCTGTCGGTAAAACGCTGAAAACCCTCTTCGTGATTATCTTTATCCTAATTGCCTACTTCAGCAGATATATCGTACAGACGCTTTTGTTCAAATGGGGCAGTTCGTTTGTTGCTCCCGACAAGCGGGCGAGTTTCTCCGCCGTAAAAGAGGCAATCTCTCTTTTTTTGGGGATGCTTGTCACCGCTTTCGCCGGATTTATTGTGGACAGACTGGAAGGACTCGGAAATCTGAACGGTGCATTTCTGTTCCTCGCTGTCTCTATTTTTGCGCTGACGGTCGTTAATCTCGTTACCCTCCTCCTCATCCGGAAAGAAGATGCATCCGAGCACACCGCGGACAGCGTTCCCTTCTCCACCGTTCTCAAAAACACCTTCGGCAACAAAAACTTCCGCAGCGTTGTTTTCCTCATGATTCTGTTTGACACCGCGAGGTATTTCACCACCGGATTCATGAACACCTATAAAATCAAAGATCTGGCACTCTCCATTCTCGCCGTGGAAATCATCAATATTGTTGCCAACTTCGCACGCATGATTGTTTCCGTTCCGTTCGGCAGATATTCCGACAGACACTCCTTCGCCAAGGGATTCAAGCTCGGGCTTTTCTTCTTCGCCGCCGCGTTTTTTATCAATATTTTCACAACGAAAGAAGCGTGGTTCTTGGTCATCGCCTATACGGTTTTTATCAATATTGCAACCGCCGGAACGAACCAAAACTCCTTTAACATCATGTACAGCTATGTCGATGCACCGTACGTCACGCAGGCGATGTCGATCTGCCGCTGTATCAGCGGACTGTTCGGCTTCGGCGCGTCACTGCTTGGCGGAAAGATTCTCTCCCTCGTCCAGGCAAACGGCAATACCGTTTTCGGGATCCCCGTAAACGGACAGCAGATTCTCTCCGGAATCTCGCTCGTTCTTACGGCGGCGAGCATCCTGTATATCACAAAGGTTATCGAAAAACAGCCGATTCTGCATCAGTAAGGAGGCTTCTCTATGTCGATGGAAGCACTTGCCCGTGAAGCGGGAGTTGCCCGCTCCACCGTATCCAAAGCGTTCTCGGGAAGCGCGGAGATCTCCGAGGAAACAAGGGCGAGGATTTTTGAAATTGCAAAAAAACACGGCGTATACGACAAATACATACGCCGTTCGGTCGAAAAGCGTGTTATCGCGGTTATTGCGCCCGAGTACCAAAGCGGGCTGTACTCCCAACAGCTCTATCGGATGAATCAGGAGATCACCGCCCGCGGTGCCGTTATGGTGTCCGCCTGCGACTCCTTTTCCATGGATACGCGACTGGAGCTGCTCAACTATTTTGCGGAATGCGTAAAGGTGGACGGAATCATCTCGATTCCTCCCATTAAACTGAAGCAAAAATACGCAACACCGATCGTCTGTGTGGCAGAGAACGATCTGTGCGACAGCATCTGCCTCACCTCCGGCCGCGCTTTTTCGGAGGCAATCCGCTATCTGAAGGAGAACGGACACACGGAAATTGCCCTCATCACGGAAAAACTGACGCATTCGTGGATCAATCGGTATTTGCAGACAATGCGTGAATACAATCTTCCCATACGGCAGGAATATATCGTAGAAACCCCGCTTCGCTTCGAGGAGGGCGGATACAGCGCCATGCAGCACCTGATACAGCTGGAGAAACGGCCTACCGCCGTCTTTGTGGTGTACGACAGCATGGCACTCGGCGCCATGAAATGCATTTACGATTACGGCTTCAGCGTACCCGAGGATTTTTCCGTGATCGGTAAGGATGACAACGTCATCAACCCCTATCTGAACGTACCGCTTTCGTCCATCACCTCCTATAATGAGGATCTTTGCCAGATTGCGGTAGAGACGCTTTTTGAACGCATTGAGATGGGGGAGGCAGTTCCTCCGCGGAAAATCCGTGTATCCGGTACGTTTATTCCCCGTGATTCCGTGGGACCGGCGAAAAAGTGACTACAAAAAGAGACCGCATGCAGCGGTCTCTTTTTTTATTTTCCCCGTTTGCGCTTCTTCACGCATTCTGTGAGCAGAAACTCGATCTGTCCGTTCAGCGAGCGGAAATCGTCCTCCGCCCACGCGGCAAGTTCGTTGTACAGCTTTGCCGAAAGCCGCAGGGGGATCTGCTTTTTTTCCTGCTTTTCCGCCATGCCGATCAGTACAGACTGCCCGAATTCACGACAGGCTGGGTGTCCTTATTGCCGCAGAGCACGACGAGCAGATTCGACACCATCGCCGCGCGTCTTTCGTCATCGAGAACGACCACACCGTCCGCACTGAGCTTTTCCAGTGCCATCTCTACCATGCCGACCGCGCCGTCCACGATCATCTTGCGTGCGTCGATGATGGCGGATGCCTGCTGACGCTGGAGCATGACCGCCGCGATTTCGGGAGCGTATGCGAGGTACGTGATACGCGCCTCGATTACTTCGAGACCGGCTTCCGATACGCGGGACTGGATCTCGTCGCGGATTCTCGCCGCTACAATTTCGCTGGACCCGCGGAGCGATCCCTCGTCCGGCTCGCCGTCGCCCGTCGTGTCCACGTTCTGTGCCACATCGTACGGGTAGAGACGAACGATGTTTCTGAGTGCCGCATCGCACTGCAGGGAAAGGAATTCCTTGTAGTTATCGACGTTGAACACGGCGCATGCCGTGTCTTTCACCCGCCAGATTACGGCAATGCCGATCTCCACGGGGTTGCCGAGGCAGTCGTTGATCTTCTGCTTGTTGTTGTTCAGCGTCATGATCTTCAGCGAGATCTTCTTATCCACCGAAGCCACGCTGACCGTGCCGTTTGCGTTGACCGTCACGCCCGTTTTCGCTTCGGAGGAGACGTCGCCGCTCTGTCTGAGCTGCGTTTTTGCCGCGGGATTGACCGCTACGGAGAACGGATTCACGCAGTAGAATCCTTCGCCGCGGAGCGTGCCCGTGTATTTACCGAACACGGTCAGCACGAGTGCTTCCTGCGGTTTAAGAATCTTAAGACCGAGAAACGGAATCCAGCCGATACACACCCAGATCAACCCGATGACGAATAAGGGAATGCCGAAACCGATGCCCTCATCCATCATAATGCCGCCCGCGATCATAACGCCGAAGGCAAGCAGCCATTCGAGAATGGTGAGAAAGAGAGCCGCCATACCGTTCATTGCGTGCAGTTGTTTTTCTTTCATAGGTACATCTCCTTTTCTTTGGTAATTTTATGATATCATAATGATATCATTTTGTCAAGAGTTTTCAAAAAATTTCTCTCGTGTAAAAAATCACGATTTCTATTGACAAAATCGGATTATCCTGTATAATAAAGGCAGACATGCTTTTTCTGTCTCATATCGATTTGCAAAGGAGATTTCCACATGAACCGTCACGGAATCTGGATCTGGGAAAACGGTGGGCAAAAAAACGATGAGTACGCCGACTTCACCGAAAAAATCACGGTAGAGGAGGACGGCGCGCCCGTCTCTCTGCGCATCAGTGCCGATTCAAACTACGCCGTTTTCGTAAACGGTACGCTTGCCGCATTCGGGCAGTACGGCGATTTTCATCACTGCAAGGTTGCCGACACGCACGATCTGACCGCCTACTGCAAAGCCGGCGAGAACGATATTTTCATCACCGTGTGGTTCATGGGTGTCTCCTCCAGCTGTTACCGGCGCGGCCTGCCCGGACTCTTTTTCGAGATCACCTCGGGAGACACAATGCTTGCCTGCTCCGGTGAGCACACGATGTGCCGCAAAAATCCGTACTACGTCCCGTACCGCGAAAAGATCATCACGGGCGAGATCGGGCTCTCCTTCTTCTACAACGCCGCGGGGGCGGAGGTGCCGTATCATCCTGCCGTGGCGACGGGATACGCGCCCGATCTGCATGAGCGTCCCGTGCGCACGCTGGAGCTGCATCCGCGCCGCACCGGTGTGACGGTCGGCGGAAACGGAGAGACGGAATTCATCCTCGATCTCGGCATGGAGGAGGTCGGATTTCTGGATCTCGCCCTGGAAAGCGACACCGAACAGACGGTGACCGTTTGCTTCTCCGAGCATCTGTGGGAGGGTGAGGTGCGCCGCTTCGTAGGCTCTCGCGATTTCAGCGTGGAATACGGCGCAAAAATCGGCTATAACGAATATATGAATCCGTTCCGCCGCCTCGGCTGCCGCTATCTTTCGGTAACGAGCGAGCACCCGATTCGACTGATTTACGCCGGTCTTTGCCCGACAATGTATCCCGTGACGGAGCTTCCGTTTGATGCGGGCTCTCCTCTTCGCCGTCGCATTTATGAAGTGAGCAAGCGCACGCTCCGTCTCTGCATGCACGAGCACTACGAGGACGGTCCGTGGCGCGAACAGTCGCTGTGGGCGATGGACAGCCGCAATCAGATGCTGTGCGGATACTACGCCTTCGGTGAGATGCGGTTCCCGCGGGCGAGTTTGTGGCTGTTCGCGCAGGACAGACGCGAGGACGGATTTCTCTCCGCCTGCGCGCCGTGCCGCGATGAGCCGCCGCTTCCTTCGTTCGGACTGCACTGGTATCAGTCGATTCTGGAGTACACCGAATACGCGAAGGACACCTCCCTCGTGAAGGAAATCTGGGGCAAAATGAACTCCGTGCTGGATGCGTACATGCAGTATTTCGACGATGCCCGCTGTCTGCTTCCCCGCCTGCCCGACGGCAAGTACTGGAATTTCTACGAATGGGCTGGATCGGTACTGATGGGCGGCAGTGCACTGAATCAGTACGGCGATGTGGATCTGATCCTCAACTGCCTTTTGCTCCGCGTGATCGATACGATGACGTATCTCTCCGAAAAGATCGGACTGCCGTTTGCATACAAGCACCTCTCCGCACCGCTGCGTGCATCGATCCGCAAAACGTTCCGCCGCGAGGACGGGCTGTTTGAGACGGCGCCCGGATCGAATCACGTCTGCGGTCTCGGCTGCTCGCTCGCGATCCTCACCGGGGTTGCCGATGACGCGGACGCTGCCGTAATCTGCCGCGTACTGACGGGCACGGAGACGAATTTGCCGATCCGCTACGCCTATCTGGATGATACGTATGTAACGAAAATCGAGGACGCGATCGAAGATATGACCGGCGTAATCCCGTTCGTGCCGTCCACTCTGAGCATGATGGCGTTCACCTACGACGCACTGCTCAAGACGGACCGCGAAAAGTACAGGGATTTCGTTCTCTCCGACATTGATGAGACGTACGGCGCGATGCTGGATGCCGGCGCCACGACGTTCTGGGAGACGAAAACGGGGGCAAAGGCGTTCCGCACCGCAGGCAGTCTCTGCCACGGCTGGAGCACGCTCGCCGTGTACTACTATCACACGCTTCTGTAATTCCCAAGCCACCGTTTTGATGCGGTGGCTTTTTTTGCAAAAATTGCGCTTTCCCATTGACTTTTTGGTAAAATCATGTATAATAAAAGCAACATCGCGAAAAGCGAACAGTAAGGAGAACTTTTATGAACCGTCACGGCATCTGGATCTGGGAGAACGGCGCTCCCCAAAAGGACGAATACGCCGATTTTACCGATAAAATCACGCTTGCAGAGGAGGGCGCGCCCGTTTCTCTGCGCATTTCTGCCGACTCCAACTACGCCGTATACGTCAACGGTGCCCTCGCGGCATTCGGTCAGTATGCGGATTTCCCGTACTGCAAGGTCGTAAACACACATGACCTCACCGCCTACTGCAAGAAAGGCGAAAACGATCTCCTCATCACCGTCTGGTATTACGGAATCGAATGCTCCACTTATGCACTCGGTCAGGCAGGACTGTTTTTTGAGGTTTCCGTAGACGGCACGGTTGCCGCCGTATCGGGCGAGCACACCCTCTGCCGTGCGAATCCGTACTACGTTCCGCACAGGGGAAAATGCATCACCCCGACGGACATCGGTCTGAGCTATTTCTACAATGCCGCCGGCAAGGAGCTGCCGTATCACGGTGCTGTTGCCACCGGATATGCACCCGAGCTGCACGAGAGACCGATTCTGCCGCTTGTACTCGATGAGCTTCGCCCCGGCGTTGTCATCGGCGGTGACGGGCTGACGCATTTCCTGCTCGACATCGGTCGGGAGGACTGCGGATTTCTGGAACTCGCTCTCGAAAGCGAGACGGAGCAGACGATCATTATCGCCTACGGTGAGCACGTGGAGGACGGGCATGTATCCCGTATCCTCGGCGCCCGCGACTTCAGCGTGGAATACGGCACGGTGATCGGTGAGAATCATTTTCTGAACGCATTCCGCCGCCTCGGCTGCCGCTATCTGGAGGTTTTTGCGGAGAATCCTATCAAACTGCGCCTTGCAGGCATTCGTCCCACCTCTTACCCCCTCACGGAAATTCCCTTCGATGCGGGCACGCCGCTTCGCCGCCAGATCTACGAGGTAGCAAAGCGCACACTCCGCCTCTGCATGCACGAGCATTACGAAGATTGCCCGTGGCGTGAGCAGTCCCTCTTCGGCGGTGACGGCAGAAACGAAATGATGGCGGCTTACTATCTGTTCGGTGAAACGAAATTCTCCCGTGCCAGCCTCTGGTTGCTCGCACAGGACACCCGCGAGGACAAATTCATGCCCATCTGCGCACCCGCCATCTTCCCCATAACGATCCCGTCCTTCGGTCTGCACTGGTATCAGGCTCTCCGCGAGTACGTGGAGCATTCGGGCGATGTCGATTTCGCAAAGGAGATGTGGAACAGAGCATGCGAACAGCTGGATGCATTCCTTAAGTACTATAATGAGGAAGAGGCAATCCTCTACTGCCCGTGGGAGAAACAGTACTGGAACTTCTACGAGTGGGCCGGTGCACTTCTGCGCGGTGCCGGCGTTGCCGCACAGCAGCTTGGAAAGAGAGCGGATCTCATTCTGAACTGTCTCTTTATCCGCGCACTGGATGCGATGGCATATCTCGCCGAAAAAACCGGTCTTACCTACGAGCCTGTGAAGATGGCGGATACACTCCGTGCCTCTGTCCGTAAGTATTTCCGCCGCGAGGACGGTCTGTACGACACCTTTACCGCCGCCTATCACGAAATCGATCCCGTGCCGCACATCTCTGAGCTCGGCAATGCGCTCGCGATCCTTACCGGTGTTGCCGATGAGACGGACGCCGCTGTCATTTGCCGCATGCTCTCGAATACGGAGACGGAGCTGCCGATCCGCAAGGTGGATCTTGGTTCTCTGATCAATTACATCACGGACGTGTACCCCGACATCACGGGCATTCTCCCCGTTGTCTCCGTCT